>JAITNM010000163.1 GCA_031290475.1 Treponema sp. | reverse complement strand
GGGTTAAAGCGGAAACTTCTTTAAGGATAAATGCTTCCGAGGCGCCTATCATGACGGACCAGGACGAGCCGCTCTCCCCGATAAAAAAAGGATACAGGACGATCTGTAAATTAGTGCCCCGTACCGATGAATACTGCTTGGTATGGTACAGTTTTCCCTCTTGCACCGCCTGCTGCGCTTCGTTGATGGCGGAACCGAACAGCCCCGCATCCGCTTCCAGTATATTTTTCCCTACCCGGTCCACCTGATAACTGCCCAGGATGTAGCCGTCATCGGAATAAATCGCCATGGCGGTAATATCTTCGTTGGCGTGAATGGCCTGCTCCACGATGGGCTGTACCGCGTCAACCTGAATGATGACCCCCACAATGCCCGCCACCTCATTGGTCCTGTCGTTGATAACCGGGACCGTGATACTGAACGTGTGGGTCGCCTTACCGTTCACCGTATCGGGCCTCGGGTCGGCAAGTATTTCTTTCCGGTTGTTGGACGCGCTGATAGCCTCCAGGGCTACGGAAACCCGGTCGGCGGTCTGGTGTTCCAGGCGCCCCGATTTCCGGCTGAACATGGAGGCGTAGAGCCCCTCATCGGTGGAGCCGGTCACCCCCCGGTATTGGGCGTCCAGGCCGTCCAGGGTATTGGCCTTAAATGTGGCGAATATGCCCACCAGATTCGGTTCCGCGCTTATGACCTCTTCCAGAAACTGGTCGAACTGGCGCCGCCGCAATTCAGGTTCGATCTGTTCGTAGCCCCCAAAATAGGAAGCCGCCGTTTTGGCGACCCGGAGGTAGCCTTCTTCCCGGCCCTGCCAATAGACGGCCTGCTGGGAAGCCAGCCGCTCAACGCTTCCAATGGACAATTCCGTAATGGTAGACGATGCCTGGGTCAGGATCAGGATGGAAAGACCGGCCACGACCGCCACCATGATTACGGTAACAATGATACTCAGCCTGAATTTAAGTTTCATAAAAGACCACCTTTTACCTACTATTTTCGACATTTTTACCGGAAAATCTTAATTATATATCAAACTGCTGATTGTCATATACACAAACCAGACTGAACATTATAAACCGCCGCCGCAGCCTGCCGGATTAAATCCGATCTTTTCCCCTATCCATTTCTTCAATATTTTGTCTAAATTTTCTTTTTTTATTGGTTTTTCCAGAAAATCATTGAAGCCGTTAGCCAAAAATTTTTTTATATTTTCCTCATTTATTTTATCCGTATATGCTATTATTGGCACCCGTTGGGCATATTCTATCCCTATTTCATTCCTGATTTTTTTTACTGTTTGTATTCCATTGAATTCTTCCATCATATAATCCATAAATACTATGTCATATTCGGCCTTCTTATTTATTATACACAAAATAGCCTCTTGGCCGCTTCCTGCACAATCAACTTCTAATCCGTAATCATTAAGAAATATTTCAGCAATTCTTAAATTTACTTTCGTATCATCCACCACCAATACTTTCCCATTGTTCATATATATACCTTCCTTAAAGAAGTCTCCAGGCCTTTTAGAGCGGCCTGGATTTGCTTTAAAGGAACATCCATGTTTTTCACCAAATCCCCCAAATCTTTGAGGGACGCTTCGGCGTCATTGAAAGATACTTCCGTGCCTTCCGGGAAATTCGCCGTTCCGGTCAAATTGGTATTTTTCGCCGTCACGGTTATTCGGCCTTACACCGGGAGACTTCGTGTTTGAGGATAACGATAAGGCTCGACCTGAATTTAAGTTTCATAAATTATAATAACCCCACTATTTTCCGTGTTTTAACCGGAAAATCTTAATATTGTCATATTGACTATATTCACATGTCAATATGCTGATTGTCAAGAGCTTTTATAGGCAATTAGCCTATAAACATGGACCTAAAGCAGATTTTTATCGCCAACTTGCGGAAGTTCAGGAATAAAAAGGGAATTTCCCAGATGAAGCTGGCCGAACGCTGCAATACCGCAACCAACTACATCGGGGAAATAGAAATAGGGCGGAGGTTCCCGTCGCTGCCGCTGATTGAAAAAATCGGCCGCGCCCTGGAGGTGGAGCCCTATCGCTTTTTTATGGAAGAACCGGACGCAGCCAGCCCCGCGCTGGAAGAAGCCATCGCCCTCTTGTCCGCCTTATCCGACAAAACCAGACTGGGCATTATAAACCGCATCAGCGGCCCGCCCGGTTAGGGCATACCTTGTAATTTGCCTCCTAAATAGATAGTATGAATTTTATATGGGTAATTCGCTCTCACCGTATCATCAGGCAAAAGCACGGGATCTGTATAATCTTTTTAATGTTTTTAATTCCTTTTCCTGGCAGCTTTTGGTGGGGACCATAGTTATACTCATGGCCATGCGGCTGAACGCCCCGGCTACCATCATCGGCGTCATTACCGCCATGATGTACATGGCCCATTTTTTTCTCCCCCTGGGGAAAGTGCTTACCAGAAGGTTTTCCATTGTTAAAATTTACAGTTATGCCTGGATAATCCGGGCCATCGGGATGAGCCCCCTGCTGTTGATCCCGGTAATGGCCTCCCGGAACCGTCCTGACATTGCCCTCCAGTTCATGCTGATCGGGGTTTTTATCTTCCACGCCAGCAGGGGTACGGGCATGATCGCCAATAACCCGGTTTTGAGTACCCTGGCGGCCGGCCCGGACCGGGGCAGCTACATGACCCAGATCCAGATTATCAACAGCGCGGTGGGGATGTTTTCCAGCTTTGCCGTCGCCATGTTCCTGGGCAGGGAGCCGCCCCTCTTTATCTACTCTGTTCTTTTCGCCTTCGGCATTATAGGCGGCGTTACCAGCGGCATCCTGGTCGGTAAAATCCCGGAGATACCCAAGGAAGAAGGGGAAAAGGACGTCAGTTTTACGGGGATTTTTAAGGAGGCGTTTTCGCAGAAGCCCATACGGCAGTTTATTGTAGTCCTCATGCTGATGGTTCTGGTTTCGGGAGTTTCCCGCACCTTTATCACCGTCTATGCGCGGGAAGTCTTTAATCAGAGCGACGGTATGGTTTCCCTGTATTCGGTCTTCGGGGGTCTCGGAAACCTGATGGTAGGGCTTCTGATAAAATTCCTCGTGGACCGGATTGGGGTAAAACCGATTTATATCTGCTGTGTTATCTGCGGCCTTGTGGGGATCATCCCTGTTGTTTTCTTTCCCCAGGGCGGAATTGATAATCCTACAACAGTAGTACTGTACCTTACCTTCCTGTTTTTTATTCTGAACTTTGGTTTTCTCGGCGCCGAGGGAATCGCCCAGACGTATTTTATTGCCCTGAGCCCCCGCGAGCTTATGCTTGATATGGGGATTATGTACTTCTTTGTATTCGGCATTGCCGGCGTCGCGGGCTCTCTCCTGGCCGGCGTTTTCCTCGACGTTTTTACTACCTTGGGTTTAAGCCGTTTCCTTTCGTTCAAGGTACTGTTTGCCATCCTCATTGTACTAACGGGGATCATTCTCAAGCTTCAGAAGGATCTTACCCCCTTGGGCTCCCTTCCCTTCAAGGGCGCCCTGGAAGTGATGTTTTCCTACCGGGACCTCAAGGCCATTACCATCCTGGACCGGCTGAGCAAGAATGGCGCGGCTGAGGAACAGGAGGCGCTTTTAGAGGCCCTCCACGACAATCCTTCTCAGCTCGCAATTAAGGGACTCTTGGATCGGGCAAGGTCCCCCAGGTTTTCCATCAGATCCGAAAGTATTCGTGCTATGGAAACTCTGGAAATTTTAAATGAAAACGCGGAAAAAGCGTTAATGTCGGATATTATCACCAATCCTTATACTACCGCCTATATCTCCGCCCGTATTCTGGGCAATCACGGCTGTACTTCCGCCATACCTCTTCTGCGGGAATTGGCCATGTCCGATGATTACATGCTTGCAGGGGAGGCGATTATTGCCCTGGCCCGGCTTAAAGACGAGGCTTTTAGACCCCGGATTGAGGAAATAATCGTCAAAACGGGTAATCCCCGGCTTAAGATTATGGGGGTGGAAGCCTTTGGCATTTACAAATCCGTTAATTCCCTTTCGGTGCTCCTGGATATACTGCGGGAAAAGGATCCGCCCCCGTATCTCCGGGACGAGGTGGTGTTGGCCATGGCGAGTATTTTAGGGACGGAAAAGCATTTCTATCCGCTTCTGGTACGGTACTTGGAAGATGAATCCCTGGCCCCTACCCTCGCCATGGACGAGGCTGAATCGGCGGTAGAAGCCTATGCGGCATCGGTGGGGGGATGGAAAAGCGCTGAACGAAAAGTTATCCACAAACAGGGGGTACGGCTCGCAAAAACCCTGCAGACGGCGATTCAAACCTACATACGGGATAAGCACGGGGTGGCCCTTTCCCGGTGGATCCTGGAGCTTAAGAGCAATTCGGGAAACTATCTGGTACACATGATCCTCTCCGAAGTGACCCTGGATGATGAACTTGCCGGCTATACCCGGCTCAGACTCCTTGTTTCCCATTGGGCCGCCTATAAGATGCGGCATTGGACGGAAAAGAAAAGAGGCCCGTGATCATGAGACGTATTGCAGTTCTGACGGCATTTTTTATTACAGGAATCCTGTTACTCGGCTCTTGCGGGAAGACCCTTGGCTGGGGCATGCTCCTCTGGTCTTTAGAGGACCCGGAGATCCCTTCGGGAACGGTTCTTCCGGTATACATCCGTTCCAATATTGATCTTGTCTGGGTGGCCGGGTTCCCTCCGCAGTACAAGTCCGGCAGAACCGATCAACCGGATAAATTTGAAATACCCCTCTCCCAGCTGGAACTCGTGGGGAGCAGGAACGCTGCTATAAAACGGGCGGAGGAATTTAAAAAATACGCCCTTCTTTACGCAGAAACCCTGCAGGATGGGCTTCCCATCCGGGAAGGGCCGGACAACAGTTCCCGGCGGGTTTACCGGCTGCGCGGGGGGGAGATCGTCAAGATCCTTACCAAAATTGAAGGGATCCCCGCCATCAGTACTACCGGAGAGCCCCTGCCGGGAGACTGGTACCAGGTGCTTACCGAAGACGGCAACAGGGGGTGCTGTTTTTCCTACCGGCTCAGGCTCTTTGAACACCAGGGCGGACCCCTGAACGCCGGGTATATTGAAACAGCGGAAACCGAAGATCCTGAATTGGATATGATTCTCTCTGAAAACTGGTACCCCGAGTCCTATGGAGATATGATTTCCGCCGATAAGATCGACTTGGAAGAACTGGATAAAAAATGGAAGTTCTTTACCGGAGCGGACGCCGGGCTGGCCCGGATCTTCGCCCCCGGTTTGAACCGTACTTTCTCATATACCGGCATCACCAAGGAGAGGGAACATTCCTGGCATTTCGACGGGTCTTCCCTGCAAATGACCCTGCGGGGGGATTCACTCCTGGCGGTGCAGTACGCCGATGACGGCGGGGCTGTCCGGACCCTGCTCTTTGTCACCCTGCCCTCTTCCCTGGAAGATCTTGTTGTTCGGGAAATCGAACGGCGGAATACCCTGTATCAAAGTTTTATTGCCCTGGGGCCGGAGTTTTCCAGCGCCAACTACGGGATAATTTCTTTTAACGCTGACGGCAGATTTACCTGGAATGGAAACAGTCTTCTGATTCCCGGGATTATTCCATCGGCGGCATTGGGCGCAGGCGCCGTAGATATGCGGCTCTATTTGGGCGCAGCCCTGCAAGGCCGCTCCCAGGGCGCATTCACCCTCCGTTTCGACGGCGCCGGGAGTCCTCCCCTGCCGGTACACTTTTTGTACACCCTGGATGAGCAAGGTTTAAGGCTTGAGCATGTTCCGGAAGAAAATCTCAATGGAGTTACGGTAGAACGCCGTTCCGCCTCTCCCACAGTAATTTTCTTTTTCAAGATGGATGGGTAAGAGCTTTGCATAATTCGGTTAATTTTAAGCGGTTTGGTTAGCCATGGCTTTTGTTCAGTTTACTAAAGTCTCTCTCGCCTTCGGTGACCGGGATATTTTAAGGGATGTAGGCCTCAATCTTGCTACCGGCACCCGGGCAGCCCTGGCCGGCGCTAACGGTTCGGGCAAATCAACCCTTATGAAGGTTATTGCCGGAAAGCTCAATGCCGATTCGGGGGAGCGGGCGGTACAGAAGGAAAGCAGGGTTTCGTATCTGCCCCAGTCCGGCATTGTTCACCAGGGCAAGACCCTCCGGGAAGAGGCGGAGACCGCATACGACAGCATCACGGTTATGATTCGGCAGATGGAAGAAGTAGGCCGCGATCTTGAGGCGGTTAAGACTGACGACAGTAAAACAAAGAATCTGCTGGGAGAATACCACCGGCTTCAGGAAGGAGTGGAAAATTCCGGCTACTACCATCGTGCCCAGAACATTTCCATGGTTTTTTCCGGCCTGGGTTTTACCGAAAGCGACCTGGATAGGCCGGTGGAGGAATTTTCCGGCGGCTGGCAGATGCGTATCGCCCTGGCAAAGGTACTCCTGGAAGCGCCGGATATCCTGCTTTTGGACGAACCCACCAATTACCTGGATATTGAAGCCCGGTCCTGGCTTGAAACCTGGCTCCGGTCCTTTACCGGCGGCTGCCTCCTCGTATCGCACGACCGGTATTTTCTGGATGTTACCGTAACTGAAGTGTACGAACTTTTTCAGGGGAACCTTAAACGGTACGCGGGAAACTATACGGCCTACGAAAAGATCCGCCAGGTTGAATTGGAGAGCCTGGTCAAACGTTTCGCCGAACAACAGGAAGAGATCGCCAAACTGGAAAGCCTGATCAACCGCTTCCGGTATAAGGCCAGCAAGGCCGCTTTTGTACAGGAACGGGTTAAGAAACTTGAAAAGATGGAAAGGATCGTGATCCCCGAATCCCTCAAAAAAATCAGCATCACCTTTCCTCCGCCCCCCCACTCGGGCCGCGTCGCCCTTGCCCTGCAGGGTGTAGGCAAATCCTACGGCAGCCGCCGGGTGCTTTCCGGCTTGGACCTGGACCTGGATTCCGGAGAACGCCTCGTGGTGGTGGGGCGGAACGGCGCAGGCAAGACCACCCTGCTCCGTATCCTCGCCGGAACCGATGCCGCCTTCGATGGGTCGGTACGGTACGGCGCCGGTATTGCCCCGGGCTACTTTTCCCAGGACGCCGCCGAAGCCATGACGGGCGCCTCTCCCGACGGGAGTGTGCAAACAGCCCTGGAATTTATGGAAGCCGAGGCGCCCACCGCGTTGATACCAAGGGTGCGGGACATGCTGGGCGCCTTTCTCTTCCGGGGAGATGATGTGTACAAGCCCGTTTCGGTTCTGTCCGGGGGTGAAAAGAGCCGCCTTGCCCTGCTCAAGATGCTCCTCAAGCCCATGAACCTCCTTATCCTGGACGAGCCTACAAACCACCTGGATATTTATTCCAAGGACATACTTCTGGATACGCTCCGGAAATTTTCCGGTACCATCATCTTCGTTTCCCACGACCGCGCCTTCATGGAAGCCCTCTCAACAAAAACCCTGGAGCTGCGATCCGAGGCCGGCACGGGAAAACACCGCCTGTTTTACGGGAACTACACATACTATCTGGAACGGATTGACCGGGAAGAGACTGAGAGTAACCGTAATACTACCGGAAATGTGGAGAGTGATTTTTCCGGCCGTCCGTTTATCCCAACAGCAACTGCCCCCGCAAGCCCTTCGGGCAGGTCTCCGGGCGCTGAACATCGCGCGCCGGAACCGGAAACTGAAAACAGTAATACGGCGCAATTACCCAGGGCCATCCTTGTAAAGGCCGGTTCCGGGCCGGTGCTGGGTGCGGCCGAACAGCGGGAAACGGCAAAACAAAAGCAGACCCTGATCCGCAGGCTGGAACGGCAAGAAGGGGAGATCCTCGCGGAACTTGGGAAGCTGGAAACGGAGAAAGCCGCCCTGGAAGCGGAACTTGGAAAGCCCGAAATTTACCGCAACGGAGAAAAGGCCAGGCCGGTAAAGGCCAAGCTTGACGCAACAGCATTCGCATCGGAGGCCAAAAGCCGGGAATGGGAAGCAAAAGCCAAAGAGCTTGCAGCCGCCAGGAAATGACGCGCAAGCGAGTTCTTGGGTATGTACCCTTCGCAACGAATTAAACGTATGTTTTTGGATTTACCGGGCTATGTTCCAAAAACCAGGGGCAACGCGATGACGCAGCCCGGCAGGATCGTAACCGGGGCCTCTTCGGTTTCATCATAGGTTTTAGTGATATACTGACCATTATCCAAAATATGAATCTGTACTATTTTCTCCTCCGGGTTCACAATCCAGTATTCCCGAACCCCGGCCTCAAGATATTTCCTGAACTTCACCACCCGGTCATGCCGGGCGGTAGAAGGTGATAAAATCTCAACAACCAGATCCGGTGCGCCGTTACAGCCCCGGTCGTCCAGTTTCGAACTATCACAAACAACCACAATATCCGGTTCCACGAACATATCATCGCTTTGGTCTTCCCGGGGGAACAGCCGCACCCCAAACGGGGCGGAATACCCTTTACAGGGCTTCCCCTGCAAGAAATTTCCGAACTGCCGGGATAGCTCCCAAATAATATCCTGATGGAACCGCGTTGGCGGGGCCATCATATAGAGTTCTCCATCAATGATTTCAGCCCGGACATCCTCGTCCCATTCAAGGACATCAACATAGGTATAATAGGACTTTTTTTCCGCAAGAGACAGCATGGGTGTCCTCCATCCCTCAGTATAGCTTATACCGAAGGATTTTTCCAGCTCTCGGCTTGAAGCATGGGACGGATTATGAGGTGCGGCATTTTAGGACCAATGACCAGAGCGGGAAAGAATTAGCCCGGTTAGCGGTAAGTAAATAACAGGACCAGGGGCAGTCAAGGGAAAGCAAAAGGCCCGCCGCAAAAAAGGCGCTTCCGGCAGGAAGCGGCTCCAGCCAAGAACGCCGCATGGCGTAGGGCCCAGAAGAGGCCGCCTTCGCCGTAAAACAAAAAGGCCCCCGGCGGCGCCGTTTCTCTCGGCGTCCCCGGGGGCC
Source organism: Treponema sp. (assembly GCA_031290475.1). Taxonomy (GTDB): domain Bacteria; phylum Spirochaetota; class Spirochaetia; order Treponematales; family Breznakiellaceae; genus JAITNM01. Next base: position 3,840 of record JAITNM010000163.1, on the reverse strand, counting down.
TTCATTCGCGGGCCTTCCGCTCCGGACTCTCTCTGGTCTGTTTATCTCCCCAGCATCAGTACCGTGATAAACGTCGTCACTATCGATAACGCCGTCGTCACCACGGGCGCCAGCAGGTTGAAGTTATGCAGCCACCCGTTGTTGCTCGCCGGATCAAACCCTTCATCTAGCCCTATGCAATACTCTCAGTCACGGTCAGGGATGTACGCATAACCTTGCGTCGCAAGAGGACCGCGAAGAGGTCTATGAGGGAGATTTCATCGTCGGTGCGCTGTTCTTTGGTCACGGATGGTTCTTAGTTTGACGTAAATAATTTATATAGACTGAGAACCGAGATATTATTGCATGTTTTCATAGGAATCCTTTTAGGTTTGAAATATCATGAATATTGAGTCTCAAAACTAAATTTTTTAAAATCTATAGTCCCTATAACACTAATATATTCTTAACTTGATCTTTTAATATAATCTCTAAGGATCTTATCCCATTTCACCCATTGCATTTCTTTTGAGAAATGCTGATTATAAAATAAAAGAGCGTGTTCCTGCATTTGTATTATCTGACTACGATTGTGGCTTAATGTTTCTAATCTATCAGCAGTAAGTTCAATAGTATCCATGTCAATAATAAAACCAATATGTTCCTCTTTAATCCATTTTGCTATACAAGAATCGGGGGTACCGCAATAAAGCAGGGGACGTCCTGCAGCGAGAGACCCAAAGAACTTCGATGGTACCACAATCCCTTCCCAACCATACCGTAAACTAATCAGGTGCATATCCGCTGCTGCAAGGCGTAATGGCAGCAATACTTCATCTATAAATCCTGCAAATCTGATATTGTAATCTTCAGACGTAATCATTTTTTGTAATTCATGATAGCTATTCCCCTGTCCCGCAAAACAAAAAGCTATTGAAGTATTACGCCTTCGTAATTCTCGGGCTAACAGGACAAACTCTTTGAATTGATGGGCCTTTCCAATTGTACCGGAATAGAGCAGGCCTAATTCCGCGTTTCCGAATAACTCATGACGGATAGTACTATCAGGAGGGAGTTCAACTCTGATCGATTCTTTTAGTGCCCAGGGGACAATAGTCTCATATTTCGCATGAGGATGATACGCAGAAAAACGACTACGCATACAAGAGCCTATATCAACAAGAAGACCACAACAACGATAACTGATGCCCGCCCACCACTGGAGCATTTTTTTTACAATTTTTGATACTCGTATTCCATCTGCAAAAATTGCTTCAGGATACAGATCAAAACCCCATATCACAATCGGTAATTGAGGCCTAAAAAATATCAGCAAGGGGATCATGTAAAATGAGAATTGTGGATCAGTGCCAAAAATAACAACATCAGTCCGCATTAATAATAATGCAAAGAACCATTTTACCGAAAGAAAGAAACTGTTTAACAAACGTCCTATGTTCTTTGATTGGGGAAGAACAGGATGACTAAAACGCCGTATATGAACTTCATGGTGAACTTCATTATGAGGGAAGATGGTGCCCGCTTTCCGGCAATAATAACTGCTGGTAAAAACCTGAACATCCCACCCTTTTGAGGATAAACTTTCGGCAAAATCAGTAAAATGTCGGGCACTTACTACATTGTCGGGATAATAGTAATGATAGAGAATGATACAGCGGGGCATTACTTGACTATTTATGGTATGTGTGCCTGTATATAAAAATGATTTACTTTATAGACAAATTCTGTTTTGTCACTTGTTCGGCAATCCAGTTATAGGTAACTTTCATGCCGTCTATAAGTTTCGCAGTCGGCTTCCACCCTAAAACCTGTTGAATATAGGTGTTGTCAGAACTTCTACCCCGTACTCCCAAAGGACCGGGAATATGCTTAAAGGTCAATTTTTTACCCGCAATAGTCATGGCCATGTTTGCCAGGTTATTTATAGAAATTAATTCATTGGAACCGATGTTGACAGGACCGGCTGTCGTTGATTCCATAAGATGTCTGACACCTTCAAGACATTCATCAATATAAAGGAATGTCCGTGTTTGCTCTCCGTCTCCCCATATTTCAATTTCACCCCCATTCAGAGTCGCCGCGACTTTCCGGCACATAGCGGCAGGAGCCTTTTCTCTGCCACCGGTCCATGTTCCATAGGGACCAAAAATATTATGAAATCGTGCAATATGAATCTCCATACCATAATTACGGGCGTAAGACATATACAAACGTTCACTAAAGAGTTTTTCCCAGCCGTATTCACTGTCAGGTCCTGCAGGGTAGGCGTCTGTTTCTTTTAAGCCGGGATTATTAGCATCTTTTTGAATGCGTTCCGGGTAGATACAGGCACTAGATGAATAGAAAATTTTCTTAATGCTGGTTCTCTTTGCTTCTTCCACTATATTGAGATTTATGGTAGCGGAATTATGCATCACCACTGCGTCATGTTCCCCTGTAAAAATATAGCCCGCACCGCCCATATCTGCTGCAAGCTGATAAAGCTCATCAAATTGTATATCAGAAGTGATTTTCCGGCAAAAATTCTGTTCACGCAGATCGCCTTGTATGAATTCATCCGCATCCGTATCGCGATATTCATGATGCTTTATATCGACACCACAGACAAAATACCCTTCTTCTTTTAAACGTTTTACAAGATAACCTCCGATAAATCCACCCGCACCACAAACCAGTGCTTTCTTTTGAGTGCTCATAAACAAACCTCTTCATTAAATAATATGTGTTATATGAAATAAATTCTCTGATACAGATCTTAGTTTTACTTCATGCTATAATTATTATTTATAAATAAAATATTTCATTTTATATCTATTTCTACAATCATATTGATTCGTGGCGAGGGTCCATACCCCAACCCTTTGGGCGTTATAAGGGGTATGGACCCGAGACCAATACCTTATGAGGACAACATACTCCGGCCGCTTGCGGCGGGGTTGTTGATTTATACATATACCTTCAGTTTTTTATGTCACAAGGTGTTACTACAGATATAGCACAAGCTGTGTAACCAATCAATAATCGTCTTAAAATCCAAGGCAATAGAACGACAAAATGTTCTACGAAATATTTGATTTTATCAATCATATGTACCGATCTCGAGATTGTTATCTTATTAGTAAAATAACCTATCAAACCAACCCAAACTCCAAATGCGCTTACCATATTATATTGTTTATAAAGCTCTAATACTTCTTTAAATGTATATTCGTGAAAATGAGTTCCTTTTGCTTCGCTACCTCTAGGTTCAAATAATGATGTAATGTCACACGGACCTCTCAATCTATTAGGTGTTATTGTTATTACAAAAGCGTCAACAGCGAGTTTTTGTTTTATTAGTTTTATATGTTCATGTGTTTCATCAATGGGTATATGTTCCATTACATCATTCCAATAAAATATATCAATACTATTATCATCAATTTTCATCAGTGAATTATATAATGTTCCTTCATATATGTTTATATCAGAATTAATAAAAACCGGATCAACAAAAATATCACAACCAATAGCTTTTATCCTCTCTCCCCCCAATTTATTATTTAATGCCATTACTTCTTTTATTATTTTTCCTGTTCCTACACCTGCTTCAAAATATACACATTCATTCTTTTTATTAAGAATTCTTTCAACTATCTTTTTTACAAGAGAAAAATATATATCTTTTGCACCATAAGTCTGTTTTATTATATCGTGCTTATCATTTAGCCTAACTTGTTTCTTTATTTGGGAAACCAATTCATAGCAATCTCTCATTAATTTAGCCCTTTCCGTACTAAAAGGTTCAGCTCTTTTAATCAGATTGACATAAGCGACTTCTTGTTCATAATGTAACAAGTT
>JAITNM010000114.1 GCA_031290475.1 Treponema sp. | reverse complement strand
CAACGCGCTTTTTTGTGCGGTAAAGGAAACCTGCCCGTAAATCAGGGGGAAGAATTCTTCGGCCCTCACGTCGCCGTAGCCGTCAAAGGCGGCCTCGACGATGCCCTCCTCAAAGAAGGCATCTATGTCGCCGTTTTTGAGCATGGCATAGGCGTCGTCATAATCGTCAATGTAGATGATCTCAAAATCACCCGTGATATGGGGGGAAACCAGGCCGGGAGTTGTGGCGCCCTCCAGAAAGGCATAGCGCAGGGGACGGACGGCCTGTATCGTTGACAGCGACTCGCTGCCCTGGAGCCGCATGTACTTGATAGAACGCTCCGCAATGGCGTCGGTCATAAAGTATTTCTCCCGGCGTTCTTCAGTGGCGGTGAGTTCCCCGGTAAAGTCAACGGTCCCCCCCGCCAGCCCGTCAATCAAATCGCCCCATTCATACACAGCCGGCTTAAAGGGGATCCCGAAGAGCTCCGAAAGCCATTCGCAAAACAGGGCGCTGTAGCCCTGAATATCACCGTTTTCATCATAAAAGGTTTCGGTGGTCAGGTTCATCCCGTAGATAAAAGGCCCGTTCCGTTTTTTTAACGCGTCGATGGCCTCAATTTCTTCGGCGCTTACGCCGGGTATTTTCTGATAAGAGGTATAGATCGGGTACTGTTTCGGGGCCGGGAGGTTTGCGCTGTCTTTAGCGCAACCCAGGACGCATATAAGCAGTCCTGGGACGCTTATTAGCAGTCCCGCAACAAGGACCGCACCGGTTATTTTGGTTTTCCCCATGACTTTCCTTAATTTGCGATTCCGTCCGCGTTCCCACCGGCCTTAAAGATGCTCCATATTTTTTTAAAATACACCATATTTTGACGGATTTCAATGCCTTGGTTGGTCTTGGCGCTGTTGGATTTTTAGAGTTTGACCAATTGCCCATGATGACAATTGGTTTTGTTGAGGGGCGCAAAAAAGCCGTTCAACCGCTGTTTACCCATGCGGTTGAACGGCCTGTATTATCGGGAAAAAGGGACTTACTTCCCAACCACCTGGAGGTCCAGTTCAGCCAGAATGGAGAGCTCGGTTTCCTTGTCGAAATAGCGGGCTTTCTCCAGGCGGGGAGTAAAGTTGGCGGCGTCACCCACCTTGAAGAGGTGGTGGGGTTCGGTCCGGGCCACCATCTGCTGGGCCGCCGGGCTTGCGGTGGTGAGCCAGAGGTGAATATCCGCGCCCAAGGGTTCGACCACGGTTACCTTAACGGAGATGTTGTTTTCAGCCGCCGGTTTTTCGGTATAGGTCATATCTTCCGGGCGGATGCCGAAGAAGATTTCCTTCCCGGCGTATTTCTTAATGTACTCGGCGTGCTGGGGAAGGGGTTTGATCTCGAAGGAACCTTCGTTCAGGGCCACGGAACCGCCCTTTTCTTCTACCTTTACGGTGAGGAAGTTCATCGGAGGAGATCCGATAAAACCGGCTACAAACTTATTTATCGGGTAATTGTAAAGGTTCATGGGGGAGCCAATCTGCTGGACTTTCCCATCCTTCATAACCACGATTTTGTTCGCCATGGTCATAGCTTCTACCTGGTCGTGGGTTACGTAGATCATCGTGGCGTTGAGCCTGTTGTGGAGGCTGGAAATTTCGGCCCGCATCTGAACGCGGAGTTTGGCGTCAAGGTTGGAAAGGGGTTCGTCGAAGAGGAAAACCTTGGGATTCCGGACGATTGCCCGCCCGACGGCTACACGCTGCCGCTGGCCGCCCGAAAGGGCCTTGGGCTTGCGGTCCAGGAATTTCTCAATATCAAGTATACGGGCGGCTTCTTGTACCCGCCGTTCGATTTCATCCTTGGGAACCTTTTTGATCCGGAGCCCAAACGCCATGTTTTCGTATACCGTCATGTGGGGATACAGGGCGTAATTCTGGAATACCATGGCGATATTCCGATCCTTGGGGGGTACATCGTTCATGAGATCGCCGTCAATATAGAGGTCCCCTTCGGTGATATCCTCCAAACCGGCGACCATCCTGAGGGTTGTGGACTTACCACATCCGGATGGACCGACAAAGACGACAAATTCTTTATCGTCAACCACTATGTTGACATTGTCCACAGCGCGGACATTGCCTTCATAGACCTTACTTATACTTTTCAGTTCTACCTTGGCCATTTTCTTGCCTCCCTAAAGGGTTAGTTTATAGAAACAGCATAGAACCGATATATGAAATTGTCAAGAAAGCGGAAAGAAGAAAAATGTTTCCAAATCCTATGCAATTTTACCGGGTAATGATTATATTTAGATATTAAGGCTCCCCAAAACTCCGGTATTTGGGACAGTGGGCCTGTACTCCGCCGCGTTTCGGGGCGGGGAAAAGTGTTTTTCTGATGAGGATCGATAATGACATTATTAAAAAAAACGTCATTCTTAATGATTTGGGCTTTAGCCGGAGTTATCGCTACGGTGATGCTGATGTCCTGTGATCTGAATGGAGTTGATGGAAATTGGGGAAGTTCCGGGGGAGGGGGATCCGGGAATACGGGGGATGAATCTGTTCAACTGGGGGATTCGGTTAAAGATCCGAACCCGAGAAAATTTGAGGTCTTAGACATAAATAATAAATATTCCGACATTACCGCTTATCAGAGGGCGGTTGGGAAAAAGTGCGAAGTCTGGGTTGACCAAGCGGAAAGTGTGACGGCAGAACAAATCGCAAAAATCGTCAATGAATTTGATAATAACATCTATGGGAAACTAAGCGGCATTTTTGGCGATTATCTTACATTGGGTCTGGATGTGGGTAAAAATCTGGATGTGGATAAAAATGGGAGGCTCCTCCTCCTCCTTACGGATATCAAAGACACTTATACGTCCGAGGGCGATGTTTTTGTGGCGGGGTATTTTTCCTATATTGATTTATTCGCGTACGAGCATTCCAATGGGGCCGACATGATCGTGGTCGATACCAACCCCGGACTCTCCGAGAATCCGGACACCGCCTATACCACCATTGCCCATGAATATCAGCATCTTATTAACTTTGCTTCTATGGTTTACCACCGGGCAAAAGTGGAAGGCCAAAAGGTGACGCTTTCCTTTGTTGATACCTGGATAGATGAGGGGATTGCCTCCGCTGCGGAATATTTGTATGGGGGGCCAGTTAAATCCCTCATTGACTGGTTTAACTACGATCCAATGGGAACTATCGCCCGGGGAAACAACTTCTATGTTTGGGGGGAAAGATCCGCCAGCATTATGGATGAATACGCCACGGTGTATCTTTTTTTCCAGTGGCTGCGGCTCCAATCGGGGGGAGTCGAGATTTATAAGGATATTGTCAAGTCACCCGACTATTCCGATTACCGTGCGGTTACCGCCGCGGCCGGCGCAAGAATTAACTCCGGCTATAGTGACTGGGCTGCCCTTCTTGGCGACTGGTTTGAGGCAAACTATAGAAACGATCCCTCCGGGCTTTATGGGTACAAGGGCGAAATAACAACCAGGGTGTTGGCCGTAAAAGGGGGACAATATGGCCTATACTCCGGCGAAGGGGTGTACGGTATATCGTCTGTCGCCGCACCGGCCGATTCCCTGCCTCTAAAATACATAAAAATAAGCCCGGATTCGGCTGCGTCTTTAAAAGACCGGATACTCATGTACAATGCCAATACTGCGCTCGGAACGTGGAATTCTGGGCTTGAGAAATATGACTATGACATAATAACTGGCGCCTTGCCCGGACTGATCATCGATGAAACTAAACCGCGGTTAGTTGCTTCCTCCGTTTTATCACGGAGCGTTTATGGTAACGCCAGTGAGCCCCATGCTATTGATATTCGGGATCTTATAGGCCGGCAAAACGGGGGCGGGGTAATTACCCTTAAGCGGCCGGAAGCGGACAATGGCCAGGACTAAGGCCCTGGTTTTTATACTGTTTTTCGCGTTTTCCGCCGCCCTGCTTATGGGCTTTGGGGGGAAAGAAACGGCGCCCAAGGGGACGGCCGGGGCCGGGAACGAGGAGGCCGAACCGGGGTATTACCGGGACCGGAACAAAACAGCGGAAGATCCGGCCATAGGCCCCGTTGAAGAAGAACTGGGAGTGGTCCGGGTAAGCGGCAGGGTCCGCCTTGTGGGAAGCAGCCCCCGGACCGAACTGGTTATCAGCGGGGATACGGAGGATTGGTTTACCGAACAGCAGGACCGGGACAAGCTCGCTCAATTACAACAGCAAACCGTAACCGTGGAGGGCTCAGGCTATTCCCGGGATATGATCCTGGCCAACGGCATACGTATGGGCAAACGCCTCATCTTACGGAACATACGGGTCATAGAACCGCCGCCAAGGTAATCACCAAAAAAACGGCAGTTGACCTATAAAAAATTGATGGTTTTTGTAACTTTGAATCACTGTATGACAATATATATGGCTTAAATTTTTTTGATAAGCCGGGTATAGTAGTTTTATGGGTGTCAAAAGCTTTCCCTTAACCAAAATGCGGCTTGAGGAACTGGCAAAGCAGTACCCGGCGCCGTTCTACGTGTATGACGAGGCGGCCATACGGGCCAATGCAAAGAAGCTGCTCAAGGCGTTTTCTATTTTTCCCTCCTACCGGGAGCACTTTGCGGTAAAGGCCCTGCCCAATCCGTTCATACTGAAAATACTTGCCGAAGAAGGGCTGGGCGCCGACTGCTCCAGTTACTCGGAACTGGCGCTGGCGGATATGGCGGGGATAAAGGGCGAGGCGGTTATGTTCACCGCAAACCAGACCCCCGCTTCTGAATACCAGGCGGCGCGTAAGCTGGGGGCCGTCATCAACCTGGACGACATTACCCACATTGAGTATCTGGAAAAACACGCCGGTATTCCGGAGCTGTGTTCTTGCCGTTATAACCCCGGTCCCCTCAAGGGCGGAAACCTCATTATCGGGAAGCCCGAGGAGGCGAAGTACGGCTTTACCCGGGAACAGATCCTCGAAGGGTTCGGCCTGCTCCGCGCCAAGGGGGCCGGGCGCTTTGCCCTGCACGCCATGGTGGCCTCCAACGAATTGAACCTGGACTACCATCTTGAAACCGGACGCATCCTCTTTGAGCTTGCGGTGGAAATACAAGACAAGACCGGCGTCAGCCTGGAATTTGTGAACCTGGGAGGCGGCGTGGGGATTCCCTACAAGGGCGAGCAGGAGGCCATTGACTGGGACGAACTTGCCCAGGGGCTTAAAAAGCTCTACGACAGTATCCTTGTTCCCGCCGGGCTCGGCGGCCTCGGTATCCACACCGAATACGGCCGCCCTATCACCGGGCCATACGGCTGGCTTGTTTCAAGGGCGATTCACACTAAAAGTATTTACCGGGAATACATCGGCCTTGATTCCTGCATGGCGGACCTTATGCGGCCGGCCCTGTACGGCGCCTATCACCACATCACCGTTGCGGGCAAGGAAAACGCCCCTTTAACGGAAACGTATGATGTGGTGGGGAGTCTTTGCGAAAACAACGACAAGTTTGCCGTTCAGCGCAGGCTTCCGAAGATCGATGTGGGGGACTTTGTGATCATCCACGATTCGGGGGCCCACGGCAGGGCCATGGGGTTCAATTACAACGGCAAGCTCCGTTGCGGCGAATTGCTGCTACGTCCCGACGGCTCCGTGATACAGATACGGCGGGCGGAAACGGTGGAAGATTACTTTGCCACATTGGATATAACGGCGCTGGATACGTTTAAGTAGGAGTGTTACATGATACAACGAAACAAGTGCATCGAAAATATTAAGGCGGCGTATCTTTTCCCCGAAATCGCCAAGCGCAGGCGGGAATATGCGGCGGCGCACCCTGAGGCGAAGATCATAAGCCTTGGGGTGGGGAACACCACGGAGGCCATCCTGCCCCACATCGACCAGGGGCTTACCGAAGGGGCGAAGCGGCTTGGCACGGCGGAGGGCTACTCGGGCTATACCGATGAGGGCTTTGAGGAACTGCGGAAGAAAATATCGGAAGTGTTTTATACCGGCAGTTTTACGGTTGACGAGGTATTTATCTCCGACGGGGCAAAGTGCGATATCGGGAGGCTGCAGCTGCTTTTCGGCGCGAAGACGGAGGTAGCGGTTCAGGACCCGTCGTATCCGGTATACGTTGACGGTTCGGTGCTTGCGGGCGCGGCGGGAGGCTGGTCGGGGACGGGTTATCAGGGTATCACCTACCTCCCCTGTACGGCGGAAAACGGCTACTTCCCCGATTTAGATGGGCTGCCAAAAAACGCGCTCTTCTACTTTTGCTCGCCCAACAACCCCACAGGCGCCACGGCGAACCGGGAACAGCTTGCCGCCCTGGTAAAGGCGGCGCGGGAAAAGGGAGTCCTTATCATCTTCGACGCCGCCTACGCCGAATACATCCGGGACCCCGTACTCCCCAAGTCTATCTTCGAAATCGACGGCGCCAGGACCTGTGCGATTGAGGTGAACTCCTTCTCAAAACCCGCGGGTTTTACCGGCGTACGGCTGGGCTGGACCATTGTTCCCCGGGATTTAAAGTACGCGAGCGGCGAAAGCGTTAACGCCGATTGGGCGCGGGTCTGCGGCACCATCTTTAACGGGGCGTCTAACATCGCCCAGTGGGGCGCCCTGGCGGCGCTGGATGCCCAGGGGTTAAAAGAAATGAAGGAACTCTGCGATTTTTACCTGGGGAACGCCGCGCTGATCCGCGGCGCCCTGCGGAAACTCGGCATTGACTGCGCGGGCGGCGACAACTCCCCCTACATCTGGGCAAGGTTCCCCGGGCGGGACAGCTGGGACGTGTTCGCCGAAATTCTGGAGAAGTGCCAGGTAGTTACCACCCCCGGCGCCGGTTTCGGCCCGGCGGGGCAGGGCTTTATCCGGTTCTCCGCCTTCGGCCACCGGCAGGACGTGGAAGAAGCCTGCGCCAGGCTGGCTAAACTCAAGGGTTAGCGGCATCCGGCTTCTGAAGGGTTATTTTGTTTTTCCAGAAAACAATATTCAATTTTTTTAGTTTTCCGCTTTTGATAAGATGGCTAATAGATTGTTTTACATCTTCCTCTGACCAGCGGATATTTTCATTTTGCGCCAAAACATGGGCAGCTTCATTAATTGTATATAATCGTTTATTTCTCCGAAAAAAATCTGTTAAGCTTAATTCTTCCCGCAGATTTTTATTGGCTTTACTTTCACAGACATCACAGCACGGCAATCCGGGGCTTTCATCACTGCCTTCATAATTAAGCAGTTCCAGCAGCGTTTCTCTTCTGCATTTGGTTATATTGCGTCCATAATCCAACAGTTGAGCAAGCCGTCTGCTTTCGGCTTCCGATTTAGCCCGGTTTAAACTTTTTTCGTCATCCGGCCCCCAGAGCAGTATTGCTTTTGACTGTTTTCCGTCTCTGCCCGCCCTTCCCGATTCCTGTAAATACGCTTCAACGGAAGGCGGGCAGTCCCGGTGTATCACGGTGCGTATATCCGATTTATCGATTCCGAGACCAAAAGCGCACGTTGCAACCAAGACAGCATCACTGTTGTGCAGAAACCAGCCTTCCACTTCTTTTTTTTCTTCCCTGCTTAATCCTGCGTGATAAAAGCGAATCTCTTTATGCCAGGCCGCGTCCCTGTCGTTTAATTCATTTCTGAGATACCGGGCAAGGTTTTCCGTACCGGTCCGGGAGGAACAGAACACAATGGCGGGCCTTTGATTTGCGAGCAGCAAATCGCGCACCGCCATATCCCTGAGTATGCAGCCTTGGGCGGAATAGGCGATATTGCCGCGATCCGGATTCCCGATAATCCTGTGAGCCCCTTTGTCGCCAAAAATATATTTTTCTATCTTTTCCAATACAGGATCTCCGGCGGTAGCGGTGAACGCCGTTACCATCGGCGATTTTACGGCTTCAATAATTTTATTTATTTCAAGATAGCTTGGTCTGAAACTTTCGCCCCATTCGCTGACGCAATGGGCCTCATCAATAACGATATGAACAATATTCGTGTTTTCTATTTGAGTCATTACCTCCGGAGTTAACAAAACTTCGGGGTTGGCAATAATGAATTTACTCCGGCCTGAACGCAGCTTTTCCCAAATGGCATTCCGTTCTTCCCTGGTTTGTCCCCCCCGGAGCACAACCGGTGAAAATCCCCGTTCCTGCAAACGGCGTTCCTGATCCGCCATTAAACCCAATATGGGATAGATAACCAAAGTAGGACCGTCCATGAGCATGGCCGGAAGCTGGAAACAAAGGGATTTTCCGGCGCCTGTTGGAAGGATCACAATCTGCCGTCCCAAACATTCGCGATCGGAAAGCGGGCTCTTAACTTGGCCAATATCGGAATTTTCTGTTGAAGCCGCGGACTCTGTATTTGACCAATGAACCGGAATGCCCGCGGAGCCCGCAGCTTCCAGTATATTTGCAACTACCAGGCGCTGGTAGGGGAACAGGTATGAAAGTCCGAACAAGCGGTTTACCGCTTCATTTAAAGGATCTGTATTTTCAAACTGCCTGAGCTGTTCATTTGTCATTTCTTCCTCCGCCCTTATATATGGCGCGGAGTTGCGGATTTGCTTTAATTAAAAAGATATTTGTTAAAAATCAGAGACTTTCCCAAAACATCAGTTTTGGGAAAGTCTCATCACTCTTCCAAAATGATTTCTTCATTCCCCTCGGCTTTTAGGGCGGGCTCTTCGGCGGCGCCTTCAATTCCGGAGGAAGCTTTTTTCCTGCTTTTCTTTCCTGAACTCTTGGGCATACGGGCCTTGTGGTAAAGCTTTGCTACATAGGACACGAGAAAGAGATACAGGATCACCACCACGGTAATAAAGATCACCTGCCAGGAGGTGATCACCTGGATTAGCATATCCTTCATCTGCCCAAAATTCACCTCAAGAGCCCTCCAAAGAGTCCGTCTTTACCTTTATCGGCTAAATTCGGGACATAGTAAACCCGCCGTATTGCTTGGGGCTTTTTTTTAGAAATTTACAAAGGGTGTTTTTTCGTTATCGCAAGTGCTAACTGTTACTCTATTTTATTGTAGGATAATGAATTAGTCACGTAGTTATGTACTAGCCATTACTAACCAGAACTAGCCAGATTTAATGAATGTTGCTTACACAAATGCTCACGAAATCCAGCGCATTTGATACCGGGAGTATATCATACTTTGCCCCCAAAAAGAAGTTGCACCCAAGTTACAGGATTTTGGCTTGACTTAGCCGATAAAAAGGGGTAGTATTAAAGTGTCCTCGCAAGGGGATCGCCACTGGAAGAGGCGGCGTTGTGGCCTCTTCCGCCGCTCCCGGCCTTGTGGAATACGCAAGGCCGGGCTATTTTTT
>JAITNM010000112.1 GCA_031290475.1 Treponema sp. | reverse complement strand
CAGATCATCACGGTCTACTACGAGCCCTTCCACTTCATCGGGGGCGGCTGGGTAATGGGTCTCCCCTTCACCATCTTCATAGCCCTGGCGGTGTTCATCCTGGCGCTCTTCCTGACGCGGAAAACATCCCTGGGACTCTTCACGGCGGCGGTGGGCGGCAACGCCCAGGCAAGCTGGTATGCGGGCATCAACGAGAAGGCCGTGAAGCTTTTCAGCTTTGTGTTCTGCGCTTTCTGCGCGGGCGTTGCGGGCCTCATCGTCTGCTCCAACATCAAGGCCTCGGACGCCAACAACGCGGGCCTCAACACGGAGCTTGACGCCATCCTCGCGGCGGTCATCGGCGGCACGAACATGGCCGGCGGCAAGTTCAGCCTCGCCGGGGGCCTCGTGGGCGCCCTGCTGATACAGACCCTGACCACCACGATTTATTCCTTCGGGGTGCCGCCTGAAGTTTCGCTTGTCGTGAAATCCCTGGTGGTGGTGCTGGTCTGCTTCCTGCAGTCAAGCATCTCGGCGGACTTCTTCGCTAGGATTTCCGGCCGTATAGCCGGCAAGGTAAGCGCGGGGAGGGCCGTGGCATGAGCAAAGCAACCACACAAAGGATGGAAAACTTTACCACCAAATATCTTTCGGTAGTGGCCGCCACTGCCCTGTTCTTTATCGCCTTTATTTTCGGCTCCGTGTCCTACCGGGGCTTCTTTGACCTGCAGACCTTCTTTAATCTGTTCATCGACAAGTCTTTTCTCCTGGTCTCGGCCATGGGCATGACGCTGGTGATCCTCTCCGGGGGCATCGACCTTTCGGTGGGTTCCGTGGTGGCCCTGACCACCATGATCATCTCGTCCATGACGGAGTTCGCAAAAGTCGACGCCCTCTTCGCGGTGGCGACCGCCCTGGCCGCAGGGGCCCTCATCGGTTTCCTCATGGGCTGCATCATCGCCTGCTGGAAAGTGCCGCCCTTTATCGCCACCCTGGCGGGGATGTTTTTTGCACGGGGCGCCTGTTATCTCATCAGCATACAGTCCATCTCCATTAAGAACAAAACACTGTACGACCTGGCCCTCTGGAAGCTGCGCTTCGGCGACTGGTTTATTTCGCTCAACGTGATTATCGCCATCGTGATGGTGGCGGCGATTATCTACCTTTCGCTGCACACGAAGTTTGGACGGAACATCTACGCCGTAGGCGGGAACGAGCAGTCGGCCATCCTCCTGGGCATTCCGGTAAAGCGTACCAAAATTCTGATTTACACGATTAACGGCTTCTGCTCCGCTGTGGCCGGGGTGGTGTTCAGCCTTTACATGCTTTCGGGTTACGGCCTGCATTGTCAGGGCATGGAGATGGATGCCATCGCCGCGGTGGTTATCGGGGGCACCCTGCTTTCGGGCGGCGTGGGCTATGTATACGGCTCAATTTTCGGGGTGCTCACCCTGGCCATCATCCAGTCCCTGATCATGTTTAACGGGACTATCAATTCCTGGTGGACAAAAATTACCGTGGGTATCTTGTTGCTTGTCTTTATCGGCCTTCAGCGCTTTATTGTCGCGGTGGGCGGAAAAAAGTGATGCCGCCGGCAATTCAAACTTTCACAACGGACGCCTCAAGAAAGGCGCCGGGGGTCTAAGTACTGTTATGGGAAGACAGCGATTTTTTCCCGTACCATTTTTCCGATAACCTGCGCCGGAGTCTGATTGGCGGCTTCCGCGCAAGCTTGAATGTAATTTGCGGTGACAGTGTCCAAGCAATCCAAAAGGTAACGCTGGCGGGCAAAAACACCGGGCCGCGAGAAATTCACCTTGGGGGTTGTTTTCGTCCAAAGTTCGTCAAGAGCGTCATATTCTTCGTCTGTCATGTCTGCCATAGTTTTCCCTATATACCTAAATTTTCACGAAGCTGTTTACGGCATTTCACAGCATGAAACACCTTAACGGTCTGCTCATCTATATGATTATACATAATTTCAAGCAAATTACCGGATTTGCCAAAGCCGATGGCAATATACTTGTTTTCATCGGCTTCCTCAATACTTCCATCCGCCAGATGGTGCAATAAAGCCCATCGAATGTTCTCTACAGTAATCCCATGCTTGAATGCGGATGGGATGCATATAATCCCCGGCTCCATAGTTCTATTCTACCGCTATTGTACTTCGAAGTCCAGGATTTTGGGCGCAAATCCGTGGGTCTTTACCGTCAACCGTACCGTGCCCTTGCCGCCGGTCGTTTTTACATAGGTCCCCGCCATGCCGCCTTGCAGGGCAATCACCCTGGGGCCTATGATTTCGCCGGGACCGCTTATAGCAAGCTCCAGGGGTTCAAACAAGTAGGGGAGTATGTTGCCGTTTTGATCCACCCCGAGGATCCGTACCGTTGCGGCATCGTAGGTTTCCTCTTCCCTCAGAATCGCCGTATCCGCAATAAGCTCCAGGTCCGGGGATTCTACCGGTTCCCTGGTGAGCGCCGCTATTACCCTGCCGTTCTTCAGCGCTTCAAAACGATGGGAATTAGTTCCGCTGCCCCAGTTGATTACGTATTTTCCCACCAGGGCGTATAACTTTTTCATACTTATCCGTTTAACGGCAATGAACCAGAAGAACCGCAGTTTTTCTACCAGCGGAAGCCTGTCCGGCCCGTATTGCAGCACGGCGCGGACCAGTTTCTTGAATGTTTTCGCGGAAGCCGCGTCAAGATCGCCGTTTTCAACAATTTGGTTTCCGATTAAGTCGATGACGTGAAAGGGGCTATGAGCAAGGGCGGGGAATTCCCGGCTGGGAGCAGTTTCGCTGATGAATACGTTGTCCTTGTAATACCGTATGGTATCGGCATTGGAGAAGACATAAACATCCTTCAGGTAGCCCCCGGGGTAATCCCCGATATTCATACTGCTTGTTACCCCAAGAAAAGGCTCTTCATCCTGCTGGCTTTTGTAAACCCCAGCCGCCGGTTTTGGATTGCGGAACATGTCCATCACGCCATGGTGGCAGATCCGGTCTCCGCTTCCAAAACTGGCGTGGGTATTGTAGTCCGCAAAACACCAGCCAAAGGTCCCGGCAATATCGCGGTGGGAAGCGGCGTCGTTCAGCACCCGGGCATGGCGCAGGACGTGGTTAAGCTGATGGGGCTCGTCGTCGTAGGTTTTGGTGGGATACATGTGCCCGCAGTATTCGGTCACCATATAGCCCTTGGACATATCCGCAGTGCCCTCTTTTTTCGGCCTGACCCCGGCGTTTGTTCCGTCATGGCTGAAGTCGTTCAGGGTATACACATCCTCCAGAAGATGGCTTTTGCTGATAAAACGCACGCCTCCGGTCTGGCGGGTAGGATCGAGTTCATGGGCGATAGCGTTGGTGCGGGCGTAGAATTCATCGTCATCCTGGGATTCATTGATCCGTACCCCCCATAGAATTATCGACGGGTGGTTGCGGTATTCGATTACCATGTCCCGGGTATTTTTGCAGGCCTCATCCTTCCAGGCATTGTCGCCAATGTGCTGCCAGCCCGGAATTTCGGTGAAAACCAAAAGGCCAATTTCATCGCAGCGGCTGATAAAATGATGGCTCTGGGGGTAGTGGCTGGTCCGTACCGCGTTGCATTTAAGCTCGTATTTGAGGATATCCGCGTCGAACCGCTGAGGGCGCTTCGGCATGGCATACCCCACATAGGGCCAGCTCTGGTGCCGGTTAAGACCCCGGAGAATGATTTTTTCTCCGTTCAAATAAAAACCATCGGAACGGAATTCGCATGTTCTGAATCCTATTTTTAGCTCTTTTATATCAATAACGCTGACAGCATTACTGTCTTCCGGATCGAAGAGTTCCACCCGCAGGGTGTAAAGGGCGGGATCCAGGATATGCCATAGCCTGGCGCCGGAAATTTTCCGGGTAAAGCGGGCCCTGTCCCCGTTTGTCCGGGCAGTTCCCAGATCGGCTATAAGCTTTTCTCCATCATAGACGGCGCCTTTTACCGTTAACCCCTCGCGGTTTACGAATACATCGCAGTTAAGAACAGCCTCTCCGTCTTCCTCCCCCGGCTTGGCAAATAAACCGGAGATGTGCGAAGGGTTTTTAATATCCAGGCTGACTTCGCGGTACATGCCGCCGTAGGTAAGGTAATCGATCACAAAGCCGAAGGGAGGTACGTTCCTGCTTTCCCGGGAATCAACTTTAATGAGGATAACATTATCCCTGTCGTAGTCAAGAAAACCGGTGATGTCAACGGTAAAGGCGGTGTACCCGCAGCGGTGCTCCCCCGCAAAGGTTCCGTTTACAAATACTTCCGCGCAGTGGGCCGCCGCGCCAATGTTAAGGAACGCCCGTTTACCCTGCCATTCTTTATCCGCCCTGAGTTTCCTGCGATACGCCGAAACCATTTGATAACTCTTTTCATCGCAGTAACTTAGGGGGATATTTTTTACCGTATGGGGCAGCCGTACTTTTTCTCCCTCACCGGCTTCACCGCCGGTTTGCAAAGAATCCCGGTAAACAGAAAAAAATTCCCAATCATCATTTAAATCGTAATGGTATTTTATATGCTTCATGAGAAGTCGATTCCCGCAGCCTTCCGGACCCTGGCCACCGTGGCTGCCGCAATGGGCCGCGCTTTTTCCGCGCCCTCTTCCAGAATGGCGTCGAGCTTTTTCGGGTCCGCCATGAGCGCGTCAAATTTTTCCCGGATAGGGGCAAGGGTCCGGTTTGCCGCGGCAAAGAGCGCCTCCTTTGCCTCGCCCCAGCCCATGCCGCCCTGGCGGTAACGTTTCGCCAGGGAAGCCTGTTCTTCACCGGTGGCGAAGAGTTTGTACAGCAAATATATCTGGGATGTATCGGGATCCTTAGGTTCATCTACGCCCTGTGAATTGGTAACGATCCGCATGATGAGTTTTCTGAGTTCCTTTTCCGGGGCAAAGAGGGGAATTACATTACCGTAACTCTTACTCATCTTCCTCCCGTCAAGGCCGGGTACTACCGCGACGTTTTCCTGGACCGCCGCCCGGGGTAACCTGAGCAGCTCCCTGGAGAACTGGCGTTCTGAGAACTCACGTTCTCCTTGGTAATTGTAGTTCAGGGACTGGGCTATATCCTGGGCCATTTCCACATGCTGCACCTGGTCTTTCCCCACCGGCACGACATCGGAATCAAAGAGGAGGATGTCCGCCGCCATGAGCACCGGGTAGGTAAAGAGGCCCATGTTGATCCCCCCGTCGGGATCGTCGCCCTTTTCGGTATTTTCCTGAACCGCCGCCTTGTAGGCATGGGCCCGGTTCATGAGCCCCTTAGCGGTAAAGGCCATGAGAATAGTGGTAAGCTCAAAGGTTTCGGGGATGGAGCTTTGGCGGTAGAAGATCACCTTTTCCGGGTCCAGGCCGGAGGAAAGCCAGCCTGCCGCCACCTGGCGTATGGTCGCCGAAAGTTCCTTCGGGTCTTTCATGGTGTTAAGGGCATGATAGTCGGCGATGAAATAACGGGCATCGTACTCTTTAGCCAGCTCCAGGGCGGGCTTGATGGCGCCGAAGTAATTTCCAATGTGGAGTATTCCTGTAGGTTTTATTCCAGTTAAAGCGACTTTTTTCATAATCATAAAATAGCCGGAATAGGGCTTTCATGTAAAGACGCATTTGGTGTCAGACACCAAATTCCGGCGCTTTCAAAGTAAATGCGTTGGCCCTGGCTGAATTGCTGAATTTTGTTGACATATTCCGTAATGTTCTTCTATAATGATTCATTATGGTCTTATTGTCCTAAGGGGCGGTAGGAACCGCAGCATAGAACAGAAACCAGGAGGAAACATGAAAAAATTTGCAGGTATTTTGGTATGCGTCAGCGTATTGCTGGCGGGGGTGGTAAGCCCGGCGGTGGCCGGAGGCGGCGGACAGCAGTCCAAAACCCCGAAGACATCGGGGTTCCGGGTGGCATCCCACAACGCGGTAATAGAAGGTAACGCGTACCGGATAGTGTACGAGGATCAGATGACCGAGGCGGTAAAGACCCTGCGGGGGTCGGGGATCATCTCGGAGTATGCGACGTTTACGGCGAATAACGACCCCGCGGTGGAGTCACAGCAGATAGAGCAGACCGTGAACGAAGGGTACGATATCATCATGGTGAACCCCATAGCGGCCACCGGGCTGGACCCGATCATCGACAAGGCGGTACGGGCCGGGATCACCTACGTGAACGCGGACTGCGAGTATGAATCGGCGAAGATTCTGAACGTCGTGGTGGATCAGCGGGAATGGGCGCGGATCCAGTCTGATTTTGTGATCAAGACCCTGGGACGCGGGAAAAGGGTAGTGCAGTTCAACGGGATAGACGGGAACTCCGCGTCCGAGATGAGGAGCGAGGTCTGGGTGCGGGAGCTGACGAATGCGGGCTTGAACATCGTGAAGACCGTGGCGAACAACTGGGTCGATACGGACTCGAAGCGGCTGATGGGAGAAATAATCGCATCCGGGCTTCAGTTTGACGGGATCATCAACCAGGAAGCGGCAACGGGTGTATTAAGCGCGATAGAGGAAGCGAAGATCCCCTATCCCGGATGTATCACCTCATCGGAAGAAGTGGCCTGGATCCGGCGGATGGCGAACCTGAACAAGGATCGGCTGGTGATGCCGTTTATCGTAGTGGAGAATCCCCCCGGAATCGGAGCGACGGCATTGGCCATAGCGGTAAATCTGAGGCAGGGGAGACAATTGAAGGATGGAATAGCATCATCCGGGCTAAAGGGAAACAGCATATATTATGCGCCCCAGTGGATTATGACACGGGACAACATGGCTGAACGGCTTGAATCAATTAAGAACATGCCCGATTCGACCTCTGTATCATCGTATATGTCTGTGGAACAGGCTCGCAGCGCCTACTTCAAATAAATCGAGGCTGTTCCGGTTGGAACAAGCTCAAATATCCGCCTTTAGTCTTTAAGTCTTTATTACAGGAACCTATGCTCTTTTTATATAGAGGGAGTATAGGTTCTTGACTTATGGAGGGCCCTCCTGTGCTGGAAATGCAGGGAATCTCAAAGAAATTTGACGCCGTGGTGGCGCTCAAGGACGCGTCCCTCAGGGTGCGGGGCGGTGAAATCCTGGCCTTGCTGGGGGCCAACGGTTCAGGAAAATCAACCTTGGTTAAGGTGTTGAGCGGCCTGGTGAACCCCGATAAGGGGACCGTGACCTATAACGGGAAGCCGGCTCATATCCATTCGTCGGCCAATTCCCGGACCCTGGGTATCGCCACGGCCTATCAGGATCTCAGCCTGGTCCCCGCCATGAGTGTTATTGATAACATCGTCATGGGTCTGGAACCCAAAAACGCCTTCGGGATAATCAATAAGCCAAAGGCCCGGGAATTCGCCCTGGCTTACATGAAGCGGCTGGGGATAGAATGCAGCCCCGACGCGCTGGTCCAAAGCCTTATGCCCTCAACCCAAAGCATGATTGAGATTGCCAAGGCAATCGCCTCAAAACCCCGGCTTCTGATATTGGATGAAGCCACCGCCTCTCTGCATTCGGATGAGGTGGATATTTTGTTCGAGGCCCTTCGGGAATTGAAACAGGAGGGCCTTGGGATAATCATGGTGACCCACCGGATGAACGAAATCTACCGGATCTGCGATAGTTGTACTATCTTGCGGGGCGGGGAAACGGTGGCGGTAGGTTCCGTTCGGGATATGGACCTTGAGACGGTCGTATTTCACATGACCGGCAAGAAGCCGGATATTACCGGCACGGATCATTCTGTCCGGAGGGGAACTTCCGATTTCACTTCGTTTCAGCCTGGCGGGGGTCCCCGGGCCGCGCATAAGGCGGATGAGGCCGCTGTACTAAAGGTACAGGATCTTACCCTTAGGGGTAAACTACAGGGTATTAATTTTCAAGCCTATGCCGGGGAGATTGTCGGTATCGGCGGACTTGACGGTCAGGGACAGCAGGAATTCCTGCGGGCCATTCTGGGGGACGAGAAGTACGACCATGGGGATATTGTCTTCCATACTGAAAAAGCAAAGTTCCATCAGCCCGCGGATGCGGTAAAACGGAGTATGGGGTTTATTTCCGGCGACCGGAACAAGGAATCGATCTTTCCGATCCGCTCAGTGTCGGAAAATATATTCGCCGGGGCGGTTACCAAGGGGATGGCCTTTTCATTCCTCAGCCCCGGTACGGTGGATAATTTTTCGCGGCAGGCGGTTGATAAATACAATATCCTCACCGGAGGGCTGCATCTTCCCGCATCATCCCTTTCGGGCGGTAATCAGCAAAAATTGGTAATCGGGCGCTGGATAGCCCTTGCGCCGGATCTCCTGTTGCTGGATGATCCCACCAAGGGGGTGGATATCAGCACCCGCCAGGAGATTCACCGGATTTTGAAGGAATGTACGTCCGGCGGCATGTGCGCCCTCTACAGTTCCAGCGATAATGAAGAACTCCTGGAGATATCCGACAGGATTTATGTTTTTTACGAAGGCAGGATCAGCGCCGAACTTCGCGGGGATGAGCGGCTTGAAGAACGGCTGGTAGCGGCTATGTTGGGACTCACCGGAGAGCACGGTCCCCAGGGAGGTGCGGTATGAAAGAATCCCTGCAAGGCGCCGGGTTACGTACGGTGAAAGAGCGGCTGCATAAACTGCAGCGATCCCCGGCCTTTACCGGATTGGTGCTGTTTGGCATTGTTTTTATCATTAATATCGCCGTTCAGGGGCCGGCTAAATTCTTTACCGTAAGAAATATCGCCCTCATCTTGGCCAAAAACGCCCCCCTGATCCTCGTAACCATGGGACAGCTGGCGCTGATGCTCCTGGGGATCATTGATATCTCCATCGGGGTGCAGATGTCCTTTGTCAACGTGGTGGCGGTTATGCTCCCCACCTATGTTCCCGGTATGCCCGTTCCCGCAGCGTGGGCCGCCGCCTTTTTTGCGGTTATACTCATTTCGACCCTCCACGGAGTGATCGTTTCTTTTCTGCGAATTCCTCCGCTGCTCACCAGTTTCTGTATGATCTATATCGTCAAGGGAATCAATCTGCTTGTCATGCCAAAGCCCCAGGGGAAGATCCCTGAGGTAATTTACCTGACCTACGATACAAACATCTTTGGCTTTATTCCCTTTTCGTTCCTGGTGCTGCTCGTTGCCTGGCTTATATGGGCGTATCTCCGCCGGACCCCCACCATGAAGCATGTTTATGCGGTGGGGGGCAACGAGCGCAACGCGTATGCCAACGGTATTAATACTACCGCCACAAAGCTGAAGATGTATGTCCTGGAAGGGGTATATGTCGGGATCGCCGGTTTTTGTCTTACCGCCATGAGCGCAGCCGGAAATCCGATCATGGGCGAAAGTTACGGCCTGCGGAGCATCAGCGCCTGTATTCTGGGAGGGGTATCCCTGGCGGGCGGCTGGGGAACCATGGCCTGCGCCCTTTTCGGTTCCGGATTTTTGGTGCTGATACAAAATACGGTGTTCCAGCTTTTCAGCCTGCTGCCCAGGGTCATTCCGGGCTTTGTGGCTACCTCGTACTGGCAGAACCTTGTCTCGGACAGCATAATCCTTGTGGGCCTTGCGGCGACGGTATTTACCAACAAGGTACAACGGGACGCCCTGAAAGAGGGCTTGATAAAACAGATAAAGGGAGGGCCAATAAATGGCGATGCGTAGTACCGGTCAACCGGGCCGCTCCTTTACCGGGGGGATTAAACGTTTTGTTACCACGAACCAAATCGGTATGGCCCTCGTCCTTTCCGTTCTCTTGTTTCTTACCAATGTGATCCTGAGTCCCAGGTCCCTCAACATAAACGCCTTCGGCGCCATCTTCGCCCTTACCATCATGCTTACCATAACATCGGCGGGGCAGACGATTATCATCATCTCCGGGGGCGGCGGCATTGATATGTCGGTGGGGGCCATTATGTCCCTTACCGCCCTCATGACGGTGGGTATCATGAACGGCCGGGGGGGATATTTCATTCCCACCCTGTTCATGTCCGTTGGCATCGGCGCCGTGATAGGGCTGGTGAACGGCACCGGGGTTGCCAAGATCGGCCTTCCTCCCATGATAGTAACCCTGT
The DNA here is from genome assembly GCA_031290475.1 of Treponema sp. Lineage (GTDB taxonomy): Bacteria > Spirochaetota > Spirochaetia > Treponematales > Breznakiellaceae > JAITNM01. The sequence continues at coordinate 22,211 of JAITNM010000112.1, read as the reverse complement.
GTGTGTCCAATGTAGTTACCCGTTTGCAGTATGTGTTTACCGAAGGGAAGCCCAGCGGGACTGCCAGCCCCTGGTTTACCAGGAGCATGACAAACCGCTTGTTTGGGGTAATACCCGCGAGTATCGTCTACGGCGCCCTGATTTTCCTGGTGGTACTGTTTATACTCAACCGCAGCCGCTACGGTATGCGGTTGTTTCTGACCGGCAATAATGAACGGGCCGCCTACCTTAACGGCGTACGAACGGTGTGGGTAAAAATCACCGCCTATGTTCTGGCGGGGGCTCTCGCGGGCATTGCGGGATTTTTGGGCGCCGGTTATATGAACTTCGTCAAATGCCAAACTTTTGATAACTATACCATGAAGTCGATTATCGCGGTGGTAATCGGCGGAACGCTGCTCACCGGCGGCAAGGGCTCCTATGTTGGTACTCTGGTAGGAACCCTGCTCATTACCGTGCTGACCAACTGCCTCGCGGTACTCAATATGTCTCAAGCTACTACCGACATGGTTATGGGTATGGTGCTTATCGTTATTTTGGCCATATACAACCGTACCGCTTCGGTGCGTCAGTAACGGGGATAAACGAGTGCAAAATGAAAAGGCAGATTTTGGAATAAACTCAAATACCAGAACAAGGAGGATTTCATGCAGGATTTGAAAAAACAGTTGGAAGCCGCTACGCTGCCGGCGCTGCCCATGCGCAGGGATTTCGCCATCGGCTGCGTGGGGGCGGGCTTTATCATGGACGACTGTCATTTGACGGCCTACAGGAACGCGGGCTTTAACCCGGTAGCCATTAATTCCCTTACCGCCGAAAAACGGGAAGCCGCGGCCAAACGGCATGGCATTAAAAAAGTCTACGATACCTGGCAGCATCTGGTGGATGACCGCGATATTGAAATTCTTGATATTGCCGTTCCGCCCGATGTACAACTGGAGGTGATACGCTATGGGGTAAAGCAAAAGCACATCAAGGGCATCCTCTGCCAGAAGCCCATCGCCATGTCCCTCAAAGATACCCGGGAGATAGTCCGGCTCGGGAAGGAAGCGGGGATCCCAATCGCGGTCAATTCCAATATGCGTTACGATCAGTCCATGCGGGCGCTCAAGTACGCCCTGGACAAGGGTATTTTGGGAAAGCCGGTGATCGCCACCATTGAGATGCGGGCTATTCCCCATTGGCAGGAATTCTTAAAGAACTACCCCCTTCTGGAACTCTACAGCATGGGGATACACCATGTGGATATATTCAGGTACCTCTTTGGGGACCCGGAAAAAATCACCGCCATTTGCCGGCCCGATCCGAGAACCGCCTTCCCCCACCAGGACGGCATCACACAGTATAGTTTTCAGTATGGGGATACATTGCTTGCCACAAGCCTTGACGACGTGTGGGCATGGCCGAATGAACCCTGCGAAAAGGATATCTACATCAAATGGCGGGTGGAAGGGCTTGACGGCATGGCTTCGGGAACCGTGGGCTGGCCGGTGTATCCCGCACGGGAGCCCAGCACTCTGCGCCTTACCAGCCGTCAGATCGGCGGCGGCTGGGTGGAGCCGCATTGGGATACGGTGTGGTTCCCCGATGCTTTTGTGGGAACCATGGCAGGACTGCTGCGGGCGGTGGAAACCGGCGCGGAACCTGAGATCAGCGCCGAAGACAACATTAAGACTATCGCCTGTGTGGAGGCGTGTTACGCCTCCATCCGGGAGGAACGTACCGTTACTTTACGGGAAATTTTGGAGAGATGAGGAGGAATTATGTTATCGACAGGTATTTTTACCGGGTATTACCCCTATAGTATTGATGAAACCATCAAGCGGATTAAAGCTTCGGACTTTTCCTGCGTGCAGCTTGATGTATCATTTAAGGACTGCGACGCGGCAAAAGAGCCTCTTACCAAACAGAAGGCCAATTTTATCCGCGATAAATTTCGGGATGCGAATCTTCCTGTCATCGCGGTATCGTCCTACACCAATCTGGTGCACCCCGATCCTGAAAAGCGGAAGGCCAACATTGCCTATGTCAAGATGATGATGGAGCGGGCCCTGGACCTGGGCAGCCCCTATGTGGCCAGCGAAACCGGAACCTACAACCGGGACAGCGATTGGGTATGGCATGACGACAACGCCAGGGAATCCGCGTATCAGGAAGCCTGCGAAGTTATCTACGACCTGGTGCGCTTCGGCCGGGAAACGGGGGCAGCGTTTATCGTGGAAAACTATGTCAATAATGTGATAGGTTCGGTAGAACAGGTGCTGCGGCTCTTCAAGGATATCAACATGCCGAACCTCAAATTGATCTGCGATCCTACCAACTACTTTGACGAAAGCAATATTGATACGGTAGACGTACAACTCCGCAGAATCTTCGACGCCCTAAGCGACAAGATGGCCATAGCCCACGCCAAGGACTGCAAGCGGGCGGCCAGTACCGAAGAGAAGCATGCGGACATTGACGCCGATGAATCCCATACATTCCGGGGCTCCGGCACAGTAGAACTACCCGCCGCCGGACTCGGGGCGCTGAACTACGATCTCTATGTAAAGCTTCTTGCCGCAAATCATTCCAATATTCCGCTCATCATCGAACATGTGGACGAGAACGACATACTCCGGGCAAAGGCATTTGTGGACGGGGTTCTTAAGCGACAGGGGGTATAGTTACCTGCGGTAAATAAGAGGCTCTAAATGGAAATATTTTGTTGACACATGCTGCAAGGTTCTTTTATAATATACCGGAGAGTATGGGCAAAGGGTTTGCTCCGGTTTTATGAGCATGGCGGGTAGGCGGGGATTTATGGAAAAGTATCGCGCAGGGGTTGTTGGTATTGGATTTATTGGCGCGGCTCATATTGAACAGCTTCGCCGCCTGGGTAATGTAGAAGTAGTTGCCCTGGCTTCAACAACGAATCCGGATAAAAAGGCCGAGGCCCTCTGTGTACCCAAGGGCTATGTGGATTATCATGATATGATAGACCGGGAGAACCTGGACTGCCTGCATATCTGTACTCCCAACAGTTCCCATTATGAAATTGCCATGTACGCTCTGGAAAAAGGGGTGCATGTGGTATGCGAAAAACCTATGGCCACGACAATTGCAGAGGCGGAAAAAATGCTCGCCAAAGCAAAAGAAACGGGCCTTGTGAATGCCGTCAATTATAATTGCCGGTTTTATCCCCTGGTGTTTCAAATCCGTGAAATGATCAGGGCGGGGAAACTTGGCAGCCTGTACCATATCGGAGGAAGTTACCTGCAAGACTGGCTTTTTCTGGATACCGATTATAGCTGGCGTTTGGAAAAGGATTTGAGCGGGAATTCCAGGGCCTTTGGGGATATCGGCACCCACTGGATCGATATGGTACAATTTGTCACCGGTTTAAAAGTTACCGAAGTGATGGCGGATTTTGCCATCTTCCATAAAACCCGCAAGAAACCGGTAAAGCCCGTTGGCACCTATTCCGGCATGGCTCTGCGGCCCGAAGATTATGAAGAGAAGCCGGTTAGTACCGAGGATTATGCCCTGGTAGCTTTCCATTTGGAAAACGGGGTGTATGGTTCCTGCACGGTCAGCCAGGTCTTTGCCGGGCGCAAGAATCAAATGGTGCTGGATATAGGCGGCAGTAAATCCGCGGTACATTGGGACTCGGAGAATTCCAACGCCCTCTGGATTGGCCGGCGGGAATGTGAAAACGGCGAGCTGGTTAAGGACCCGTCCATCCTCAGTCCCGCCGCCTCGGGAATCACGGGGTTTCCCGGGGGACATGTGGAAGGCTTTCCCGATACCTTTAAGCAAAACTTCAGAAAGATCTACGAGGCGATTGGGGCGGGCAGTCAAAATCCGGCTGCCGGCAGCCGGACTGGAACCGCGAATTTCGCCGGGCCGGATTTTGCCGCTTTTGAGGACGGCCTGCAGGAAATGATACTTATTGAAAAGATCATCCAAAGCGCAGGGGAACGCCGTTGGATCAGTATAAAGTAGCGGTAGTGTTCCTGCGGGAGCTTATTCAGCAAATTTGACAGGAGGTACTGTGATGAAACTCGGATTGGTTACGGCGATTCTGCCGGATTTTACTTTTGAGGAAGTCGTTGACTACGCGGCAAAAACCGGTTTTGAATGTCTGGAGGTTTGCTGCTGGCCCAAGGGAAAGGCGGCGCGGCGCTATGCGGGGATTACCCACATCGATCTGGAGAGTCTTACCCCGGAAAAGATGGGATATTATGTAAAGTATGCAAAGGATCGGGGAATTGAAATCAGCTCCCTGGGATATTATCCGAATCCCCTGGATAGCGACAGGGAAGCTGCGGAGGCGGGGATTGATCACCTTAAAAAACTGATCGGCGTTTCCGCCGGGATGGGCATCGGCATGGTTACTACCTTTATCGGCAGGGATAAAACCAAAACCGTGGAAGAGAACCTCGAACTTTTTAAGATGGTATGGACGCCGATTATCAAACTGGCGGAAGAAAAAAACGTCAGGATCGGCATTGAAAACTGTCCGATGCTCTACACCGATAATGAATGGCCCGGCGGGAATAACCTGGCCTGCACTCCGGATATCTGGCGCAAGATGTTTTCAATTATACCCAGCAGGAACTTTGGCTTAAATTACGATCCCTCCCATCTCTATTTAATCGGGGCCAGCTACACCAAGCCTCTCTATGAATTCAAAGATCGTATATTCCATGTTCACTTTAAGGACATAAAGGTTTACCAGGACAAACTGGATGAATACGGTTATTTCTCTTATCCTGCCCTGTGGCATTCTCCAAAACTACCCGGTCTTGGTGGTGTTGATTTTGGGGTCTTTTCGTCGGCCCTCTATGACATTCGCTACAACGGGCCCGCCTGTATTGAAGTGGAGGACAAAGCCTTTGAGGGAAGCGTGGATGCGGTGAAGCAGGGTATTGAACAGAGCTACCGCTATATGCGTCAGTTTATTTAGAGTAACCGGCTTTATGGACAGACACTATTTAAGGATGAGATGATTTATGCTTAAAATTGGAATAGCGGGCCTTGGCGGAATAGGAAGGGTCCACGCGGCCACGTATGCCCATCTTGAAGACTGTACCGTGGGGGCGGCCGCCGAGCCTTCGGCGGCCGGGCAAAAAACGGCGGCGGAATTCGGCATTACCTGTTATGCCAATTTGGCGGATATGCTGGCGGATAGTTCCATTGATGTGGTGGATGTTTGCACCCCGTCTTTCATGCACAAAAACTGCGTTATACAGGCGCTGGAAAGCGGACGCCCGGTGATCTGTGAAAAGCCCCTGGCATTAAACGGCGCCGATGCCCGGGAGATGTACGCGTTGGCCGAAGAAAAGGGCCTTCAGCTTATGGTAGGTCATGTGCTGCAATTTTCGCCTGTTTCCAGGCTGCTCCATACCCTGGTAGAAAGCGGCGAATACGGCAGGGCGTTGGATGCGGTGTTTCTCCGGCTTTCCGCCTGCCCTCAATGGGGCCGGGACGGCTGGCTCTTTGATAAGGCCAAGAGCGGACTTCTTCCCTTCGATCTTCACATCCACGATCTGGACCTCCTTATAAGCCTTTTCGGTATCCCCGAAAAGTACGATGTTGTTTCAGGCGGCCGGGAAGGGCTTGGGTACAAAGAGTACTATCGTTTTTTGTACCATTACAGCAACCTTAATGTATGCTGCGAGGCCGCATGGTATAATGCGGATATTCCCTTTACCGCAACATGGCGGGTATACTTTGAAAAGGCCGTGGCGCTCTATGACGGCGTTAATGCGACGGCATACGCCTTTGACCAGGCCCCCCGTCAATTCGACGTGGAGGAAAAAATAAAAATCCCCACCGGAATCAATATACCTCCCACCGGGATGTTCTATGAGGAATTGGGATTCTTCCTGAACCGTATCCGCCAGGGCAGGGGCCCCCAATATCGAAAGGATCAAATTATCGGATTAATTGATATTCTTGAAAATATAACTTAAGGAGTAACAACGATGAACAACATTACCGCTTTGGATGTCGCAAAGATGATTGATCATTCTCTGCTCAATCCAAAATTCACCCGTCAGGAAGTCGAGACCGGGTGCCGCCTGGCAAAGGAATACGACTGCGCTACGGTGTGTGTAAAACCCTGCGACGTAACCTTGGCCTACGGAATTCTTCAGGGCAGCGCGGTGGTTACCACCAGTGTTATCGGCTTTCCCCATGGCAGCAACATTACGGAAGTCAAGGCGCAGGAAGCAAGACGGGCCATTGAACAAGGCTGCGGCGAAATCGACATGGTGATGAATATCGGCCGTTTCCTTTCAGGGGATTATGATTTGGTACTGGATGATATCAGGGCGGTAACTGAAGAGGCCCATAAGAACAAGGTTCTTATAAAGGTAATTTTGGAAAACGCGTACCTCACGGCGGACCAAATAAAAAAGGCCTGTGAACTCTGCGTACAGGCAGGGGTTGATTTTACCAAAACCTCCACGGGGTACGCCCCCTATGGCGCACGGATTGAGGATCTCAGGATCATGCGGGCTAATACCCCCCCGCACATGCGGGTAAAGGCGGCGGGCGGGGTCAGGCTTCTGGACGACGCCCTGGCGGTTCGCGCCGTGGGGGTTACCCGTTTCGGCTGCACCACCACGGAAAAAATGGTGAAGGACGCCCGGGAGCGGGAGGCCAAGGGCGGGCTTATCGTTCCCAAGGCGGAGGACGTTCAGGAACTTGCCTATCTCAGGTAAAGCAGTATCAATACCCCCTAAGGAATTGTTGTTATGATAACCGTCTCCCATCTTACCAAGTATTACGGGCTGCGGAAGGCTGTAAACAATATCAGTTTTTCCGTAGAAGCAGGGCAGGTGATCGGTTTATTGGGACTTAACGGTGCGGGAAAATCAACCACCATGAACATTATGGCGGGCTGTCTCTCAAGTACCGGGGGGCAGGTATTGATTGACGGGATCGATATTGAAGAGGAACCGGAAAAGGCCAAGGGGAATATCGGGTACCTTCCGGAAATTCCGCCCCTCTATGCGGACATGAAGGTTTGTGAATACCTAAGCTTTGTATACGAGCTGAAAAAGGCGAAACAGCGGCGCCTCCCCCATCTGGAAGAGATAAGCGGGAAAACCGGTATTGACGGGGTGTACCGGAGGCTCATCAAGAATTTGTCCAAGGGTTACCGGCAGCGGGTGGGACTGGCCGCGGCCCTGGTCGGGAATCCCGGGATACTCATCCTTGATGAGCCCACGGTGGGCCTTGACCCGGCGCAGATCCTGGAGATTCGGAATCTGATCAAAAGCTTCGGCAGGGATCATACGGTTATCCTTTCGTCCCATATCCTGTCGGAAATACAGGCGGTGTGTAACCGGGTGATAGTATTGAACAAGGGCGATATTGCCGCCGATGACAGTCCGCTGAACCTGCTCAGGACGATGCGGAATTATTCCAGCTATATCGCGGTGGTTGAAGGGGAAGCGGAAAAAGTTTTGCAAACCCTTTCCGCTGTGAATGACGTGGAAGAAGTAAAACAGCTGGAAATGGAAAGCGAGAATGTGTATGAATATCATATATCGGGACGGAAAGAAAGAGATATCCGCAAAAGCGTTTCCGCAGCTTTATCATCCGGAGGCTTCCTTCTTTTAAACACCAAACAGGAGGATGTCTCTCTGGAAAATGTGTTTATCGAATTGATAAATGCCGACCGGGAGAGTGAACTATGATATCAATATGGAAGCGGGAAATTAAGGCCTATTTTTATTCCCCCCTTGGATATGTATTTATAGCGGCCTATTATTTGTTTACCGGTTTTTTCTTTTTTAATTATAACCTTTATGGAAATTCCGCCGATATGCGTTCTCTCTTCGATATCCTTTTTACGGTTACCCTCTTTCTGGCGCCAATACTTACCATGCGCCTCATGAGCGAAGATCGCAAAATGAAAACCGATCAGATCCTGCTTATGGCGCCGGTACGGAGTTCCCAGGTGATTCTGGGGAAATATACCGCGGCCTTATGCGTGTACCTTATCGCAATGAGCGGGGCCCTGGTAGTTTCGATCATCGCGGAAGTTTTCGGAAGTCCCGAATGGCCGGTAATCATAGGCCACTTTGCAGGCCTCTTTTTGCTGGGGGCTTCTCTTATTGCTATCGGTATATTTATTTCCGTGTTAACAGAAAACCAGATTATCGCGGCTATAGGCGGATATTCCGCGGGTTTTTTGATGATGCTCCTTGACAGTATCGCTTCTATTTTTTCCGGTAATTTTATCGCCGCTCTCCTTCATGGGATGTCTTTCCGGATCCGGTACCAGCCCTTTACCCTGGGTATTTTCAGCGTTGACAATCTTTTGTTTTTTATAAGCATCAGCGTTTTTTTTATTTTTCTAACCACCGGGCAGTTTGAAAAACGACGTTGGGGATAAGGGCGGCAATGAAACTCAAAACGGACAACTCTAATAGGAAAAATAGATTTCAGGGACATAAGCTGGGTAAACGGAGCGTTTATTTTGCCACTATCCTGACCGTAGCGGCGCTGCTCTTTGTACTTAACCTCATCCTGACTGTCTTGACGGCTAATTTTCCGCTGTTGAGTTTTGATTTAACCCGGACAAGACTGTTTGAACTTTCCCCGCAGACGATCAACAATATCAGGACTTTGGAAAATAAGATAACCATTTACGTATTGGCAAAAGAGGAAATATTTGTTAATACATCGATCTACAATGCCCAGGCAAATGAGGTAATACGGCAATACGGAAAAAACAGCGAAGCCATACAGGTGGTGTATGTGGATTATGTTAAGGATCCTACCTTCGCCTCATCCTATCCCGGCTTAATCATGAAGCACGGGGATATCCTGGTATCAAGGGGAGGAAAAAGTTCCCTGGTAAAAACAGAGGAACTTTTTAATTATGCGGCAGGTGCATCGGGAGATATTTCCATCGCTTCGTCAAAAGCGGAGGAAGCGATATATACCGCCATATTGACCGTGTCAAGCGACAGGCCTGTTCCGGTACTGGTGAGTTCCGGTCACGGGGAATATACTATGACCGATTTTACGGATCTTCTTGGAAATAATAATTATACTCTTTCTTCGGGTAATTTTATTACCGGCGAGATCGATTCCGCATTTGATATCCTGTTTATTGTAGGGCCCAGGTATGATTTTAGCGATGAAGAGCTCGGAAAGCTGGATAATTTTTTGATAAACGGCGGCCAATACGGAAAGATTCTCCTTTACTGCGCCGACGCGGAACAGCCGGATCTCCCCAATCTTGGGGGGTTCCTTCAGGAATGGGGCGTCATGATCGAGGATGGCGCCGTTTTTGAAACCAATGACAAGCGGGTATATAATTATCATCCCTTTTACGCGACGGCCGATTATTCCGAAGATACTTACTCGGGAAAGCTGCGAGACATCGAAAAGCCCGTACTGGCTCCCATAAGCCGGCCCCTGCGCAGGGTGTACGAATACCGGAACAATTATTCGGCAAAGGTATTGCTGGAATTTGCCGCATCCGCCGGGGTCCGCCCTTCCAACGCGCCGGATACTTTTACTGCCGATGACGCGGTACGGCGCGGTCCCATCCCGGCGCTGGTGCTCTGCAGCTATTCGGTGCTGTCAAGACAAACCGCCAGGGTGGAAAAGGCGTCCCATATTCTGGTTTCCGGCTCCGCAGGTATGCTGGACGGTTATGCGGTGAATAATCCCGTATTCAGCAACGCCGAATATCTTTTAAATTTACTGAACTCCCTTGCCGGGCGGGAGGATACTATAGTATTCCAGCCGAAAAGTTTTGGAGGCTCGGGTTTTATGCTTTCCCGTACCGTTGTCAATATGCTGGGCGCTCTTTTAATCATCATCATTCCCGTACTAATACTGCTTGCCGGGATTATTATATGGCTGCGGAGAAGCCGTTCGTGAAAAAAACCCGGCCCCTTTTGATACTGCTTGGTCTGCTTTTGATAATGACCTGCGCCTTATTAATACTGCCTCTGGTATTAGTAAAAAAGGACAGCGGCGCTTTGCCGGAAAATGGCATGCTTTCTTCTTATGAGATAAATGAAATACAGGAAATACATATAAAAAATCAATACGGCGAATATTCAGTATGGCAGGAGGATGGTTCTTTTATAATCGCGGATCTTCCCATGGATTTGGTTAACGGCGAATATCTGGATATGCTGCTGGATGAATCCGCAAGGGTGGAATACGAGTCGGTGGTTTCTGAAAACGATGCGTATCTTGACAAGTATGGATTGGATAAGCCCCAGGCTGAGGTGACGATAAGCTATAAAGACGGCGGATACCTCGGGCTCTGCATAGGGGATGAAGAAAAAATTTCCCGGGGAAAGTATTTTTTAATAAAAGGTAAAAATGATGTATATTTGATGAATAATAGCCGGGTGGTAAGATTTTTAATGCCTGTTACCAGGTTTATCAATTTTGAAATTGTACCGTTTATAGGATTTCAGTCCCCCCTGAGGGCGGTAAAAAACCTGATCCTGAGCGGCGGCGCTTTCCCCCGGCGCATTGTTATTGAGGAAGTACAAAGTGATGATGCTGACCGTATGCGAGAGGCGGCAAGTTTTGGCGTTGCCACCCATTTAGTACTGAAACCGGCGCTGCATGAAATTGATCAGAAGGAATGTATCGCGGTTTTTGGCTCCCTTTCAGGGCTCCTTAACAAGGAAGTCTTTGCATATAATTGCAGCGATGAGGAGTTAGAGACTTTGGGGTTTAACGCGCCCTATGCCATGGCCGAATATGATTTTAAAAGGAACGCCGAGGCGGATATTCAACATATTATCCTAAAGGCAGTCCGGCATGAGGGGGGATACCTGTTACAGCGGGATGATCAACGGGTAGTACACCGAATTGAGAATGAGGCGTTTGTGGAAACCAGTTATGAACGGCTCGTAATGCGTTGGTTTTTAACGCCCTTTATCACCGATTTAGCGTCTATAAAATTGCGGCTTGGACAGAATGTCTACACCTTTCTTGTTTCAGGGGAGACGAACCGGGAGCTTGCGGTTTCCCTGAATGGAAATCCATTATCTATTGAATCGTTTCGTAAATTCTATACCATGCTTATCAGCGCTTCCAACGACGGCCTGCTTCTCCCTCAGCCGGTACCGAAGACGGAAATGCTTTTGGAATTAACATTTAATTACCGGGACAGCCAAAAAGCCCCTGATGTTATGCGGCTCTATGACGGCGGTTCAAGAAAGCTTAACGTGGAGGTAAAGGGCATTATCGAATTTGCGATGTTACGGCGTTATATTACGGTGGTAACCAACGCCATAGAGGCTTTGTCCCGGGGAGATAATTTTACTGTTGATTGGTAGGGCAGGAACCCGGCGCGGATAAGATTCGCGCACGGGTCCTTAAATTCAAATAGAGTATAACTTCTCCCTTCGCAACGAATCACTTCGCGCTTAACTGAGCAGTTTTACTCTTCCCAGAGCCAGGTTGAAAGGTAACGTTCCCCGGTATCCGGAAGGACGGCCACGATGGTCTTGCCCTTGTTCTCGGGCCGTTTGGAAATGGTCAGGGCCGCTTCCAGGGCCGCTCCTGAGGAAATCCCCACCAGGATGCCTTCCTTCTTAGCCAGGGCGCGGGCGGCGTTTCCGGCTTTTACATCATCGGTCTGGTAGATTTCGTCCACAAGGTTCTTGTCGTACACCTGGGGCACAAAGCCCGCGCCGATTCCCTGAATCTTGTGGGGCCCGCTCTGGCCGCCTGAAAGCACCGGCGACGCCGAGGGCTCCACGGCGACAACCTTTACCGAGGACTTTTTGGACTTGAGGTACTTGCCTGCGCCGGTCACGGTGCCGCCGGTGCCAACCCCGCCGATGAGGATATCAATTTCGCCCTTGGTATCCTTCCAAATTTCCGGTCCTGTGGTTGTTTCATGGATTGAGGGATTTGCCGGGTTGTTGAACTGCTGGGGGATAAAGGAATTGGGAATAGAAGCCGCCAGTTCTTCAGCCTTGGCAATGGCGCCTTTCATGCCCTTGGCCCCTTCGGTCAGTTCCAGTTCCGCTCCCAGGGCTTTGAGGAGCTTCCGCCGTTCAATGGACATTGTTTCCGGCATGGTGAGGATGATCCGGTACCCTTTGACCGCCGCCACAAAGGCCAGGCCGATACCGGTATTGCCGCTGGTAGGCTCGATAAGTACCGTACCCGCCTTGATCCGGCCGTCTTTTTCCGCCGTCTCGATAAGGGCCAGGGCTATCCGGTCTTTTACACTATGAAGTGGGTTAAAATATTCAAGCTTGACATATACCGTCGCGCCCCCTTCGTTGAGTTTATTAATTTTTACTATAGGGGTCTTTCCTATCAGATCCGTAATTTTCTCCGCTCTTGCCATCATATACCTCCTGAATGATGATTTCCTAGTATATATATAGTAATTATATACCAAAAGTTATCGAATTGTCAAGCCTTCGGGCTTAAAATTTGGAGAATGATTTTACTTCTTGTAATTTTTCTCGTTCTATCCGATAATCTATACCAAGAAAATTAGAAAAGTGCTGATTTACGCTCGGATGCAGATGAGGTTAAATATATATGGCAGAAAAAATTGTGGTGAAATGGGACAACGCGTATTCCGTGGGAGTTCAGTTGATTGATGATCAGCATAAGGAGCTTATCCGTATTGCCAATGAACTTGCCATTGGCTGTCAGAAAGGCGGGAACGAAGCGGAAATTTACTTTATGAGAGTTATCCAGGGCGCGGTAAAATACGTCAAAACCCATTTTACAACCGAAGAAATTATTATGGACCGTTTAAAGTACCCTGAATATTTACAGCATAAAAAGGAACACGAGGTATTTGTGGCCGAGGTTCTGCATGACGTAAAGAGCTTTGAGGAAGGGGGGAAGCTCGTTCCCTTCGAATTCGCCAAGTTCCTGCAACAATGGGTTCTTAACCACATTGCCAAATCGGACAAAAAATTCTCCTACTTCTTTGAAGATCTCCGCACGAAAGGCCAGCTCGACGAAGCCATGTTCCAGGTAGCCACCCCTAAGTAAAGTAACCGACTTTATGGACAGACACTAAGTAGCGTTTGTAACAAGCTTGCGTTTGTATCAGATAAAGTACATATAGCTTTCGTCGGGATCTACGGTGCCGATTACGGAGGCAAGGGTCTTCCGGTCGATCACCTGGGCAATGCGGTCGTTGAGCCGGTCATAGACCGTGGTACGGATACATCTTCGCAGTTTCGACTTCGTTTCGCCGGGAAAGGGGGGATCTACCACGAGCATGTCCCCCTCCAGGACCCGGAGCACATCCCCAATGACAATGTCCTGGGGCAGCCGGGCCAGGGCATACCCCCCTGACGCGCCTTTTACCGAACGGATAAAACCGGCCCGGCGCAGGATGATAACCACCTGTTCCAGGTACCGTACTGAAATTGACTGCCGTTCCGCTACATTGGCCAGGGCAATGTGGGGTTCCGAAGGGTGCTCCGCCAGGTCTATGAGCAGCCTGATGCCGTAGCGCCCCCGGGTTGAAATTTTCATATAGCGTACTCCTGTTTGTCCATGGCATGGTAGGCTTCTACCAGGTCCTCCAGGGTAATAGAGTCAACACAATCGTTAATTTCATGATAAAGTTCCGCCCAGGTATGTTTGCTGATGCAGTCCGCCTGGAGCGGACAGGGCTCTGATTTGACGCAGGCCACAGGCTCCAGAGAGCCTTCCACGGTGCGCAGAACGTCTCCCACGGTAATCTCGCTGAAGTCCCGGCCGGGGAGGTATCCTCCCTGGGGGCCCCGTATCCCCTGGACAATCCCCGCCTTACGCAGGGGGATAAAAAGCTGTTCAAGATAACCGTCGGAAATCCCTGTTTGTTCCGCAATGGTACGGGTACTGGTATATTCCCGTTCGGGAAGCAGGGCCATATAGAGAAGGGCTTCAAGGGAATACCGTCCTTTAGTTGAGATTCTCATTTGTTTCTCTCCTTTTTACATGTTTCAATCGCCTGAGAAAGATCGGCGATGAGATCTTCAGGATCTTCAATCCCCACCGACAGCCTTATGAGCCGGTCGTTTACCCCTGCGGAAAGGCGCATGGCCTCCGGAATAGCCGAGTGGGTCTGCACCAGGGGATAAGTAATAAGTGTTTCCACGCCGCCTAAACTTTCGGCAAAGAGAATGAGGGAAACACTGCGCAGTAATACTGCCACGTCTTCAGCATGTTTAAGGTAAAAGGACACCATCCCCCCGTCTCCCCTGGCCTGTTCCCGGCTTAACCTGTACTGGGGGTGATCCTCGAACCCCGGGTAGAACACTTTTTCTACCAGGCTCTGTTCCCTGAGCCAGGAGGCGATCCTTTTGGCGTTCAGGCTGTGTTTTTCCATCCTTATCCCCAGGGTCTTGATCCCCCTCAGGGTAAGCCAGGAATCGAAGGGCGAGAGGGAGGCGCCTTCACTTTTCTGGATGGTGCGCAGTTCCGCTTCCAGAGCGGGATCCGAGAGGACGATAAAGCCCGAGAGGGTATCGTTGTGCCCCGAAAGGTACTTGGTCCCGCTGTGGACGACCAGGTCCGCGCCGAGTTCCAGGGGGTTCTGATACCAGGGAGAGAGGAATGTGTTGTCCACAACGAGGAGGCCCCCATGGCGGTGGATGAATTCCGCAGAGCCCTTTATACCGGTAACCTTCATCATAGGATTCGAAGGGGTCTCTATGAACAGTCCCGCGGTTTCACTTTTCAGGGCCTTTTCGATGCTGGCAAAGCTGCTGGTATCCACCCAGGAGAAAGAGTAGCCGTACTTGCCGTAGTAATCATTGAAGAGCCGATAGGTGCCGCCGTAGAGATCCTCGGACATGATGAGGTGGGAACCGGGCTTGAAAAGTTTGATGACCGCCGAGATCGCCCCCATGCCGCTGGAAAAGGCCAAGCCGTATTTCCCTTTTTCCAAAAGCGCAATGGTCTTTTCCAGCTCCTGCCGGGTGGGGTTGACCTCCCTGGAATAGTCAAACCCCGTGGATTTCCCGAGGCCGGGGTGGCAGAACGTGGAACTCTGGTAAATAGGGGTGCTGATAGCGCCGGTAACAGGGTCAAACAAGGTGACGCCGTGGACCGCCAGGGTTGACCGGGAAAATCCATCTTGAGGATACGTTTTACAATGGGCTTCTTCATTCATTACTATCCGTTCCTTTTAAAGCAGCGCTGATTATGGACTAAAGTCCGAATGCCCGGTTGCATCCGAAACGAAGTTTCGGCAATCAGCGCTTCCTTTATCGTAGTGCTTGGTCAAAGTCGGCGATGAGATCCTCGCTTTCTTCAAGGCCCACAGAGATCCTGATCAAGGTGTCGCTGATTCCAAGGCGCTGCCGTTCAGCAGGCGGAATTGAGGCGTGGCTCATCCTTACCGGGTAGGAAGCGATGGTCTCCACCCCGCCCAGACTGACCGCAGCCGCGGCGTACTTAACCTGGCCTAAGAATTTGACCGCCTGTTCTGTGGTTTCCGTTTTAAAGGAGAACACCGCCCCCGGCCCATCCGCCTGGGCGTCGTGTATGCCTTTGCCCGGATGGTCCTCCAGGCCGGGGTAATATACGCCGGTGACCTTGGGATGCGCTTGAAACCATGCGGCAATCCGCCGGGCGGAATTTTGCTGGGCTTCAAGCCGTACCCTGAGAGTCTTGATCCCCCGCATCACAAGCCAGGCGTCCCAGGGCGCGGGCACCGCCCCGAATCCGTTTTGTACCCGGTACAGTTCCCTGCCCAGGGCCTCGGTGCGGGTTACCGCCAGTCCGGAAATCACATCGCTGTGGCCCCCCAGGAACTTGGTGGCCGAATGGATCACAATATCCGCTCCCGCCTCAATAGGCCGCTGCAGATAAGGGGTCATGAAGGTGTTATCCACGATGGAAATGAGTTCTTTTTCTCTGGCAATGGCGATGCAGGCTTTTAAATCCGTTATCTTGAGGAGCGGGTTTGAAGGGGTCTCCAGAAACAGAGCTTTAGTGTTGGGTTTTATTGCCCTTCTGATATTATCCGGGTCCGAAGCGTCCACTGCGGTATGTTCCAGACCCCAGCGCCGGTAGAAGCTATTGAGGAGGCGCCAGGAGCCGCCGTATATGTCCTCCGCCGCGATGACGTGATCCCCTGCGGCAAGTATTCCCAGGGCGGAGGCCACCGCAGCGATGCCGCTCCCAAAGGCGTAGCCCTTGGCCCCCCCTTCCAGAACGGCGATGATCTCCTCCAGGGCTTTACGGGTGGGGTTTCCCGACCGGGAGTAGTCGTACTCCCTATACTCCGACAGATCCCCCTGATCATAGGTGGAAGTCTGGTATATGGGTATCCCCAGGGCCCCTGTATTGGCCCCAACTACCGCATCAGTCTCATGCCCATTGTGAATTAAGAGCGTCCCGCGTTTCATTCGGATAATCCTAGCATAATTGTAGGAAATCACCGGTAAAAGGTCAAGACCTCATGGTAAAAGGCCGGACCTCCGGTCCTTAGGCGGCGCTGATTAACTATCCCAATGCCGCCTGCCCTAAACAGATCTCCTGATTGTTTCCCGGTTTGACGCTCCGGAAACAGCGTAGTATAGTTTAAGGCATGATACCTTACATTGAGATAGTAAACGAAAAACTCCGCCTTATGTTCGGCAGAAAAATTATTGCTATTGAAGGCGATAACTGTATCGCGCTTGAAGGAAACTCTGACGTTTGGGAAGATATTGTAACAGCCGGAAACATTGCGGCAAAAACACTGGGTTCCATAAAAAAGCGCTATTTTCGAAAGGAACAACAAATTCCCGGAATAGTAAATAAAATTCAGTTTTCCGGCGGAAACATTCCCCCCATGCGCCTTCCCCTGATCCGGGATAATGCCCTGGAAGGGGAGAGACCCGATGTGCTCGTAATCGGCGCGGGGATAACCGGCGCGGCAATTGCCAGGGAACTGGCCCGGTATAAATTTGATATACTCCTTGTAGAAAAAGAACATGATGTCGCCCTCCACGCTTCAAGCAGGAACGACGGCATGGTGCACCCGGGCATTGACCTTGCAAAAGACTCCCTTAAGCACTATTACAACAAGCGCGGCAACAAAATGTACGACAAAATCACTGCCGAACTTGGAGTTCCCTTTGAACGGACTGGACAGTATCTCTGTTTCAATAATCCCTTTGCAAAAATCGCTATGTATTTTTCCCTGTTTTACTGGAAATGGCTTGGGGTGCCGGGTGTAAGAGTAATCGGCGGAAAGAAACTCCACAGGCTGGAACCGAACCTTAAAAAAGACATCCGTTCGGCCCTTTTCTTCCCAACAGCCGCAGTAGTCTGTCCCTACGGCCTCACCATAGCCTATGCGGAAAATGCCGTAGAGAACGGCGTCCGCCTCAGTCTTGATACGGCGGTATTGGGAATGGACGTGCGGGGAGGCCGTATCCTTAAAGTTGAGACCAACCGGGGGAGAGTGTATCCCAAGGCGGTGGTAAACGCCGCGGGGGTCTTTGCCGATGAAGTTGCCGCTATGGCAGAAGACCAGTTCTATTCAATACACCCCAGGAGGGGTACTAATTCTATTCTGGATAAAAAGGAAACACCCTTTCTGGTACGGACCATTGCGAGCAGAATGGGCACCGCATCCAAATCGGCCCATACAAAGGGCGGCGGCATGATTCGTACGGCCCACAAAAACCTCCTCGTAGGTCCCGATGCGCAGGAAACGTATGAACGGGAAAATTTCGCCACCTCCGCCGCTTCTATAAACGCGGTCTTTAACAAATTCAAGGAAACGGTTCCCGCTCTTTCTACATCCCAGATCATTGCCTACTTTACCGGCGTACGGGCCGCCACTTACGAAGAAGATTTCGTGGTCTGCAAAGGAAAAAAAACAGTAAACCTGATCCACGCCGCAGGAATTCAGTCTCCGGGACTTACGGCCGCACCGGCCATTGCCGTAGATGTGTCCAGGTTTGCGGCGGAAATACTTGAGGCGGCCGGTGAGACCGTAAAGCCGAATGATAATTTTAACCCCCGCCGTAAACCCATTCCCCGCCCCGCCGCCATGGATGATGATGAACGGGACGCGCTGATCAAGGCCGATTCCGGCTACGGGGTGATCCTCTGCCGCTGCGAAGAAGTAAGCCGGGGTGAGATCCTGGAAAGCCTCCGGCGGCCGGTGCCCTGCAACACCCTGGACGGGGTAAGGCGCCGGGTACGCCCCGGCGGAGGCCGCTGCCAGGGAGGCTTCTGCGGACCCCTTGTGGCGCAGATCATTGCGGAAGAAAAAGGGTTAAGCCTGGAAGAAGTGACGAAGAAAGGTCCCGGTAGTAATATTGTGGCAGGTCCCACAAAGGGGCAGCTCTGGAAAAAAGCAGAACCCCTGCCGGCAGATAGTACCGCTGTCGTAAAAAAAATGAAGGAAACATCATGACGGAACCGTTGATCTTAACTTTTGATATAGGCACCCAAAGCACCAGGGCGCTCCTCGTAAACGCCAGGGGAGACATTCTTCACAAAGTTCAAAAACCTTATGATCCGCCCTATTTTTCACAAAACCCCGGCTGGGCGGAACAGAGGGCTGATTATTACTGGGGATGTATCGGTGAGACAAGCCGCTCTTTAAAAGAAAAAGCCGGTGATTTGTGGAAGGACATCATTGCCGTAACCTGCTCCACTATCCGGGACACGGTGGTCTGCCTGGACAGGAACCGCAATCCTCTGGGGAACGTTATCCTCTGGCTTGATGAACGCAAGGCGGATAAGATCCCGCCGGTGTCCGCGTTCGCCAATTCTTTGTACCGTCTTGTGGGAATGAAGGAGGGGGTAGCCATCCAACGGGCGGGAAGCCACTGCAACTGGCTCGCCTACCACGACAGGGAAAGGTGGGATAAGACAGAGAAATATGTCTTCATTTCAGCCTGGCTCAATTACAAATTCACCGGAAACCTGGTTGACTCTACCGCCAGCGCCATAGGCCACCTCCCCTTCGATTCCAAGACGCGGAACTGGTACAAAAACCGGGACTTCCGCTGGGCGATATTTTATGTCACCAAGGGCAAGCTCTGCGATTTGGTAGAACCGGGAACGGTTACCGGCGGCATTACGGCGGAAACTTCAGAACACACAGGTATTCCCAAAGGCCTGCCCCTCATCGCCACAGGAAGCGACAAGGGCTGCGAAACCTTGGGGCTCTCCTGCCTGGATAACGGCAAGGCGGCGCTGAGTTTTGGCACTACCGCAACAGTACAACTGTCGTCTCAAAAATACTTCGAGCCCCAGCCTTTCATGCCATCCTATGCGGCGGTGGTTCCAGGTTATTTTAACCCGGAGATTGAAATTTACCGGGGCTACTGGCTCCTCAACTGGTTCAAGCGGGAATTTGCCGCCAAAGAAATGGAAGAAGCCGCAAAACTCGGGCTGAACGCGGAAAAACTGCTGGACAACAGGCTCAAGGAAATCCCGCCGGGCTGCGACGGCCTAATCATGCAGCCCTACTTTACCCCCGGGGTAAACATGCCCTTTGCCAAGGGGGCCATTATTGGCTTCTCAGACATACACACAAGAATACACATTTACCGTGCAATTATTGAAGGCATCAACTTCGCCCTTATGGATGGGCTGCATTACATGGAAAAGCGGGGAAATATGCAGATAAAAAGCCTCTTTGCCGCGGGCGGCGGGGCTCAGAGTGACGAGATCTGCCGGATCACCGCCTCCATGTTCGGCCTCCCGGTTTACCGGATCCAGACCCATGAGGCCACCGGTATCGGTTCATCTCTGGCAGCCTTCGTGGCAAAAGGGGTCTTTTCATCCTACGAGGAAGGAATCGGGAAAATGGTTCACATAAAGGATGAATTTGAACCCAAGCCGCAGGAACACCAGATCTACGAGCAGCTTTACAGTGAAGTGTTTACCAAGGTTTTCGACAAACTGTCGCCCCTCTACGAAGTAATCAGCGGGATCGTTGCCAAAAAATTCACCTAGTACACGGTGTAAACCACAGATAAACTCTTATGGTGTATAACCATGACCCTTTTCCGTAAAATACCGTATCATTTCTTTATATTTGTCCTGGGCAGAAAGGCAGGTGTCTGTTAAATAACCCGGAATCTTGGCAAATTCTTTAAGCCCCCGGTAGTAAAACAGTTTGTATTCATCTTCAATGATAAAGGGAATAACGCCGTGCTTGAGGCACTCCTTAAACATGATGATCCTGCCGGCACGGCCATTACCGTCCTGAAAGGGATGTATTTTTTCAAACTGATAATGGAAATCGACGATAGCGGCAAAATCCAGCGGTTTCTTTGTATGATACGCGGCAAGCAAACCCGCAAGGGCGTGCCCAACTTTTGACGGGGCCATTGTTTCCATATCGCCCACCACGTTTGGGCGCGATTTATAGTCGCCAACCTTAAACCATTCTTTGCGTGAATCCGAAGTATTGCTTTTTAAAATTCTGTGGAATTCTTTGATAATGTCTTCCGACAAATCCTGTTCCGCAATATCCAGCATATAATCGAAACAGGAAAAATGATTCACCGTTTCTATAATATCATCTATATTGGCGGTTTCCTGCGGGTCAACGCTTATAGAATTCGTTTCGAAAATATAGCGAGTTTGATCTTCCGACAGCCTGCTTCCTTCAATACGATTGGAATTATAGGTTAGTTTTATCTGTGTTTGGTGATACAAGCCGCCTTTGAGGCGCATACTTTTTTCTTCCCGCAGGAGCTGAAGGAGATTAAGTTCGGGCATGATTTAATTCCTTACGAATAAAAGACGGACACGGTAAAACCGTGCCCGTTAAGCGTCTGCTTCCTTTCAGGATTAGTGTCTATCCATAAAGCAGGCGCTGCTTTAAAGCAGACGCTGCTTTATGGACAAACTCATTTTAGTAGCTGGAATCAGGATTGTAATACTGATCCACGTTGGACTTGTCGATCAGCGCGGTGGGGGTGACCACCGAAACCGGGGCTTTGGCCGTATGGAAGGAGTCGCTCTTCTTGCCGAGGGCCACGTCAACGGCGTACATGATACCGTCGTAGATCATCATGGGGTGATACAGGGCGGTTGCCCGTACCAGGGGATCGTTGTTCCTGATCATCTGATACACAGGCTTGCTGCCCGCGCCGCCCATGGCGATCTTTACATCCTTGCGGCCGGATTCCTTGATGGCCTGGAGAACGCCGGTAAGGACGTCGTCATCCTGGCAGAACACCGCGTCGATTTTGGGGTACTGCTGGAGGAAGGTTTCCATTAGGCGCAGGCCGTCCTGGGTTGACCAGTTGGCGAACTCGTACTTGTCCTTGCCGTGGAGGTCTACCAGGGTGGGTTCCTTGTCCATTTCCGCGAAGAAGGCGTCCATGCGCTCGGTGTCGATAACCACCGGCATACCGCCCATGACCACGTAGTTGGTGAGCCCTTCGGCTTTCATGGTCTTGGCCATCCACTTGCCGCTCTCCCGGCCGAGGCCCGGGTTATCGCCAGCGAGGTTCACATAGCCGAAACTGGTGTCCGTAAGGCCCCGGTCAACCACGATGACCTTTACGCCCTGGCTGTGGAGCTGCTTAACCGGAGCGGTAAGGGGGGCGGATTCGTGGGGAAGAATTACCAGGTAGTTCATGCCCCAGGTCGACAGGTTCTCAACATCGCTTACCTGGGCATTGGCGTTGGCCGAATGTACTACCCGGAATTCAATGTTGGAATACTGGCTCTTAAGCTCGTTCACCGCAAAATCCGCCCACCAGCCGATACCGCCAGTCCAGCCGTGGTCCGCGGTGGGAACCGCGATGCCGATCTTTATGGTTCCACCGGCAGCGGCGCCGCCTTTTTGCTGTCCGCCGCCCGCAAACAGGGACGCAGCCATGAGCACGCACAGAAGAATCATTCCGATTTTCTTCATTTCTCTTTCCTCCTAAACATTACTTGTTGCTGTTATTATATTGCAGCAATACAGCCGCAATGATCACCAAACCACGGGCCGCCTGCTGAAGGAACGACGATACGCCCGCCAGAACGAGCATATTGTTGATTATCCCCAGCATGATGGCCCCCATAACCGTTCCGATAATGCTTCCCTTGCCGCCGGACATGGACGTCCCGCCTATGACCACCGCGGCGATTGCGTCAAGCTCGTAGTTCGCGCCGACCTGGCTTGGCTGTATGCCGTTGATCCGGGAGGACCAGAGCAGCGCCGAGACCGCCACGGTGAAGCCCGTGATGCAGTACGGGATGAGCTTGATAAACTGCACGTTGATCGCCGAGTAACGGGC
>JAITNM010000023.1 GCA_031290475.1 Treponema sp. | reverse complement strand
AGGCCTTTTATTTCACTGGTAGCATCACTCATGGAAGTTAAAAAAATAACCGGTGTTTCCTGGGTTTCCTTTTTTTCCTTGAGTCTTTTAAGAACCTCGTATCCGTTCATAACCGGCATGTCTACGTCCAGCAGAATCAGATCCGGGTGAATTATTTCCAGAAATTTAAAGAGTTTTTCGCCCGAAGGTATGGTAACTACGTCGTATTTTTCGGCCATGATACTCTTTCCCAGAGCCAAACTGGTCACATCGTCATCAACCAGGACGATTTTTTTCTTCATAGTTTCCATGCAGATAGTATACGCCCATTTTTGAGGTTTTTCAATAAAAATATAGGAAAAAAAGGCCGGTTTTCTTTGAGACAACCCGGTGCTGAGATAAAACCATAGGGTTTCCAGCCTAACCATTCGGCGATTTTCATTTTTTGATACTATCTTTACAAAGTTATTATGATATACTTAAAAAAAACGGCAGGAAACATGGAATTCAAGAGAATCATTCGGGAAAATTTGGTTCAATTATTAGTTGTTTTCTTGGTATTTCTATTTATGATCGCATTCGGCTGTATCTGGGCCGCTTATAACGTCAGGCATTATATGGAATCCACTGCGGAGGAAATGCTGATGGTGGCGGAGGAACGGATACAGACAAAGCTGCGGGCAATCGAAGTCAGCCTTGTGAATACGTCCGCTTTTCTGAGAGAACAGTACCTGGAACATGGGGCAAGCCCCGAGGAGATAGAGGACTACCTTGTCGTCCTTGACAAAAATTTTCGTACCGATAAGGAATACTTCCAGGGGTATAATAATGTTTTTTTGTATCTCCCCGGAGAGGGGGAGGGTATTTTTTTTTATGGCGTGGGAGGGATCCCCCCGGCGGATCATCTACCGGAAATCCGTCCCTGGTGTATTGTTACCAACACATCGCCAGGAACAGTGGTACCCACAGTTCCTTATCGGGATAGCGTGACCGGTGAAATGATTATCAGTATCGTGATGGAGATCCAGAACGATAGACATGAAACATCCGCCTTTTTTGGCATAAACATAGCCTTAGAGACTATTGCGGAATACGTGATTTCCTTTCGGTTTGAGAAGGGAGGTTACGGTTACCTGATAGGCCCCATATCCGAAACCGACCCGAGTCTCTGTTTTATCTCCTACCCTAATCCCCAGTACAAGTGGATTCCTTTAGGGGATCTGGGTCCCCAGTACAAGGACCTGGAGGAACAGCTGCGCTTTGGTTCGGAAAAAATATCCAGCCTTAACATACTAAACAAAACGGATGTTAAGGTCATAGCCTTTTACCGGAAAACTTTTAACGGATGGTACGTCGGGCTTGCCTTCCCCAGAGCAACTTATTTTCGCGATGTGTACATTATGACGTTTATCTACTCCGTCATTGGAATAATTATGATGGTGGTACTGTGTTACTTCCTGTTGCATCTTTCTATAGCCAAAATTCATTCCGACGAGGAGAACAAGGCCAAGTCATCTTTCCTGGCCCAGGTAAGTCATGAAATACGCACCCCCCTCAATTCTATTTTGGGAATGTCAGAAATTTTGCAACGCAAGAATATTTCGGCGGAGATATACGAAGACGTTTCCATCATCAAACAGGCGGGAAACATACTGCTCTCTATTATTAATAATATTCTTGACTTTTCAAAAATACAAACAAACAAGGTTTTAATAGAAACACATCCCTACAATTTGGCGTCTATGATGAATGATGTGGTCAATGTTATCCGCCTGCGTCTTATGGACAAGCCGGCGGATTTCTTTGTGAGCCTTGATAGCAAAATACCCGCAGAGCTTATTGGGGATGAACTAAAAATCCGGCAGCTTTTGATCAATCTGCTGAATAACGCGGTAAAGTACACCCAAAAGGGCTATATAAAACTTAGTGTAGAAAAAGAATCCATTAATATAAATACAATAAAGCTGATATTCAATGTTGAGGATACGGGTATTGGCATAAAACAGGAGGACATAGCGATCCTCTTTCAGGATTTTGCCCGGGTAGATACGGAACATAACTACGGCATAGAAGGCAGCGGGCTTGGGCTTACCATTGCCAATTCCTTCTGCAAGGCAATGGGCGGAAGTATTACTGTTATCAGTACTTATGGGAAGGGTTCGATCTTTACCGCCGCGATTATACAGTCCTTTGAAAAAACCAAAAAAATTGCCCAGCTGGAAAACAGCGGCAAACGGGTAGTTGTATACGAAGATCGCCGGACATATCTGGACTCCCTGCTTACGGCTTTTGGCAGTTTGGGGATGCAGCCAAAATGCGCCCAGGATCTTCCGTCTTTTATGCAAGACCTTATAGGCGCCGAATTTGACTTCGCCTTTGTTTCTTCCCATTTCGCCGCAGACTGTATTTCCAAATGGGGTAAATCCGGCTCTGCGGTAAGGCTGATAGTTATGACCGATTCTGATGATATGTCCGGTTATCATAGTGCGGGCAGC
This sequence comes from Treponema sp., assembly GCA_031290475.1. Lineage (GTDB taxonomy): Bacteria > Spirochaetota > Spirochaetia > Treponematales > Breznakiellaceae > JAITNM01. Next base: position 5,375 of record JAITNM010000023.1, on the reverse strand, counting down.
ATGCATTTACCGGTATATTCCTGCGTTCTTGCCAATGTTCTTAACGGTGTACATGATGCGGAAAAGACTTCGTTCCGGCTGAAACAGATCGGTTTTATCGCTCCGGAGGCGCGGGTGCTGGTTGTGGATGATTTAGCGACCAACCTTCAGGTTGCCGAAGGATTAATGGCTCCCTATAAGATGGATATTGATACCTGTATTTCCGGTTCTGAAGCTTTTATCATGGTAAAAAAACACCGGTACGACCTTGTCTTTATGGACCACATGATGCCGGAAATGGACGGTCTTTTTGCCGCCGGTCTTATCAGAAAACTGGGTAGAGACGATAAGTATTTTCAGCATTTGCCGATCGTTATGCTTACGGCAAATGCGGTTTCCGGGCAGCGGGAAATATTTTTGAAAAACGGGATCAATGATTTCCTGCCCAAGCCTATTGATGTACACAAGTTGAACACTATCCTGGAGACATGGATCCCCAAAGAAAAACAACAGAAACTCAATGAGGCTCCGGAAGAGAAGATCAGTGATGAAACGCCGATTCCGGAGATATCGGGGATACATGTTGAAACCGGAATGATGAATACCGGCGGATCTGTAAGTTCCTACAAACACATTCTTTCTTTTTTTTACAAGGATACGGAAGAACGGATACCTCAAATCAAGAAAACAGCGGAAGCAGGGGAATTCCTTCAATATACTACCATGGTTCATGCCATCAAGGGAGCGGCCCGCAGTATCGGAGCGACGGAATTAGGGCAAATGGCGGCGGACCTGGAAGCGGCGGGTAATGAAAGAAACACTACCGTTATTAATGAAAAAACAGACGAATTTTTAAAAGAACTGCGGCAACTGGCGGATCGCGTAAAAGCGGCCCTCGCGGAAACTGCGAAGACAGAACAGCATGAGGATGTTCTTGAGGCGTCGCAGGTGGAATTGGAAACCCTTAAGGAAGCTCTGGATAACATGGATACCGGGAAGATAAACAAGGAACTTGGGCAACTAATAACCAGACAGTTGAATCATAAGACCCGGAAATTTTTCAATACAATTGAGCAGTGCGTCCTGCTTTTTGAATACGAGAAAGCAATTAAGCTGATCGATGAAACACTATTAGGAGAAGAGTCATGATTAAGATGATGGTTGCCCATACGGCTGAATCGAACGATGCGGAGTACGCCTTTCAGGAAATTATGGGACAACTTGGAATTCCAACCGGGCCGGCAGGCAAAGGTTCCCCCCTTGAAGGCGGTAAAACCTTGCTGCGTAATTCCGCAGGATTTCTCTTCTGCAATCTGGAATTTATTCAGTCAGGGCTGGTGAAGGAACTCTGCGCCCGCCTGCCTTTTAATGTAGTGGGTTGCGTCAGCCAGGGCTTTGCCGTAAGGGACGCGGGCGGCGATTTTATGCTCACCCTGACGGTCCTGTCCAGCGATGATGTGGAATTCTCTTTCGGACTTTCGGCGCCTCTCGTTGCGGGGAACGAAGCCGTTATGGAAGACCTGTACCGGGATTTGCTGAAGGGGGGGAATCCCATTGCAAAGCCCGCTATGATGCTTATATTTCCGCCTTCGCTGGCCCATGTAACGGGGAACACCATAGTGCGTACCCTGGATCGGGTATCCGGCGGGGTCCCTATGTTCGGTTCCATTCCCGCTGATTTTACTGTCAAAATGCGCTCCCCTATGACTATCTTTAACGGCGAATACTATGCGGACCGGATGTCTGTAGTATTGCTGCGTGGGAACATAAGCCCCCGGTTTTTCGCCTGTTCCCTGCCGAAGGAAGTGAACTTTGATCAAGACGTAACCATTACCGAAGTGAATGGAAACCGGATCATCTCTATAGACAATATGCCTGCTGCGGCGTTTTTGGAAAAGATCGGCCTTATTACCCAGGGCGCTATCGATATTATCTATGCTTTCCCCATTATGGTGGATTATCATGACGGTTCGGAGCCCAGATTGTTTGCGATATCAAAAATTGATACCGATGGCGCCCTGATCTCCGAACAGGATATTCCTGTGGGGGGAACTATAAAAATCGGAACAATTGAGGGGGAACTGATTATCAAAAGCACCCGCTATAGTATTGAGCAGATAAAAGAAATGCCGGGAAAGAGCGGAGTTCTTTTAATTTCCTGTATAAGCCGCATCCTTACCTTGCAGGACTCAATGGAAGAAATTACACTTATTCAGCAGCAGATGCAGGATTTACCGGTACCATTCCTGTATTTTTATTCCGGAGGGGAAATCTGTCCACTCTATAAACCGGGACAAGACAAGCCGGTAAACGCCTTCCACCAGTTTACTTTTGTGGCCTGCATAATTTAGTTCGAGAAGGTTCATGGACACCGAAGAAAAACCTGCCCGGCCGGTTGAAAACCAAGTAGACCCTCCGGCAAGCGAAACAAAGGAAGCGGGACTCACTTTTCTGGAAGAAGAAAATAAACGGCTCAAAAGGGAAAACAATTTCTTGCGACACCATTATGACGCGCTTGTATTATCAACGACACGTTCAAAGAGTTATTTAATTTCCAAAGAAAAACTCTTAGTGGCGCTGGAAGAACAAAAAGTCAAGGAAATTACAAAGTATAAGGAACAGGCGGAAGCGGCAAGCAAGGCAAAGTCATCTTTCCTCGCCTTCATGAGTCACGAAATACGCACCCCCTTGAATGCCGTTATAGGTTTTACAGAAATTCTTTTGCATCGAAATCTGTCCAAAGACGTCCGGGAAGATGTAGAAAAAATATACTCCTCCGGAACAATATTGATGGGGCTAATCAACAACATCCTGGATATTTCAAAAATTGAATCAGGAAATATGGAATTGATTCCGGTAGAGTATATGTTCTCCAGCATGATCAATGATATACTTCAGGTGAATATTATACGGATTGGCGTGCGGCCTGTTGTTCTGGAGCTCGAAATGAATGAAACGCTGCCGGCAAAATTGCGGGGTGACGAATTACGAATTAAACAGATACTGAATAACCTTTTATCGAATGCGATTAAATATACCCGGGAAGGTAAAGTAACACTGCAAATAGACTGGAAGCAGGCGCAAGAAGAAGAAAACACCGCCATTTTAACCTTTAAAATAATGGACACCGGCGAGGGGATACAGGAAAAGGATATACAAAGACTTTTTTCCCAATACAGCCAGTTTGATGCGGAAACCCACCGCAATATTGAGGGAAGCGGACTTGGTTTATCTATTACGAAAAATCTGGTTGAACTGATGGACGGGACCATAGATGTGACGAGCGTTTATGGCAGCGGCAGTGTTTTTACGGTGGTTATTAAACAAGGGATCGTTGACCGGAGCCCTATTGGAAAAGAAACAATTAAAAATCTGCAGCGGTTCCGGCAGGACGGCAATGTCCAGGTCCATAAAAACATAGTCAGAAAATCAATGAGCGCGGCGCGGATCCTGGTGGTTGACGATGTAGCCCTTAACCTGGAGGTGGTAAAGGGTCTGACCCGTCCGTACGGCCTTACTGTGGATGGGGTAAAAAGCGGACAGGAAGCAATAGACCTTATCCGCGGAGGAACACCCCATTATGACCTTATCTTTATGGACCACATGATGCCTGTCATGGACGGCATTGAAACAACCCGTATTATCCGGAGCATGGATTCAAAATATGCCAAAAAAACACCTATTATCGCCCTTACTGCAAATGCCATGGCCGGGGAGATGAATATGTTCTTTTCCAGCGGCTTTGATGATTATCTCTCTAAACCGGTTGTAATACAAAAACTGAATAAAATTCTGGAAAAATGGATACCCTCGGAGAAACAGATACGGAAGAATATTCCTGACAAAAAACGCCCGTTGAATTGGGAGGATCTTTCAGAGGAAGATCTTGTCCGGCTATTGGGTAACGAAACAGCCGGACAAATTCCTGAAATTCCCGGTGTGGATATCTTAAAGGGGATGCATAATACCGGCGGATCTTTAAAGGGATACCGGCTTATCCTGTCGATCTATTATGAGAATACTAAGAGTACTATTAAACAGATACAGGCGGCACTGGAAAAACAGGACTATCCCTTGTATACCACTTGGGTCCATGCCATTAAAGGCTCGTCCCGCACCATCGGCGCAGTAAGACTGGGGGAAATTGCCGCCGAACTTGAGGAAGCGGGAAGGCAGGAAGATCTGTCCCTTATGGAAACAAAGACCGGGATGTTGATTGCGGAAACAGAAGAACTGCTGGATCAAATTACCCTTGCGCTGGATACAAACCCCGATGAATCCGGGGAAGCTCATATCATTCCGAAGTTTGAAACGCTCAAGGCTGCGCTTATCAACAATGATTACACAACGGTTAACCGGGAAATAGAATGGCTCAGCAGCCTTCACCTGGATAAAACTACACGAGAATTACTCGATAGCATTGAAAAAGATGTGCTGCTCTATGAATTTGAAAAAGCAACGGCGCGGTTATAATACTTCCGGCAACCTGTTATTCTACTTTAAACCGGGAGACTTCCCTTACCAGGACGTCGATGTTTTCCTTGTTCTGGCCGCTGATCTCGTTCACCCGGTTCACCGCGACGTTGATCTGATCCGCCCCGGTGGCCATTTCGTTCATGCCGTTGGTGATCTCCTGGGTCGCCATCTCAAGGTTCTTTCCCTCGGTGATAACTTCCTTGCTGCCCTCAAGCATTTCCTCGGAGCCGTTCTTGACCATGCCGGTGATCTCGTTGAGCTGGCCGATAACCTCCAGGATCTGCTGGCTTCCCACGCTCTGTTCTTCCATGGCGTTGCGGATGTTCTCGGTCTGCTCGGAAACGGTCTTTACCCCGCCGTCAATGGCCTCGAACTTGTTGAGCACGTTATCCGTGGACCGGGTGATCTTGTCGATGGATTCCTTGATCTTCTTCAACACCGTTCCTATGGTTTTTGACTGCACCCCGGAATTTTCGGCGAGTTTGCGGATCTCATCGGCGACCACGGCAAAACCCTTGCCGGCTTCCCCGGCGTGGGCCGCCTCAATGGCCGCGTTCATGGACAGCAGATTCGTCTGGCTCGCGATGTTTTCCATCACCGAGTTGATTTCCAAAAGCCCTTCCGATTCCCGGGCTATTTCCTGGATGTCGGTGGAGACTTCCTGAAGACCCGTGCGGCCGACATCGCTGGCTTCCAGCAGGGTTTGGACGCTTTCGGCGTTTTTGGTCAAGGTCTGGGTGACGGAATTGATGTTGGCTATCATTTCCTCAATGGCGCTGGACGATTTGGACACGCTTTGGGTCTGGCTTTCGACCTGGCCATTAAGCTTGTCGATGTTGACGGTGATCTGCTCCATGGTGGCGTTTGTTTCGGTAACCGACGCGGACTGGTTGATGACCCGGCCTTTGATGCTCTGCACA
>JAITNM010000014.1 GCA_031290475.1 Treponema sp. | reverse complement strand
AAAAGATGAAGGCCCTGCCCGATAAATCTGAATAAATTCAATAAGAAAGTTTTTTTCTCTGTTAATTACCTGTGGATAATTTGTTACCATTTTTAGTTTTTTAGGACTGGTGTATCTGTTTCTATACATCAACTCTTTTTCTATATAGTCCGGGGCCTAAAAAAATCCATATTTCTTTATATTACCAAGAATTAAACTATTTAGTTATTATACTTGATCCAAAAATACCAAGTTTTCTCAGAAGCGCAAAAAAAACCCATACCGTGCGGTCAACTATTTTTCTTGTGGATAACTTGTGCATTATAACGAATGGAAATTTGCAGGGTTGTATGCCTTGAAAACACGGTTTTACCATGATAGGCTAAAGAAATGAAAATAATAGCACATTTAGTGCTCTTTTTCACTATTTGCTTTTTGCTTATTTTTATCGGCGCCGGGGCGATCAAGTATCTTGAGCTCTCGGTGAATGCCGCTAAAGCTATCCCCGCAGGCTCCCCCTTTACCCTGCCCGAGTTTATCGCCGCAATTCGGGAAATGCTTCCACTAGCCCTGTATTTTACCCTGTTACTTACCCTCAGTTATGCGGCCCGAAGGAACATTGCTTTCTTTCCCGCCTTCATAACCCTGTTTATTCTGGCCGCCGCCTTTACGTTCGGCTCCGTCTGGGGCTTGCTCCAGGCTGAAAGCCTGAATTCTATAACGATTTCCGGCCCCTCTCCTTCCACCCTGGGACAAAAGGGGCTGATCCTCTCCCAGGGCAATACGGCGATAGTCCTCCTGGGAAATCCCGGTAACAGCGAAGGGCCGCGGGTGATTTCCCAGCCCGGGCAGCCGCTCATTTACCAGGAAACGCCGCCCGGACCGGAAAGCGTCCGGCCTCAGGCGCCCTTTAGAAATGAACACGCCTTTCTGACCAGCGGCATCTTTCCCGATCTTTCCCTCACCGCGAATCAATTGGAATCCCGATTCAGATCCGATCTGCTTTCTTTCGGTCTCTACGGGGGAGCCCTCATACTACTGCTGCTATCCCTTCGTTTTGTAATGGAACTCAGTTCCTGGCCCATGGCTAATCTGTTTTCCGGCGCCGTGATCTTCCGCGGCATCCTGGTCTTTGAAACCTTCATTGATTCCCGGGAGGTCCAAAGCTTTCTCGGGGCTTTTCTGGGGCCCCGCATTCCGTCTTTCTTTATCAGTCCTGTTGTTTTCGGCGGAATCGGGGTGATTATCCTCATTTATACCCTCCTGATTTATGCCGTCCGCTCCAAGGGTACGGAAAAAAAGCGAAGCTCCCCCCGGAGGCGCCGCTGATGGTACAGATCAATAAAGCGCGGCTTTTTTCCATGACCGGTATTTTTATCTTCTATATGGTGATTTCTTTCCTGCTCATCACCGGTTTCCGGTGCATATTCCCCGGAGAAGAAGCCCCGCTGGACATCTTTTTCATGCCCTGGCGTCTTATCCGGGGAGTCCTTGATTTTATCAGCCTGTTTCCCGCCCTGACCATGGCCGGTCTGGTTATCCCCTTCGGGCTGACCCCTTATGAAAACGAAGAAGCCTATCCCCGTTTTTCCCTGCGTTTTTTGGATCGGATAAAAATACCGGTCATCATCGCCGTATGCACGGCCATAGTGTACGGACTTCTATACTTCCTTGCCCTTCCGGTGGCCCAGGATTTTCAGTCCAATCTCCGGTATAAGGGGCAAATATACCGTCTTTCCGGAGATCGGGTGAAGCGTTTCGCCGCGGAAGAAAACTGGCAGGAAGCTTCCCAGTTTCTGGCAGTCTGCGACGGAATTTGGCCCGACAGCCAGGAACTGGCCGAAGTACGGGTAGCGGTTTCCATTGGCGTTGAAGAACTGCGTACCTCCGTTTTGGAATCATCGTATCAGTCCTCACCGGAGGATGCGGGCCCGGCTTTCCGGGGCATTCCCGGCCAGCCCAATCCGGTGGACGCTCCGGAAGCTTTGGCGCTGGCGGAGAACGCCCTCGCCGAAGAACGGTATTATGACGCGCACTGGCTCGCGACACTGGCGGACCGGCTGGCAAGGCGGGGAAGCGTGGAAAGCGCCGCCGCCGTCAGGCTGGCAAGTCTGGCCTGGAATTCCATCGCGTCCCTGGAGCCCGGCGCCCGGGAGCTCCACGCGTATTCCATCTACCATCTGAAACGGGACGGCTATGAGGCCATGGTTTCCCAGGACTGGATCAGGGCCTACTACATTTTTCGGGAGCTTAGGGAATTAACCCCCCAGGACCCGGATGTGATCAATTACCTTTCCATGTGTGAAAACGGAGCGGCCCGGATCGCCTTCTTCACTGATGAAATAGATATGGTCATAGGAGAACTTTTGACCGGTGCGGTGTTCTCCATTCCCCTTGCGGAGACCAGCAGCAGGCGGGTAGTAGTACGGATTGAGTCGCTCTCCACCTTTGATGATTTTTCGTATGCGGTGGGCCTTGAAATAGCCGCCTTTACCGAAAGCGGCAGCCCGATCTACCGGATGGAGGCGCCCTACGCCAAAATCATCCCCATGA
>JAITNM010000092.1 GCA_031290475.1 Treponema sp. | reverse complement strand
CTGGGGCTTAAGGACTGGGAAATCGGTTTTATCGCCTCGGTGTACATGGTTATCCAGGTGATCTTCGCCTTTCTGGGCGGGCCCGTTACCGACAAACTGGGGCGCAGAAAAACTACCGCCATATTTGATTTTACCGCCTGGGCCATCCCCTGCCTGATATGGCTTAAGGCGGAAAATTTCTGGTTCTTCCTCACGGCGGCCCTCTTTAACGGAACCATGAAGGTAACCCAGAATTCCTGGGACTGCCTTTTGGTGGAAGACGCGGAAAAGCGCGAAATAACAAAAATATACTCCCTGGTGATATGCAGCGGCCAGCTCTCGGCCCTCTTTGCGCCCATCGCGTCAATTCTCGTATCCCGCCTTACCCTGGTGCCCGCGGTCCGGATCCTGTACCTTAACGCCTTTATTATCATGACCGTTAAACTGATTGTTTTGTACGTATTCTCCCGGGAAACAAAGACCGGCGTTATCCGTGTGCGGGAAACCCGGGGGGTAAGCATCTTCAGTTTACTGTTGGGCTATAAGGGGGTGTTTAAGATCATCGCCCGTTCTCCGGGGACTATTTTCTCCCTGCTTATTTCCGCCCTGGTAGGGATTGTGTCCATGATCAATACCACGTTCTGGCAGATCATCGCCAGTAAAAAAATCGGCGTTCCCGATAACCTGCTTCCCTTTTTCCCCATGTTCCGTTCCATCCTGGCCCTGGTGTTTTTCTTTACCCTGATCCCCCGGCTTACATCCAAGGCAAATCTCAAGACCCCCCTGCTCCTGGGTTTTGCCGTTTATATGCTGGGTCAGGCCATACTGGTCTTGACTCCCGTAGAAGGGGGGGTAAAATACCTCGTGCTCTGCGTATCCCTCTTCTTCGACGGCTTCGGCATGGGAATCCTCGCCATGCTCGCCGAATCCCTGGTCGCCCTGCACGTAAACGCCGCCGAGCGCGCCCGGGTCATGGCGATCCAGCACATGATCATCATGTTCGCAACCTCCCCCTTCGGCTGGATCGCGGGAATCCTGTCGGGTATTTCCCGTAATTTCCCCTTTGTCCTCAACCTGGCGCTTCTCGCGCTGGGGATAGTTTCGACGATGATGTATTACCGGAAACACCCCCAGGCTGCGGTGTAACACAGGGCGCCGGCATGAATTACCGTGATCCCCCAAGCGCCGCCTCAAGCTGTTTTCTGGGATCTCCCCTGGGCCGGATTGTCTTAGCTGCCCGGATAAAAGCGGGAAGGTCCCTCCCGGCTTTTTCATAAATGTCCTCGAAGTAGGGCGACCCCTCGTAGTAAAGCCGGTAGAGCTCCAGATATGCGTTGTTTATTTCCATTTTAGAGAATCCCCGGTGATTCTCACGCCGGAAACGGCTTTCGTATTCCTCCGCGAACCGTTCCTGGGCGGCCTTGATACGCCCGTCCTTTTGGATCAGCTTTTCTTCCCGGCTTAAATCACTCTTATAAACTCCGTCCAGTTCCAGGATAAGTTCACGGATAAAGCTTACAAAGGCCCCGCTGTCTGCGGCGGAATCCAGCATAGCCCGGTATTCTTCCGAGTCAGCGCCGCACCGCTTCTCAATGTAAAGGCGGGAGCCCTCCCTGCCGGCGAATTCGGCGATTTCTTCATTAAATTGGGAATGGCCCTTCAAAAATACCGTGGCATGGAATAATTCGTGGATCAGAAGATCCGCCAGGGCGTGAAGGGGGTAATCCCGCATATAAGAGTAAAGGGGATCCTGAAACCAGCCCAGGGTACTGAAGGCATCCACCGGACGTATCCACACATCCAGGTCTTTTTTTGCCAATTTTTTCCCCTCCCTGCGGGCGTCTTCGGGGTTGAAAAAACCCTTGTAGGGCGCCTTTCCCACCACCGGGAACCACCACTCATAACGGGTAAAGGAATCCTTTGCCGCCCCGGAAACCACCGCCGCAAGATAGTCCCGGTCTATGGTCACGTAGCGGGTGTAGTTCTTCGTATCCCGCAGCCCCAGTTCCTCCCGGGCAAAGCGGCGGATATCCTGAATCCGTTCCACAAACCGGCTGTTTTCATCGGCCTCGTCCCCGGCAATCCCTTCCCCGGCGGTTTTCGGGAGGGATTCCAGGGGAACTGCCCTGCCCAGGTACCCCAGCATGGACGCCCCTTGTTTAAGGGTATAACAGCCGGAAAACAACAAGCCTGCCCCAAGTATTAACAAAAGGGCCGCTATAACAGGTGTCAGGTACAATAACATCCCCGCCGGATTTCTCATAACCCTAAGGAAGCACTGATTTATGCAATGGAGCATAAATCAGTGTATACATTAATACCCTTTTTCGCAATGAAATGGGCAAAAACTTTAGCATAGCCCTATTTAGAGTTTGTCAATAATGTAGACACATTATTTAGCATCGATTTTTTTCTAAAAATTTTGTTAAAAATTCCGGATTTACCGCTTGATCTTTTTTTTGGAACACGATACCATTCATATGGTTTGAGATTTAACGGCAATACCGTAGTCCAAGGGGCGCTGTCTCTTGAAGTGCGGATGTCTTAAGTATAGAAGAAATTTTACGATTGCCTCTGGTAAAACACTGGGGTATATAAATTTCGGCAAATAATAAGCGTAAGCGCTTGACAAACTACAGCATAGTGTAGTAATGTCTGCGGACCGTCCGGGAGGCGGGGGGCTCCTGAGGGGGCCGGAAAGATCTTTGGCAAGCAATCAACGGCGCGGGAGCGCCGGGGATTCAGGGAAGGGGAGAAAAGAAGCGCG
>JAITNM010000263.1 GCA_031290475.1 Treponema sp. | reverse complement strand
TCGCCAATTTTGACCCTACCGGATGTGTGGCGCTCCCGGCGTTGTATCGATACCACATATAATATCCGAATAAGGTTGTCGTACCCGCATAGGTATATGCGAACGACCCGGTCGTGCTGGGCGTTCCCCCGCCACGGGCCGCGTATTCCCATTCCGCTTCCGTGGGCAGACGATAGCCGTTTTTCTCCAGCTTCATCTCCGCCGTGTCCGCATCGGTAGCTGTCCCACTGGTATTGGTGGACACCCGCAAAATTTCCGTTCCGCCGGCTTTATAATACACCGGCTCCTTCCCCGCCATTTCACTGTATGCGTTGCACCATACGATCATATCCCGCCAGTTGATATACGTTACCGGTTCGTACTTTGCCCCGGACGTTGGCGCCGCCCCGTCCGTTCCGTCATGCCCTTCCCGGCCGGGGTTGGCAAAGGTGTACTTACCCGCGCCCCGATCATCGCTGATTGCCCATTGACGCACCGTATACCACAGCTCGTAGGTGGACTCATACTTCGCTATCTTAAAGGGGCTTAAGATTACAGTGCGGCCTGATAGGAACAGCGTATCACTAGGAGTAGCAGGGTTGTTAGTAACCGTCAATTCTAACGCTTCTTGCGAATAATAAGGGAGCCTCTTAAACTTCGGGGAAACAATTGAAACCGGAGGAAAAGATGAAGCGGTATACAAATGAAGGACGGGAAAAACATGTAGCGGCATGGAAGACGAGCGGTCTGGCCCGGAGCGCCTATGCGCGGGAACAGGGGATACATCCTACTACCTTTTGCAAATGGGTTAAGAAAGGCGGACAAAAAGGGCATGGATTTGTGGAACTGCCCAAGATGTCATTGTATCAAGGGAACGGGGAAATAGAGATAGAGAAAGGTGATATACATATCCATCTCCCCACGGAAATGTTGGAAACGGTACTAAAAGCAGTTTTTGATAATAGCGGTAGGTTGTCATGACGGTAGATTTAAACAGGGTTAAAATTTATATCCGGCCCGGACACACGGATTTACGGAAAGCGGTAAACGGCTTGACAGGGATAATACAGGAAGGAATGGAGATGAATCCATTGAGCGGCAGCGTCTTTTTGTTTTGTAACAAGAACCGGAAATTATTAAAAGCGATATGGTGGGACCAGACTGGATTTTGGTTAAGTCAAAAACGGCTTGAGAAAGACAAGTTCCCCTGGCCCGAACACAAACAGGCGGCGGAAGAAATAAACGCGGAAGAAGTGAAGATGCTGCTTGCGGGCATTGATTTTTTTAAGGCCCATAAACCGCTTTTTTATCAAAAAGTTTCATAAAAGAATTTACACAGAGATCAAGGTGTGATAGAATACTTTTATGGTACTGGAATCGTTAGGCGCAGAAGTTCAGGAATACATCAAAACGGTTGAGCGGCAGAAAGCCGAAGCCCAATCGTATGTTGAGGAACTGACTAAAAAGCATTCAGAAGAAATCAATCTGCTGAGGATACAGTACCTTGAAATGAAAGAACGGTATGACCTGCTTCTGTTTAAGCGATACGGCCGTGCGGCGGAACAATTGCTCCGCGATAAAACCCAGATGCTTCTTTTTGATGAACCCAAAGGGACGGAAGAATGTGGGGAAGGCGCGACTGAAAACACCGGGACACGGGAAATAAAATCGTACAGGCGGCGAAACTATGGCGGAAGGAAACCGATAGATCCTAATATTCCCCGTGTGGACCATATCATAGATATACCGGAAGAAGAGAAACAGTGCGCCTGCGGGGCAAGGATGGTAAAAATAGGGGAAGAAGTATCCGAACGGCTGCATATAGTGGCTCCCCGGATCTATGTAGACCGGGAAATCCGGCCCAAATACGCCTGCCGGGAATGCGAGGGGACCTGCGATGAGGATAAGCCGGTGGTACGGATTGCCCCCGCGTCCCCCTCGATAATTCCCGGCAGCATCGTTACCCCCGGGCTTTTAAGCGCCATACTGGTAGGCAAATACCAGGACCATCTGCCCTTTTATCGGCAGGAACTCCAGTTTGAACGGATAGGGGTAACGATAAGCCGGCAAAACATGTGTAACTGGCAGGAAAAGGCCTATGAAAAGCTTGCGCCTTTATTCAAGCTGCTGCGGCAAACGGTAAAGGAAGGGTTATTCATGGCCATGGATGAGACTCGTGTCCAGGTAATGCGTGAGGAAGGGAAAGCCAACACCACCGAATCATATATGTGGCTTACCAAAGGGGGACCACCGGACAAGCCGGTCGTTATTTTTGAATACCGTCCGACTCGTGCGGCCAAACACTTGCCGGAGTTTCTTGAAGGGTTCCGCGGGTATCTACAAACCGATGGATACGAGGGGTATGACAGCGCCCTGGGCTCATATCCCGAGATTCGGCATATTGGTTGTTTCAGCCACGTGAGGCGGAAATTCTTTGAAGCGGCGAAGGCGTCGAAGAAAGACGGTCTTGCCGAAGAAGCGATAGGGTATATCCGCAAGCTTTATGGCGCGGAACGGGAGCAGCGGGAAAAGAATCTGCCTCTCTCAAAATTTCTTTCCGAGCGGGGAAAATCAGCGGCGCCCATTCTTGAAGCGTTTAAAACATGGCTTGACGCAAAAGTTCTGGAAGTACCACCTTCGCTTTTATTGGGGCACGCAATTTCTTATACCTTAAACCAATGGGATAAACTCACCGCCTACATCGAATGCGCTTATGTAACTCCTGATAATAATGCCTGCGAAAATGCCATCCGGCCTTTTGTGGTAGGCCGCAAAAACTGGTTGTTTAACCAGAGCCCTGATGGGGCAAAAAGTTCCTGCGCCATGTACACTCTGATAGAAACAGCCAAGCAGAACAGCCTTATTCCCGGAAACTATCTCAACCTCCTTTTTGAACGCTGTCCCCTCGTCCAGACGCCTGAAGACTGGGTGGCGCTGCTTCCCTGGAATGTAAAGAAATAAAATTACCTTCCGTTTTAAAGAAATGTATGGCTAAACTGTGTTTTATTTGACAGTTACTTTTCTTTGCAAGGCGCCCGATGTCCCTGTTTCCATGAAAAAGAATCGATACCGGGCGGCGGCCGTCCTTGACAAACACATGGTGGGAACCGTTGGTCCGATCCAGCGCCCAGCCGTTTTCTTTCAGTTTGTCCATAATCTGCTTTGCCGTCACGATCATAGTATACAATATATATATTGTATTGTCAAATAGAACCAAATGCTTTCTCCAGCACGGAACTATACAACGACAACCCTTTTGTAAAAGAAATCATACGCACCGGATTTGAAATCACTGGATAAGATACTTCCTCCATGACAGACAAAGGGGTATAATAACTACATGATAATTTT
>JAITNM010000083.1 GCA_031290475.1 Treponema sp. | reverse complement strand
ATGTTCAAGGACTGGGAAACAGGGCAGAAAGCGGCGCGGGAAATTATGCAGAGTGAAGCGGGTTACCCGTCGGTATTCCGCCTCTCGGACCCCGAAGAAACAAGCATCATGCTGTATATGTACGGCGTGGTTGACAGCCCCCTGCGCCTGCTCTTTGACGCCAAGGGATTCAAGATAAACGAAATGTGCCTGTTCCTCGGTTTTACGAACGGAGAGGCGGGCTTTTCAAAAAACTGCGCGAAGAACGTTCACCGGGTGGCCCGTAAATACTCCGGTCTCTGGCTTTCCGGCGCGGTAACCAGGGGCTGGGAAAAAGGCCGTTTCAGCGACCCGTATCTGCGGGACACCATCCAGGACTTTGGCCTCGTGATGGACACCATGGAATGCAGCGTCAACTGGAGCAACATGAGCCAGGTCCACCGGGATGTGCGCGCCTGCGTCAAGGCGCGGCCGGCCACCATCTGCATGACCCACATGAGTCACGTCTATCCCCAGGGCGCGAACCTCTACTGGATTTTTATCGCCCAAATGCACGACCCGGAAGAGTTCCGCACCTTCCATGCGGGCATCCTCGACGCGATTCAAAAGTCCGGCGCCGCCATGAGCCACCACCACGGCATCGGCAAGATGTTCGGTCCCTGGCTTGAACACAGTGTCGGTGAAAACGAGTTTGCGGTATACAGGGCGCTCAAAAAACACTTTGACCCCGATAACATCATGAACCCCGGCGGCACCCTCGGACTTGACGCCCCGGAAGCTCAAAAACATAAACTCGGCCGGCAAAGGTGTGAATAATACCGGATAATTTTGCAGTTATTTCCCCTTTTTTGGCGATATTGCCAATTCGTATAATTGACACGAAAGGTCATGTATTTCAAAATAAAGAGGTAAAAAAAGCACTAATAAGGATGTGATCAATTTGGCGCGGCCCTGCGGCCGTATAAAGGAGAGGTTAATATGCAGTTACATCACAAGCCGCCGTTTAACCGGGGCTATACCCCCCTTTCGCCCCGCAGTGGCGTGACGGCGGATATGCTTATGGATTTCGGAGTCATCGTCCTCGCGTCAGGCGATGTTTACGAGAGTGATTCCGGCGCCGACGAGCGGGTCTGGGTTCTCTCCCAAGGGACGGCGGAAATCGCCTGGGATGGCGAAAAACGGGAAATCTCCCGGCCCAACCTGTTTGACTATTCCCCCTGGTGCCTTTCGGTTCCCTCAAAGTGCAAGGTAAGCATCAAGGCGGGGAAGGATGGGGCGGAGTTCTATTACTGCGCCACGGACAATCCCAAACCCATTGCGGCAAAACTCTACAGCCCTGAGGAGTGCAGAAGCGAATTTCGGGGCGAGGGGACCATGCGGGAAACCTCCACCCGGATTGTGCGGACCATCTTTGACGACACCAACAGGCCGGAATCCAACCTGGTCATCGCAGAGGTGATAGGCGCACCCGGCAAGTGGTCGAGCTATCCGCCCCATCATCACCCGCAGCCGGAGATCTACCACTACCGCTTCCTCCCCTCCCAGGGTTTCGGCCTTACCGCCATCGGGGACACCCCGTATATCATTCGGGACAAGGACACTATCCTGATCCGGGAGGGTGAGATTCACCCCCAGGTGACCGCTCCGGGCTATGCCATGTGGTACTTCTGTGCGATCCGTCACATCGACGGCGCCCATTACGGCCCGGCTACCGGTACGCCAACGTTCATAGAAGAACACAAATGGGTCACGGGACCGCAGGATACAATTTGGCAGCCGAAGCGGAATTAGCACATCGAAGTAGACGGAAAATGCGTGTAATTGACACTGAGGGGCTATTTATTTCAAAATAAAGAGGTAAAAAAAGCACTAATAAGGATGTGATCAATTTGGCGGAAAGAATATATCAGAAAACCGTTGTAGACCAGACGAAAGAACAGATCGGAAAGCTGATTACCTCAGGCTTGTACAAACCGGGGGATAAGCTTCCTTCCGAGCAGGAACTGGCGAACCAATTCGGCATTGGCCGTTCCTCAATCCGTGAAGCCTTAAAAATCTTTCAACACCTGGGAATACTTGAGGCGCGGGTCCCAAAGGGGAACTTTGTCAATGACCGTTCCCGTATTTCCTCTGAAGCTATTTCGTGGTCCATCTTGCTGGGCAATAACGACAAGTGGGAAATTCTGGAACTACGACAAGTCATTGAGGAAGCCGCTTTTCTTTCCCTTATGACCCACAGTATTCGTGATAAAGAGTCTTTTAAACCCATATTCGACGATCTTGAGGCCGAAATACATCATATGTATACCGCAAAAACGGAAGATTCTCTGGAAGAGTTGAGTATCGCGGACTACAATTTCCATGGGGTAATCATCAGGGGCGGAGGAAACAGGCTTTTTTTTGATATTTACAAGACCCTGGAGGTCTTTACCCGTAACGAAAGCCGGAAAACCTACTTCGCCATGAAGAATCCATTCGAGATTATCCATGAGCACAACGAAATGTTGGCGATTATGCGCTCCGGTAACATGGAAGAAGCTGTTGCACGTCATAGTTATCACTTTCTTAGAATACGGGGACTCTTAGCCCCCGCTACCCTTCCGGCCGCCGGACATCCGATTTCTTGAAAAACTGAAAAAACTGAAAAAAAAACTTGACAACTCATTCAAGGCGGATTTATCATCTCATATAGTCTGATAATATGATTATCTTAACTATAAATTTTTATCTGTAGAAATAGGGCTAAAGCTGTCTGGTGATGGCTTCTGTAAAGATTATCCGGAGGAGGAAATCCATGAAAATGATTATAGCAGGCAAGCCTGTGGATGCCGCGGACAAAGCGGTAATAGAGGTGGTCAACCCTGCGGATATGAAAGTGATTGACACGGTGCCTGCCGCTACCCAAGGGGATGTCGAGGCGGCTCTTGACGCCGCCCGGCAAGGGTTCAATGAGTGGCGGAAGGTTCCGCTGTACCGGCGGATAGAAATTTTTTATGAATTCTCCCGCATACTGCTGGGCCGAAAAGAAGAATACGCAAAATTACTTTGCGATAGTAGCGGAAAGACCTACCAATCCTGCCTTGGCACGGTTAACGGTACGGCCCAGCTTTTTCGTTTTTATGGTGAAAAGGCCCGCAATTTAGGCGGCGAGACGTTCCCGTTGGATTCCGAACCGGTCATGAGCGGTGATTTGGCCTTTACCATCCGGGAACCTTTAGGAGTTATCGCCTGCGTTATTCCCTTTAACTATCCGGGAGAACTGTTTGCGCATAAAGTTGCCCCCGCGTTGATTATGGGTAATTCGGTGGTGGTAAAGCCGTCCAGTGACGCGCCGTTGGATAATATACTGCTTACCCAAATGCTGATCGACGCCGGGGTAAGTCCCAAGGCGGTTCAGTGTATTACCGGCAGCGGGAGCAAGGTAGGCGAGTGGCTTTCAAATTCGCCAAAGATCAACGCCATCAGTCTGACCGGCAGTTCCCCGGTAGGGGCGGCTATTGCTTCAGGCGCGGCAAAAAACCTGGCCCATGCTCATCTGGAATTGGGGGGCAATGACGCGATGATTATCTGCGATGACGCGGATTTGGAGCTTGCGGTACAGGAGACGGT
>JAITNM010000144.1 GCA_031290475.1 Treponema sp. | reverse complement strand
ATCGACCGGGGCGCCTATGAATACTAGGCCGGGCCGCTTACCCGGGGGTGACTGACGGCATCAGTTTTTCGTAGAGCCCGTAATTCTCCCGGTCAAAGCACACAAAAACTACTTTTTTTATCACCGGCGTTTCTTCCAGGACGCCGGCCACGGTCTTAAACGCGATGTTTGCGGCTTCTTCCTTTGGGTACCCGTAAACACCGGTGCTGATATTCGGGAAGGCGATGCTCGTTAGCCCGGCCTCCGCGGCGAGGAGGAGGCTTTTCCGGTAGCAGGATGCCAGAAGCGCCGCCTCCCCCTGTCCGCCGCCCTGCCAGACCGGCCCTACGGTGTGGATCACCTTTTTGCAGGGGAGCCGCCCTGAGCCGGTAATGACCGCTTCTCCGGCGGGGCAGCCTCCGATAGTCCGGCATTCCTCGAGCAGGGCAGGGCCGGCCGCCCGGTGAATGGCGCCGTCCACCCCGCCCCCGCCCAGCAGGCTGGAATTCGCCGCGTTGACCATAACGTCCACCGGAAGGGTGGTAATATCACCCCGAATTAACTCTATTTTTGCCTTTGCCATAATTAAAAAATTTAACATATCCGGGAAACATATTCCATGCCAATTTTTATAAGATTTTTTCTTTTCGGTTAAAGCAAAATCCCACGTCAAACCCCTAGTAAGGGTATGGATAAATTCTACAGGCTGCGGGGAGGTTTACTGTCCTGCCTTTTCATACTTGTACTCGCGGGAAGGCTTTTGGCGGCGGAGGACGGAGGGGCCGAAAAACCGGCGCCTGTTCCCCATTCGGGATCGGCTTGGTTTAAAAACCTGCCCTTTAATGCAAGCCTGCTCTGGACCGGCGCCTGGGAAAACGAGGGGAATCTGACAGACCGGGGAGATCTCCGGCTCGGCGCCTTCGGTTTTTCCGGCCGGGCCCAGGTGATAGACAAACGGCCGGGTTTTTTCTGGCAGGACTGGGAGGCCGGGAATACCGCTTATTCAGGCGGGCTTTACCACGGCCTGACCGGGTCCCGCCTGCTCTACGGTATCCTGGAAGAACAGGGACTGCCGGCCCGGCTCCGAAACCCCTGGGGGAAGTCGGTCCCCCTGGCGGATACCCGCAAACCTCTGACGGCGGATCTCAGGACCGAACCGTCTTCTACCAGGGAACCGGAAACCTACCTCTACCTGGGCAGTCCCCGGCTGGGCCTGCCTTCGGGGGAGACTTTCTTCCGGCCCTATGCCGCCGTTCAACTGGACAATAATCTCGCCCCCTCCCTGGGAACAGGGCTGGATACCCAGTTCGCCAAAAAAACCAGCCTCCGCTTAGAGGGCTTTTTCACCGGGAATCATCTCCCTCCCCGGGGGGCCTCAACCTGGTTTTCCAACAGCCCTCCCCTGCCGGAACGGGATTTCAGGCTTTACGGCCTCGGTACTTTTTTTACCATGCCGTTCTTTTCCCTCGCCGGCGATGGGGCATATTCTGAGGGTTTTGCCTGGGGACAGGGCTGGTACGGGAACCTGGCCTTAAGGCTGGGGAGCAGCCCCTGGAAGCTTAACCTGGGCGCCACCGGCGCGGACAGCCGGTTTATCGACCGGGACGGGGCCATTACGGGGGCCGCTTTCCGGTTGAGAAGCCAGTTTGAGTGGAAATGGAAACGGGCCAGCCTGTTCCGGACCGGGGCGAATATCCGCGCCCCCCGGTTCGGCGGAGATTTTGACCGGGGGGATATTTCGTTCTACTACCGTTTCCCCTCTAATCTCAAAACCGGCGGTCCTGTCCCTTTCAAACCGGTGAAGATCAGTACTGAAATCAGCAGAAACGCCCAGGATTGGGAGAACATTCTGGACACCGCCACAGCCGCCCTTGGATTCAGCCTTGGGCCTGTAGGCATCGGCTTTTCCGGGACGGTTATCGGCAGCAGCGTTGCACCGGGAAACAGTTCCGGAACGGAGGCGGGAGCTTCCATGTCCGGGCAGCAGCCTTTTCCCTTACCCATCCCCTCGGCATGGGAATATAATTCCGCCAAAGTCTCGGGCAATATTTCTTATTCACGCCGTATCGCCGCCTTCATCGCCGCTTTCAACGGAAAGGCAGGGTACACAACATCGAAGAAGAAGGATCCTGTCTGGGACGGCTATATCAGCGCGAGTATACGGGGCAAGCCGGGACGTTTCACGGTAAAAGTAAGTTCCCCCGATTTTCCTGAGAAGTGGGATTATACCCTGTCCTGGCGGCTGCAATTGGCAGTAAAGGGGAAGTAAACAACGATATTCGGAAAAGCAAGAACCCTGGAGGGGACCTTAATATCCCTTAGATAGCTTCGATATACACCGATTCCATCAGTTCCTCGGCGTTAATCCGCATCTTCCTAATGGCCCGCATTTCAATCTGCCGGACCGTTTCGGGAGAAATACCCATCTCATCACTGATAGTTTTAAGGGTCTGCTTATCGCCTCCGTCAAGCTGGTAACGGTAAATGAGGATCTGCTTTTCCCGGTCCTTGAGGCAATCCAGGAATTTAAGGGTTATATCCTTGGTGGACTTGCGGAGCAGCTCCCGTTCAGGGCTGTAGGTGTAATCTTCATGGAGATCTATCAAAGTAGCGCCTTCATCGGCGCCTATGTCCGTCTCCAGAGACACATGGCCATTGGTAATGTTGAGGATGTATTCCACTTCTTCTAAACCGGCGCCTATATAATTTGCAATTTCTTCGGTGGTAGGCTGGTGCTGCAAGGTCTGGCTCAAAACATGGTAAGCCTTGCGAATCTTCCGGAGGATTTCTTCCTTCCGGTGGGGCAGCCGGATAACCCGCCGTTTGTTGGACAGGAACCGGGTGATGGACTGGCGGATCCACCAGTTTGCATAGGTGGAGAACCTGACGTTCTTTTCGTAATCATATTTTTCAGCAGCCCTCATGAGCCCAATATTTCCTTCCTGGATAATGTCCATAAATGAAACATCGGACGTGAGGTATATCCTGGCAATCTTGACAACCAGACGTAAATTGGCTTCAATTAACCTGCGCTTTGCCGCTTCATCACCTTGCAGGATCTTCCTGGAGAGATCCAGTTCATCTTCAAAGGTGAGAAGGGGAATTACTTTAATCTGATCGAAATAGGTCTGCAGCGCGTCTTTTTCATCGTTGTACGTATTTTTTTTACTATTCATTTTGAAATCTCCATCCGGGCTTACGCTCCGTAGTATGTATATACTGCAATTTTCGTGCCAATTTTACCGGTTTTTTAGTAAAATCGGTAATTCATTATTATACAATGAATTAAAGATTCTTATAAAAATCCCAAATAAAGGGGATACCTACAATTGTATAAAAAATAATACTAAACAATCTAATTATTTACTATGAGAAAAATGAATTTTCCGATATTATTAAAGTATGATCGAATATGTGGTGCCGGGTAATATTGACGATCGGATTCTGGAAAAAGGGGCGCGGGTCCTTGCCGCCGGGGGGCTTCTGGCCTTGCCTTCGGATACGAGTTGGAATGTTGTCTGTTCCCTGCACTCCAAGGCAGGGGTCAAGAAGCTCCGCCGCATTTCGGGAGAACGGGAAGAGCGGTATTTTACCTTGCTTTGTTCGGATATTTCCCAGTTTGGTGAGTTTTGTTCTATAGACAATACCCGTTTCCGGCTGATAAAGAGCCTCTCCCCGGGACCCTATGTGTTCATACTGAATACCCTGGCAGGCACGGATAAATCCCTGGGGCGCCGCCGCAAAGAACTGGCGGTCCATATCCCCAATCACCCCATCCCCCTGGCGGTGATCAAAACCCTGGGGGACCCGCTCTACTCAATTACCGCAAAAAAGAGCATGATCCTGGGCCGCGGGCAGGAAGACGAGGCGGCGCCGGTATCAGCCCGCCGGGCAGCGGAAGATAAAGACGATACCGAGCTCCCCCCCATACCCGAAAGGGAATTGTTTGAAGGGGGCTGGGAACTTGAAGAAATAGAAGAACTCGATGTGATTTTGGATCCCGGGGAAGAACAGCAACGGATCTTTTCCACTATTCTCGATTTAACAGGCGACGAGGCGCATCCTCTGCGCCTGGGAGCGGGGCCATGGCCGATTTAAGGGTTATAGGTCTTCGGGCCGAGGCGCCCGAGAAGGGATCTTCCGGTAAAAGATGGACCCATGTCATTTTCCGGCGGAGGCTGCTGGTAATTGTTCTGCTTCTGATCCAGGTTTTGTTTATTACCGTCCTGATTGCCGCCGGAACCGGCCCCAGGTTCCGGTATCTGAACTGGCTCCTCCATATATTAAGCGTGGCGGTGAGTTTCTATATTCTCAACAAGAAAGAAAAATCGGGCTACAAATTAACCTGGATCTTCCTTATCATCCTGTTTCCCATATTTGGGGGCATACTCTACGTAATGTTCAGTACCCTGTCCAATCCCCGTAAGCTCCGCCGGCTCATGGAAAAAGAGAACAGGTTTTTCCGGCCCTTTTTTAATCTTTCCGAAAATGTTCTGCCGGCCCTTATCAAAGAACAGGAAGACTGTGTACCCCAGGTACGCTACCTCCAGGAATATTCAGGGTACCCGGTGTACCGCCATACCCGGACGGAGTACTTTCCTTCCGGAGAGGCCTTTTTCACACGGCTGCTCCCGGAACTGGAAAAGGCGGAGCAGTATATCTTTATGGAATTTTTTATTCTGCGCCAGGGGAAGATGCTTGACCCTATTATTTCCATAATGGCAAAAAAGGCAGCCCGAGGGCTTGATGTCAGGCTCATCTACGATGACCTGGGGTGCTTCATGTCCCTGCCGTCGGATTATAAACAGTACCTGGAGTCCCTGGGTATTAAATGTACTGTTTTTAATCCCTTTAAGCCGATTTGGTCCAGCCACCAAAACAACAGGGATCACCGGAAGATCATCTCTATCGACGGCAAAGTGGCCTTTACCGGCGGTATGAATCTGGCCGACGAGTATATCAATGTGTACGAAAAGTACGGTCACTGGAAGGACGCGGGCATAATGCTGGAAGGGGAAGCCGCCTGGTCGCTGACCTTGATATTCCTCCACATGTGGAACCTGGAACGGAAAAATCAGAGCCGTAAGGCGGACCATAAGGTCAGGCGAGCGGCCAAAGCGGAAGACGCTGATTCTTTTGTTAACGATATTGAATCTTTTTATCCCTGGAAGCAGGAACCCTGTCCTGTCCCCTCAGAAGGTTATATCCAGCCCTACGCCGACAGTCCCATTGATGACGAAAATGTGGGCGAGCATGTGTACATTCAGATTATTAATAACGCCAAACATTATGTGTATATAAACACCCCTTACCTGGTAGTGGACGATAATCTGCTTTCCGCCCTCACCCTGGCGGCCAAGAGCGGTATTGATGTGCGGATCATTACCCCCCACCGCTGGGATAAATGGATGGTACGGATAACCTCCCGATCCTATTACCGTCAGCTGGTACTGGCCGGAGTTAAGGTATACGAATATTCCGAAGGGTTCAACCATTCCAAGACCTTTGTCTCCGACGACAAGACTGCTACCGTGGGGACCACAAACCTGGATTTCCGCAGCCTGTATCTGCATTTTGAATGCGGGGTCTGGGTGTATAAAAATTCCGCCGTACAGGCGGTTAAAGAGGACTTCCTCCAAACTATTCCCCAGTGTCACCGGGTCACCTTGAAAGACTGCGCCCGTAACGCCTTCCAGGGCCTGATCCAGGATGTACTCCGGCTTTTCGCGCCCCTCATGTAAGACGCTTAGGGACACACCGGTTTATGCGCCGTTCAGGCGTCCCCAATGACAGGATGGCGGTTATCGGTTATACTGGGGCTGATGCGTAATAGATTAACCGATGAGCTGGCGGTCTGCGGGTTTAATGCCGTTGCCGCTGTGGCTGAATATCATCCTGAAAAAATCAACCGCCTCTTTTTCCGGGAGGAGCGGCTTAAACAGTTTACCAAGGTATGTAAAAACCTGGCGGAGCGGAAGCGGCCCTATAAGGTTTGTGAGGATGAGGAATTGGAGCGGATCTGTAAGAGCAGCCACCATCAGGGAATAGTGGCCATGATTGAGGAACCTGAGATCCTTGGAGCGGTCCCTGAGGATATTGAGGAATGGGCCCAGGGCAAAATCGGACTCATTCTCCATTCGGTGGGGAATGATCATAACCTGGGCGCCATGGTCCGGTCCGCCGCCTTTTTCGACGCCAGTTTTGTGGTTATCTCTGAAGCTGATACCGAAGCCCAGCTGACCACCAGCGCCTACCGGGTCGCCGAGGGCGGCATGGAGCATGTGGCGTTCCGCCGTGTCCGGAACACCGCCGGCTTTCTCAAAGCCCTGTCAAGGCAGGTGATCACCATCGGCGCGGAGATCCGGGCCCGCTGGCGTATCCGGGATCTGGGGGCAATAGTCCGTGAAAGGGCCGCGATCCTTAAAACGGAGAAGCCCGGCATCGCGGTGGTAGTGGGAAACGAAGAGACGGGGCTGCCCAAAGAAGTGCAGGAACACTGTTCGGCTCTTATACGGATTCCCGGTACCGGGAAAATTGAAAGCCTCAATGTGGCTCAGGCGGCCACCCTCTTTCTTCATGAACTCTACGAACTTTAACATCCCGGCCTTTCTCCGCGCCCTGGGTACCCTTCCTCAAGACTGCCGCCCGGCTCTGCTCCGGGGCGTCGCGGCGCTGGCCGCTGCCAAGCAGCCGGAGGCGGAAAGCGCGGAACAGGCGGCGCCTGTAGAGCGGGTGGGCCGTTTTGGGGAGCGGCTTAACCGGCGTTACCTTCGTGTCCGTGCGGTCCAGGATGAACTGGGGAAACTCAATTTTAAGAAGGCGAAACCCGGCGCGGCCCTGGACGATTTTGTGTTTGAACAGACCGATTTTTCGGCTTACAAAAAGATAGGTCTGGAAGAATTCAGCCTTTTCAGCGCCGGGCTTGAGGATTTTGACGACAGTTTTTATGCCAGGTCCTTCAGGATGGACCGGAAAAAGACCGAAAACGTTATCAATGGGGCCTATAAACGCATAGGCGGTTTTTACTATATAAAACAAGAACAGTATCTCTACAATCCCCTGCTTATGGCGGTGATACGGACCCTGCACACATCCCTTGCTTTTGCGCCTGTTGTTAGCCAGGGCGAACTCCGTGCGGAATTCCTCAATGTGGTCCGCTATCTTGAGGAGAACAGAGTGATAGAAAAAGGAGCGTTTCTGTCCGCGACGGAAAACTTCAATCCCGTTTACCGGGAACTTCTGGAACTCCTTGGCGGAAGGGCCCTTCTGCACAGTGACGGCATGGCGACAACCCTGTCCGTAGAAAAAGACGATAAAGGCCTTATCCTCAAGGGCTGCTTTAACCCCCGGGACAAGGCCTATACCATGGTTCTGGCGGAAGGCTCATGCTGAGTAGCTATCCCTTTCCTTGTAATCCGTCCCCCTTGCGCCATGTAGTCTAGGTTTATCCCTGTTTCATTGTTGTCGATTCTCTTACGAGCAGTTCAGTGGCAAACACTATATTATGCATGTGGCGCTGGGGATTGGTAATATGCTCTATCAGAAGCTCACAACTTGAAAAGCCGAGCTGAAACTGCGGCTGGCTTATGGTTGTGATAGTAGGATTCATCATTACCGAAATGTCAACATTATCAAAACCTATCACCGCCAGGTCATTGGGTACTGAAACCCCCTTCCGTATTCCCACTTTGATCGCGGCGGCGGCTAAAACATCGGAAGCGCAAAAGAACGCATTGGGCCGTTTGCCGGAATCAAAAAGATTAGTAGCTGCCGAGACCGCAAGATCATAGTTAATTTCGGATAGTTGAAGTATCATTTGAGGATCCGAAGGAATACCCGCGTCATCAAGGGCCTCAAGGTAACCCTGGAGCCGCTGCTTCGCGTATTTGTAGCGTATCGGCCCGTTAATAAACGCGATATTTTTTCTTCCCAGCGAAAAAAGGTATTCCATTGCCGTCTTTGTCGCCGCCACATCGTCAATAGACACATAGGGCAAATCAAAGCCGTCATCATACTCGCAACATTGCACCAGGGGAACCGTTTCACTTATTCGTTTGAGATACACCGGCGCCATGTGGTTCGTGGTGATAAGGCCGGCTACCTGGGTTTTCCGGAGCAGCCGCAGAAGATTATCGATAGTACTGTCGTTAATATGATCCTCATTGAGAAGAAGGTGACATCCCCGCTGGGTTGCGGCGGCTTTTGCCCCATGGATAATCTGGTTATAAAAGGGGTTTCCGGTGGAGGGCACATTCAAAATTATCAAACGGTTTTCCCGGATTCTCCCGCGCTCTTCTATAGAGGAAGTATCGTAACCGTAGTTCTTAAGCGTATCAATAACCCTGCGGCGGGTATCCGCTTTTACGTTTGAGGCGCCGGTAAAGACCCGCGAGATTGTTGCAATAGATATGCCTGTTTCTTCGGCAATACGTTGGTAGTTAGGCTTTTTCCCGTCCATAATATCAGTATCCAGCATTACTATAGTGTATGCCGTTGGATTCGTAAAGTACTTTTTCTGAAAATTAATTGAAATTTTTCATAAAAAAATGAGAATTTACTATGATTTTTCATTACATTACGAAAAAAGGAGCATTTATTCATGACAATCGGCTATTTTGAACGGTAAACCGGATTTTTCGTGATTATTCAAAGATTTTTTGTACTATTTTTGTTGACACATCAAGTATTAACTGATAAAATTATTCCTGAAAAACAGATGTTTTTTTCAGAATATCTCGGTAGATGGATGAGTATATGATCGCAAGCTTTAATGAAATTCAAGTAAGTCCTCATAAGAGTTTATGCCTGCAAGCAATGTCGAGCTTTTGGGGGGGGCGGCCCCGCCCGCCCCCCAGCGCACAAAGAGTGGGACATGGGTGATGAGATACAG
>JAITNM010000131.1 GCA_031290475.1 Treponema sp. | reverse complement strand
GCAAAAGACAACAAAGTCTACAAGGTTGGGGACGAAACCCTTATGCAGTACCTTGAAAAATTCGGCCTTAAAACCGATATTCCCGATGTGGCTCTGGCGTTCACTCCCTATCCGGTAATGCTGACTCGGGAGGGGAAGGATGAGATTCCTCTGATGCGGCATATTTCGGCGCTCAACCGGGAAGATGGGTCGGGCACGTTTTTCGGGGATGTCCCCGAGGGAACTCTTGCAAACGTCTGCCTGGTAAGCAAAAAAGACATAATCGCCTCGTGCCGGGAATCCATGGAGTACCTGCTTGAAGCGGCGGGTAAACAGGCCGGTTACGAATACTCAACGGTGTTTTGTTTTACCTGCTGCGGCAGGAACATGATACTCGGGGCGGAAAACGATGCCGAAGGAAATATCATCGCGGAGCTCATACCGCAGGGCTTAAGTCTTGCGGGGGCCTATTGCCTGGGAGAGATCTGTCCCGCCCGCTACCAGGACGGCGAGGCTGCTAACCGGTTTCACAACTGTTCCATCACATTCTGCATGTTCTAGTGTGAAACTTGGCAGGGAAACCGGATGGCAGACGATATTGAGAAGGAATTAGCTCAGCTTTCACGGCAGCACAAAAAACTGGAGCGGGATTACCGTTCCCTGGCGAGTATGCACGAACAGGCCGAACGCCTCAGAGACGCCAACGAAGCGGCCAAAGAACTATCAAATTTTTACAACAAGCTCCTGCTCAAAAACACGCCGGGCATTACCTTTATGGCGGACCTCGACATGAACTTCGTTCTGGGCACGGAAAAAACCGTTTCCTTTTTCGGCTACAGCGATATGCGCGAAATGGTGGGCATAGCGATCAAACCCCTTTTCGCGAACACCATGAATGAGGAGTGGATCGCCAAAACCGAAGAGCGCTGCCGGGACGTAATGAAAACATGCGGAAGCGCGGAGTATGAAGAAAAGGCGGCGCCCCGTGGCGGTGAAGAACTGGTGTTCCAGGTAACCATCACCCCGGCGGTGGAACAGGACGGAAGCTGCCGGGGCGTCGTTGTGGTGATGAACGACGTAACCGAGCTGTACCATGCCCGGGAAAAGGCCATCAACGCAAGCCAGGCCAAGGGGGCCTTCCTGGCGAACATGAGCCACGAGATGCGCACCCCCATGAACGCCATCATCGGTATGACTACCATTGCCAAAACGGCGAATGATATTGAGCGCAAAGATTACTGTCTTGAAAAAATCGAGGACGCCTCGACCCACCTTTTGGGGGTGATCAACGACATCCTTGATATGTCAAAAATCGAAGCCAATAAACTGGAATTGGCCAGCATTACCTTCAACTTTGAGCGGGTATTTCAAAAGGTGGTAAATGTCATCAACTTCAGGGTGGAAGAACGGAAGCAGCAATTCACCGTTACTATCGACAAAGGGATACCGCCGTTCCTCACCGGGGACGATCAGCGGCTTGCCCAGGTGATAGCCAACCTCCTCTCCAACGCGGTTAAATTCACCCCCGAAGAAGGAACCATAGATCTCCGGGCTTTCCCGGCGGGCGAAGAAAACGGCCTCTACACCATCCAGATAGAAGTAACCGATTCGGGCATAGGCATAAGCCCGGAGCAGCAGACAAAGCTGTTCTCCTCGTTTGAACAGGCCGACTCGGGTACCTCCCGAAAGTTCGGCGGCACGGGCCTCGGGCTTGCCATCTCCAAACGTATCGTCGAATTGATGGGCGGTAGTATCTGGCTTACATCCGAATTGGGGAAGGGCTCAACCTTCGCCTTTACCTTCAAAGCGGCAGTAGCAGCCGAACCGCATAGCGGTGAAGGTTCCCCGCCGGCGCACGCTCTGGCCGGTGAAGAAGTCTCAGACGAAATAATAGACAACTTCGAGGGTCTGACCATACTCCTTGCGGAAGACGTTGAGATCAACCGCGAGATAGTGCAGGCCCTGCTGGAACCTACGCTTCTCACGATAGAGCCGGCGGAAAACGGCGCCATTGCCGTAGAAAAGTTCAGCGCGGACCCGGAAAAATACAATATGATTTTTATGGACCTTCAGATGCCCGAGATGGATGGCTTTGAGGCCACCCGCCGCATACGCGCCCTTGAGGCCGGAAACTTGCATAAGCACGTTCCCATTGTCGCAATGACGGCCAATGTCTTTCGGGAGGATGTGGAAAAGTGCCTGGCGGCGGGCATGAACGATCATGTGGGAAAGCCCCTGGATATTAAAGAGGTACTGCTAAAATTGCGGGAATATCTGCCGCGTACATAGCTGGGGGATGTGCTGCTGGGGTAAAGTCTGGGATAGGAAGACGATAAGGTAGAATAGCCACTGTTGCGTTGCCCTGGGCGCCTTCTTACTTTCCCGCCGCCTTTGGCATATATTCAGGGGGAATAAGGCCGTGCGTACGCATGTATTCCGCCCGCTCTTTCATCGTGGCGAAATTAACCGGCTTAAATTCGGCAAGCTGCTCATCCGTTAACTCCGGGCAATCCTCATCGTAGGTGATAGGGTATTTTGCCGCTTCGTCTAACCTTGCGATCTGTTCCGGGCTAAGCTCGCTCCCAGCCACGTGGGTATGTCTCACCAAAGTCATGATTATCCTCCGTTCTGTGGGGTCAGCGAGCCGGACTGATATAATCCGGGTATCGTCTTCCCCTTCCTCTGTATAAATGACAAAGAGCACCTTCCCTGCCATTCCGATAGTCTGATAGCGTTCTTCATCTTCGGAACTATCATCATCACGCCGTTTTATGCGAAATGGATCGTCAAAGATGTATTCCCCATCCTCAAAGTACACATGGTGATCCCGGAAATTTTTCTCCGCTTTCACCGGGTCCCAAATATAGCCCATGGTGACCGCCTTCTAGTATACTGCATCCCGGCTACGCTGCAAAGCAACAAAAGCCAGGATTGTATATGGTTTTCCATATCCTTATAGAGGCGCGGCCGTGCATGGCGCTTTCTTTTTTTGGAAGAAAACGTAAAAAAATGAAAAAAAGCAAACCTCCCGGCAGGCGCCCCTATGACCCCAAAAGGCCTATACCGATGCGTCCCCTTCATCGGGGCAGTGAAACTCTGTAGTACCGAGGCCATTCCGCACCTCTCACTTACTTTGTCTGTTATTTATTACTTACATAGCAAGCCTCATGCTCTCCAAACCACCCCAAGGACTTGATTTTTACAAAAGCCAAAAAGAATCTTCATTTTTTTCGATGTTTTATCTGAAAACCTGGATATTTCGAAGCCAATGGTGATATATTATTAACCATGGTTTATCTAAGAGTGACGACCGCAAAACAGCTCACACCCCGCGCCTCCAGACTGCATACAGGGGGGGGGGGGGTGCTGAGCCTCCGCAGCTCCGGCTCGTAGACCATACCCGCCTTCGTTTCCCCGTTCCGGTAAAAAGTATTCTTAACGTCCCTAAAACTTATATGTCCCCATCACGTTCCCTCAGAAAAAGGAGTCTCCTCATGAAAAACCACACCTTTCTCATCGGCTTGGTCGTTATCGTATGCGCCGCCCTCTTGGGCTGCGATATGCCCGTCCTTAACAATAATCTGCGGGAACCGTTCATTACCATCACGGGGATACCGGGGGAGGTAACCTACCTTAACGCCGCCGTACAGGCCAATAGGATCCGCCTCAGTTGGATCAACCCCACGAACGAGGACTTTGACCATACGGAAATAAGCTACAGCGCCGGTAACGGGCCTATCCAGGTACTGCCGCCCGTGGCAAAGACGCTCCAATTGAAAACTATCGAGTCCCTGATTTATGGCTCAACCTATGTCTTTACGGTCAAAGCCGTGGATTCCGGCGGCAACAAGAGCCTGGGCACGGTGACTATCGCCACCCTTGATAAGGTAATAGACGACCTCGACCTGGACCGCTACGTTACGGCTCCCATGGCGGGGGCCCCCCCGAGCACCCAGGCGATAAGCGCCGTCCAGTATAACGGGGTGATAAGCTGGAGAAACTACATGAATAACCCCTTTACCGGCAGCGTATTTGTGGCGGACACGGAATATCGGGCCGTAGTTACCCTGACGGCTAATCCGGGCTATACCTTCCAGGGTGTAGGCATGAACAGATTTACCCATACCGGCACAACCTCGATAACAAACCCGCAAAACAGCGGTACGGTTGCTATTGTATTTCAAAAGGCCGTGCAGGGATGGTATGTGTCCAATGTGAGCGGAAATGACAACAACGGCGGAGCGACCCTGGGAGATTCCCTTAAAACGGTTGGCGCGGCCGTAGAAAAGATACGGACGGCATATTGCAAAATCCGGCGCATTTGAACGATGGATCCGGAATTATTTGAACATTGATCCGGCAACATTTGAACAGTTGCCTCTCCGAAGAAAGGATACCCCATGTTCGCGGAAGATGCAAGCATGGGGTAGAAGCGGCGCCGCCGAGCGGCAGGTACGCCGAAGGCGTGTTTTATTTTTTTATAAAGATTCAGCGCGTTCGGCCAAAACTTTTCTCATAGACTCTCCGGCGATGGCGTACTTGATGGTGTTATGGATAACG
>JAITNM010000123.1 GCA_031290475.1 Treponema sp. | reverse complement strand
AGGTTCCCATAATTGCCTATACCAGCGCCGATCCGGGAGGAACTACCATTAACTTCCTGGAAAGCGGCTTTTCCGATTTTCTTGCCAAACCCATGAATATGGATAAGATCCGGGGGATTATCAATAAACTATCGGACAGCTAAGAGCCTGTCGGACTTGTGGATTTTTGCACCAAAACTGACGCAAAAATCCCCGATTTATGGGCTCCTTTGCGGCTAAAGCCGCTTGGAGTTTGCAACTCCTAGTAATTCCCGGTTTATCCCTATTAAAGTATCTTCGTCTATTTTTAACAGTTCCCTGTCGTAAGTGAATATGCCGTTGATCTCATCTTCCACATCGCTTACCTGGGTATAGATCGCCGCGGAAAGTCCCTTTACTGTTGCGGGAAGTATCTCTTCCCGGTAGAGTTTCTCAAATGCCAGGGACAAACCGCGTTTATCGTTGAACATGCGGTAGCCGTAGGGTTTTTCCATTACCATGTGATGAGGGGCGGGACAGCTATACCCGCCGAATTCGCTTAACACCGGCACGCGCCGTTTGCCTTTTCGGGGACGATCCGCCCTAAAACGAAAGGCCCTGAAATACACATGGCGGCTGTAAAGATCGCCGCCCCGCTGATCATGCCAGCCTGAGGCATGATCGATGAGCCTGTGAGGGTCCAGGCGGCGGAGTTCTTCCGTGATACGGAGGGCGTCAAACTGCCCCCAGCCCTCATTGAAGGGGCCCCATACGGCAATAGAAACCGTATTGCGCAGTAATTCTACGGTATTCTTCATGTCCCTTTCGAAGACACGCCGTCCAAGAGGATCGGCGCGGGCAAAAAGACTGCGGTTTGCGTCCTTCAGGTTTATGCCCAGGAAGGGCAGGATCATGGTCACCATAGGCTTGTAGGGCCCGCCGCCGCTAACGAGGTCCTGCCATACCATGATGCCCAGCCTATCGCAGTGATAGTACCAGCGCAGAGGTTCTACCTTGATATGTTTACGGAGCATATTAAAGCCGAGCCGCTTTAATTCCGAAAGCTCCCATACTATGGCCTCATCACTGGGGGCGGTGTAAAGCCCGTCGCTCCAGTACCCCTGATCCAGGAGCCCTGAATGGAAGATGGGCTTATTGTTCAAGGCAAGCCGGGGGGAACCCTTTTCGTCCTCTACAATGCTGAACTTCCGCATCCCGAAATAGCTTTTTACCCGGTCATCCCCGGCTTCAATACGCAGGGTGTAGAGGAAGGGTGATGCCGGGCTCCAGCTTTTAAAGTCCGGGAGGGGGATTCTAAAGAACGGGCCCATTCCCGAAACTGAAGCCGCCAACGCTTCCCCATCGTAGACCGCAAGCCGCGCCTCGGGGACGGCGCTCTCTGCGGCGGCGTAATCCAGTTCCACCTCAACCGCCCCTTCGTCATAGAGGGGGGTGATTTTCAGGGAGCGGATATACCGGCGGGGCGCCGTTTCTATCCACACAGTCTGCCAGATGCCGCTTTGGGCGGTGTACCACATGCCGCCCCGGGAAAGGGACTGCTTGCCCCAGGCTTCCTTCCCGCAATTGGAATCATCGGTTACCGCCAGGGTAATGGTATTTTCCCCATCCCGCAGTAATTCTGTTATGTCCAGGGTGAAGGGCCAGTATCCCCCCTCATGGGCGCCCGCCGGTTGTCCGTTGCAGTAAACCACACAACGCTGGTCCACGGCGCCAAAGTTGAGTAGTAGTCTGCCGCCGTTTTCGGGCGGAAGGGCGTTAAAGCTCCGCCTGTACCAGAGGGTCGCTCCGGGGAGAAGCTGGCGGCCCGCCCCGGAAACCCCCGCCGAACCCGCGGGGTGAGGTTCCCCTCCGGCAAGAGCGCTTTCCGGGGAGAAGGGCACAATTATCGTACCGTCAAAAAGAGCCGGCGCTTTACCGGCCGGCGGGCCCTCGACAAAGCGGCACTCCCAGGGACCGTTCAGGTTGAGCCAGTTTTCCCGCTCAAGCTGCGGCCGGGGATACTCGGGCCAGGGGTGTTCCCTGTCGAGCTTTTTGCCCCAGCGGGTTAAGAGCGTTTTTGGTAGGGCAGTAACACTATTCTTCACCATTGATTCTCCGCATGTTCACAAAAAGCCCGGAAGTTTTCCGCCTGTATAACTTCACCGTCAGGCAAAACCGCTTTCCCCGAAAAATCACCGAACACCTGATGACAGCGGTTGTTTACAAAGAGCAGCTTTGTTTCGGTATAATTATCGTAGACCGGCTTCATCACAAAATCGAAACAATTACTATCATCGGTAAAACGCCAGGGTCTGCGGTAATCCGCCTCGTCCCGCTCAAGGCGGATTGTTCCGAGCTTATGGGCCTTCCCCTGCCAGAAAAACATGTTCTCCGTAGCGCCACTTGTATCACCGAAACCCCATCCGATGTTAAAACCGAAACGCCCGCCCTGCACCGTTCCTGTGCCATTGCCCCAGAACCACTCGTGACGGAAGGGCCATACCCCGCGTCCCCAATCCAAAAGCGCAACCGCCTCGGGCCCAAATTCCACCATAGTCTCCCCGATCCCGGCGTGTCCCGCGACAGTCCAGTAATTCTCCTTGTAGTTAAGGTAAAATTGGCCCGGCTTTTTAAATGGGGTGGCGATCACCATCTTCTCATTCAGGGGATCGTTAGCCAGGGTGAGTTTTATATCGATGTTACCCGCCTTGCGATCCCGGCCCCCCATGCTGAGGAACCGCTTTTCGGCGGTGGTTTCAAACTTCAGTTTCCAGTCCCGGCGCCCCGCTTCCAGGACATGGGGCGTTTCGGGGTTTTCTTCCATGGGAACGGAACGCAGGGGAAAGGGCCGCAGGTGTACCACACCGGTACGAAGGCCGGTTTTAAGGTTGAACAGGGTTGCGGAAAAACTACCCATATATGAGACATGGCCGATGGTAAGTTGCAAGACCCAGTCGCCTGAGTGGATCTGGTAGAAGTCCCACTCCTTAAGGCCGAAAGGCCGGCGCCGGATCAAACGGCGGTTGTAGCCGAATACCATGCGCCGGGCATAACCCCACCGGGTAAAGGCGCCCACAGGAGGCGGCAGGGGCGTTTCGGCGGTAATTTCGCGCTGACTTATCATAGCCTATCCGTTGCCAGGTTCCATTAAACCGTCATGGGGCGGACCGGCAATCCGTTTAAAATACAACTTCGAGGCGACAGCAAGGGGGATGAAACACAAGAGCAGTAATACTGCCGCCCAGAGAAAGATGGATTCTGTAGGGATATTCTCGGTGATGCCGTATTCATTCGTTATCGAACCGGCCCCGTTTTTTACCACCCAGTTTCCGATACCGGTTCCTATTACCATGGGTATCAGGGTAAAGGAGATACAGCGTATGCCCTCAAACTGTCCCCGGCTTTCGGGGGGATAGAGGGACTTGACCCACATCACCATAGACTGGGCAATCAGAATATAGCCGCCCCCGACGAGGAAGGTTCCGGTAAAGAGGGGAATATTGGCGGCGCTGAAAAGAACGGCGGTGTTCAGCATTTGGGGCTTTATCGTAAGGTAGAGGAACAGGAGCCCCACAATATTGATGATCACCGCCGCAAAACCCACGAAGGGCATCTTCCGGCGGTTGATAAACCACGCCCCCGGTATGGAAAGGACCATGGCCAGAATGAGCCCGATCCCCTGGACAAGCCCTATCTTGTCGGGGGTAAATCCAAGGCCGTAGATCATCCAGTTTCCCATGTGCACAAAATACACATTAAAGGGGATAAAAAAGAAAATCGCCGTAAGACAGGTCATGGCCAGTTCCCTTTGGGCAAAAAACTTTTTAAAGTTAAACACCGCGCCGAACTGCTTCCAAAAACTGCCCTCCCGGTAAGGCGCCAGGGTGGGGGCGTCCCGCATGAAGAAGAGGGAGAGAAGCCCCATGAGGATAACAAAAATCCCCATCACCCAAAAGAGCCGCTGGTAATTGTCATTACTGCCGATCAGCATACCCCCCAGCACGGTTCCTACAATAGTGCCGATTACCGGCTGTACCGCCAGGGCCGCGCCGATCTGCCCCCGGTTTTTATCGGTCGTGCAGTCGTTGGTCCAGGCATTGTACGCGCAGTCGTTCCCCATGGACCCGAAGAAACTCATAAAGTCGTCGGCCAACACAACCAGTACCGCCGCCAACAGCCCCAATTTTACCCCGGCGCCCACGCTGCCTGAATTGATAAATT
>JAITNM010000098.1 GCA_031290475.1 Treponema sp. | reverse complement strand
AGAAAACTCGATCATTCGATAATAAAGATCCTCAACGGCTTTCACTCCGGAAGAAAAGAGGGTTCTCCTATTACCGACTATGCCCTTTCTATGCTGGAAAACATAAAGGAGAACGGCCAGGGGCAGTTCCGTATTTATTATTCCAAGAGCAAATACGGTAAGCCTGTGCGCTCAACCACAACGATCATTTCCGGCGAAGGCGGCAAACCCATCGGCATGTTGTGCTTTAATTTATACCTCGACAGCCCCATTTCTTCGTTCCTCCGGGGAATAATAACTGAAAACAAAACGGACTATGTTAACGAGCATTTCATATCCTCTTCGGATGAATTGATCATGAATGCCCTGGAGGAAGCCAGGGCACTGATAAACGCTGACAAGTCAATACCGGCATCTTTGAAGAACAAAGAAATTTTACGTTCCTTATATGCCCAGGGAATTTTCAACTTAAAAAAATCCATCGACATTGCCGCCAAAGCGTTGGAACTTTCAAAAAACACGGTATACCTTCACATCCGGGAAATCGAAAAGCAATAAAACATATATTCAATCAGCCAATGCCGCCGAAAAAGATACCCAGAATGTAGACCAGCACTGTTATGACGCAGAATAGAATACCCATCGGCTTGACCCATCCTCCGACGGCTTTCTCCCGTCCGAGTTCAATCTGCTCTTTGGCAAAAGCTGCGCCCAATACCAAGAAGAACAGGAATGCGGCGATAATCGCGCCTAAGGGGTTAGCATAAATGGAAACCACGTCCATCCACTCGCCCACAATGCCCTCAATGCACACCCCAACTGCAACAGCGATTACAGCAATCGTTATTACCGCCTTGGCCCGCGGGAACTTGAGCTTGTTCTGCAGAGCCTCAACGGCGCTTTCAAACAAGTTTACCAAAGAAGTGAGGGCCGCGAACATCACCGCCAGAAAGAAGATGATCATAAAGAGTCTTCCGACAGGCATATTCTTAAACACCTCTACCATGGTGATGAACATCAAAGGCGGTCCCGCGCCAACAGCGTCAGCGCCGAGCAGGGCATATACCGAGGGAATGACCACCAGCGCGGCGAGCATAGCCGCGATAGAATCGAAAATAGCGGTATATCGGGCTGTGCTGACAACATTTTCTTTTTTGCTCAGATAGGAACCGTATACCAGCGTACCGGAACCGCCCAGAGACAATGAGAAGAACGCCTGCCCCAGAGCGAATACCCAAGTCCGGGGATCCGCAAGAAATTCCCACCGGGGTACGAAAAGGTATTTATAGCCTTCGATTGAACCGGGCAAAAAAATCGCCCGGATAGCAAGGATGATGAAAAGTACATAGAAGATAGGCATCATTACCTTGTTCATCTTTTCAATCCCCGTCGAGATACCCGCTGCCATGACGGCAAAAGTGATGGCAAGCCCAACGAGCTGCCAGGGGATGCTGCCAAAATGTGTAGCCAGAGAACCGAAATATGCGCCGGAATTTTCGGAGGCCAACGCCGAACCGGTAATGGCGCCTATAAGGTAACGCAGAATCCAGCCAACCACAACCGAATACCCGATGGCGATACCCAGAGAAGCGATTGTGGGAATTAGCCCCAGGGCCTCCCCCAGTTTGCGGCGCCCTCTCTTTTCACAAGCAAAGCCGAAAGCGCCGATTGGTCCTGACCCGGCGGCGCGTCCAAATGACACTTCTTCTACAATACCAGTAAACCCGATGAGGATCACGCAAATAATATAGGCTATTATAAACGCGGCCCCGCCGAACTGCCCTACGCGATAAGGAAAAAGCCAGATGTTTCCCATACCTACTGCCGAACCTACACAGGCAAGGATGAATCCCCATTTGCCTGTCCAAGAATCACGAGATTTTATTTCAGACATATCAATCCCCTGTAATTTTTTTTATTTAATTGGTTCAAGTTGAGCCTGGAAATGCCGCAAAATCGGGGGTTCCCAGGTTATGCGATACCCATGCTTGATACTTCCGGCGTATTTCTTGATTTCGATAAGAGCATCAGCGATAACATCAAGATGCGCCTGGGTATACACCCTCCGCGGTATGGCGAGACGCGTAAATTCGAAATCCGCTTTGAGCTGCTTGCCGGTATCCGGATCATTGCCCAGCATGTAAGAACCGATATCACAGCAACGGATCCCCGCTTCCTTATAGAGTTCGACAACCAAGGTCTGGGCGGGAAATTCATTGTAGGGGATATGGGGAAACAAGGCTTGAGCATCCACAAAGACTCCATGGCCTCCTACCGGCGACTGATAGGCGATACCCGCATCATCAAGTCTTGACGCCAGGTATTCCATCTGACCGATGCGGTAACGCAGGTAGTACTCATCAAGTCCTTCGTAAAGGCCAATTGCCAAAGCTTCCAGATCACGGCCGGCAAGACCGCCGTAAGAAATGAACCCTTCGTAGTTGATGCAGTTTCCTTTGACATTTATGATGACCGGATTATTCGCATCTTTTATGCCAATCATGCCGCCCATATTAACAATAGTGTCTTTCTTGGCGGACATGGTGAACATATCGGCATAGCTGAAAATTTCCCGGATGATGTCTTTAATGGAAGTGTTTTTGTATTCCGGATCATCCCGTTTGATAAAGTACGCGTTTTCAGCATAACGGGCCGCGTCAATGTCCAGGGGTATACTATACTTCTTACAGACCGCCGCGGTTTCCCGCATATTCTTCATAGAAACAGGCTGTCCGCCGGCGGAGTTATTAGTAATAGTCATGACCACCAGGCCAATGTTCTCAGGCCCGTACTGTTTGATGAGGGATTCTAATTTAGCTACATCCATGTTGCCTTTGAAAGGAGCCCGCTTGGCAGGGTTCTTGGCTTCTTCCACTACGCAGTCCAGAGGCCGTGCGCCGCAAAGAAGTACATGCGCTCTGGTAGTATCAAAAAACATATTAGAGATGGCGTATTGTCCTTTTTTAAGAAAAAGGGGAAGCAGAACCTTCTCGGCGGCGCGTCCTTGATGCACCGGCTGAATATAGCTGTAATTGAAAATATCCTTACCTGCCTCCAGCAATTTGAAATAGCTCGTGGCGCCGGCATAGGATTCATCGCCGCTCATAATACCGGACCATTGATTTTGACTCATGGCATTGGTCCCTGAATCGGTCAACAGGTCGATATAGCAGTCCTCGGCGTGCAAGCTGAACACATTGTAGCGGGCCTCAGCAATCTTCTTTTCCCGCTCTTCCCGGGTGAGCACGCGCAGGGGTTCCACAACTTTAATCCGGAACGGCTCGGGTACATACTTAATTGCCATTGTTGTTTCTCCTTCAAATTTTGAATTTTCGCGGTAAAATTCACCGCTTTGTTATAACAATAGTAAAAACATAGTGCATGATTTTTGTGCAGTCAATACTAAAATATATTTCATTTTTGGAGTATCTCTTTATTTTATGGAGAATATTAAAATTAAATTTTGGTTGACAAAAAAGGTCCTTGATATATAATAAACCATACCTAAAGCAAACAAAACATTAGTTTTTTTAAGAGGATTATAGAAAACAATTTTGAAAGCCAACGAAACAACAGTAAAAGATGATCCAGCCAAACCGATAAAACCAGAATCAAGCCGTGAAATGATCGTCATCGGCGCGTTGGGCGTGCTCCTGGTCATCGCCGTCCTGGTTTCCCTTATGATTGGCCGTTTCGGGCTTTCGCCGTCGGTCATTTTCCGGGTACTGGCCGCCCGCCTGTCTGGAGTGGGACCTGATGCCAGCCTGCGCCAGGCGGACAATGTGTTCTTTATTATACGCCTCCCCCGGATCTTCCTCACCCTTCTGGTGGGCGCTTCACTCAGCCTTTCGGGCGCA
>JAITNM010000029.1 GCA_031290475.1 Treponema sp. | reverse complement strand
CGGGGAAAATATAATTGAGTTTACCCCTGAGCGGGCGGGCAAATTTTCCTATAGCTGCTGGATGGGTATGATCAGAAGTTCTATTGTTGTAGTTGAAGAGGGCGGGACGGCGTTTGCCGGTGCGGGAGAGCCGGATAGCGCCCCAAGCCCTGCGGGGGTGAGTATTCCTACTGATGATGTTGTAATTGCGGAAGCGGAAAGGGAGGATGGTTTTCAAAGAGTTGCTATCAACCTTAGGGATGAAGGTTTTAGTCCGGCGATCATGGTAGTCCAGCGCTATGTTCCATCTGAATGGGTTATTAATAACGATTCCCTTGATCCGGGAAACAGCGGTCTGATAGTACCTGCCTATTACGCGGAACTTGATATTGACCAGGGGGATAATGTTATTCAGTTTATGCCCGTGGATGATTTTGATTTCTCCACGGCGGATAATGTTTTTTACGGATACGTGAAGGTGGTGGATGATATTAACGCTGTTGATATTGAGGGCATCAAGGCTGAAGTGGCGGGGTATGAAACCCTGATTTACCCCGGCGCATGGTTTGAGGCGGCGTCTCAGGGCGCATCCTGTCACTAAAAAGGAGGAATTATGGAATTTTTACTTACCCATTGGCATTGTATTCTGCCCCTGGGGGCGATCATTATCGTTGCTTTGCTTTCGGGCAGAAAGAAGAAAGAAAGGGATTAACGCGGATAGGTTTATTCGCTTAAAAACAGTAATTTTTTGGAGGACATAAAATGCGCGGTATTAAAACAGTAGGATGTGTGATGGTATTTTTTCTTGCCGGTTCGGTTTTTGCCCAGAACAGCGGAAACCTCAACGAGGTAAAACCTGTTATCGCCGATAAAGATCTGGTTATCCCTGTTTCGGAAATTACGGAAAACGCCGTTTTTTATCCCGTGGATATTCAGGGAACCCGGGTTGAAGTTCTGGCGGTAAAGGCGCCGGACGGGTCAATACGGACGGCCTTCAACACCTGCCAGTCCTGTTACGCTTCGGGCCGGGGTTTTTACAAACAGGCGGGGACGGTACTGGTTTGCCAGAACTGCGGCAAGCGCTTCAGGATGAGCCAGGTTGAGGTGAGGTCCGGAGGCTGTAATCCTGTTCCGATTTTTGCGGATAGCAAAACGGTAACGGACGCTACGATTACCATATCCAAAGATTCTTTAACCAAGGCGAAAGATATCTTTGCCCGCTGGAAGAGGAGTTAAAAATATAACATGGAAACTCAGACTATAAGCATCGGCGGCATGACCTGCGCCGCCTGCGCCGGGCGTATCGAAAAAACAGTGCGGAAACTCGATGGGGTAACAACGGCCACCGTGAACCTGGCCAGCGAAAAACTGTTTGTGGAATACGCCGGCGCACAAACGCTCCCCGTCATTAAAGAGGCGGTGGTAAAAATCGGGTACCAGGTTCTGGAAAGACCGGCGGGAAACACCGTTACTATTCCAATTGGCGGCATGACCTGCGCCGCCTGCGCCCAGCGTGTGGAAAAGGCTATCCGCAGACTACAGGGGGTGGAAACCGTTACGGTAAACCTGGCCACCGAAAAGGCAATGGTGGTTTATGATCCCCGCTCGCTGCGGATTTCCGCCATCAAGGAAAGTATTGAGAAAGCGGGATACACGGCCCTGGACTTTTCCAAAGAGGGGGCGGTGGACGAGGACAAGCTCCGCAAGGAAAGGGCGATAAAGATCCTGTGGACTAAATTCATTGTGGCCGCCTCCCTGGGCCTTCCCCTGCTCTACATCGCCATGGTTCCCATGATCAAGGTGATAAACCTCCCCTTCCCCAGAGCCCTGGCCCCGATGAATTTTCCCTTTATTTATGCCCTGGCGGAATTGGTCTTGGTTATTCCCATTATTGCGGCGGGGTACCGGTTTTATACGGTGGGTTTCAAAAACCTGCTTCACCGGAGCCCCAACATGGACTCCCTTATCGCCGTCGGCACCTCGGCGGCGGTGATCTACAGCCTCTACAATGTGCGGCAAATCTATAATGGCAATTTCAATGCGGTAGAATCACTGTACTTTGAAACCGCCGGGGTTATCATCGCATTGATACTGCTCGGTAAATCCCTGGAAGCGGTATCCAAGGGCCGTACCAGTGAAGCTATCAAGAAACTCATGGGCCTGGCGCCAAAAACCGCCATCATCATCGAACAGGGCGTCGAGAAGGAAATCCCCATAGATGAGGTTATTCCCGGTGATATTATCGTGGTAAAGCCGGGGGCAAAAATTCCGGTGGACGGCACGGTAACCGAGGGGCATACATCCATCGACGAATCCATGCTCACAGGCGAAAGTATGCCGGTGGACAAGAAGGCGGGGGATGAGGTCTACGCGGCCACCATCAACACTAACGGCGTCATTCAGTTCAGGGCTACCAAGATCGGCAGCGATACTGCTCTGGCCCAGATCATCCGCCTGGTGGAAGACGCCCAGGGGTCGAAGGCTCCCATCGCCCAAATGGCGGACATTGTTTCAGGCTACTTTGTGCCCATAGTCTGCCTGATAGCGGTGATTGCCGGCGGCGCGTGGTTTGCGGCGGCTTCGGCAGGGGCCGTAACCCTGCCTGCGGGAAAATCGGCGCTGGAATTCTCGCTGACCATTTTTATCTCTGTGCTGGTTATCGCCTGCCCCTGCGCCCTGGGCCTTGCAACCCCCACGGCAATTATGGTAGGAACCGGCAAGGGGGCGGAAAACGGTATTCTTATTAAAGGCGGAGAAGCCCTGGAGACCACCCATAAAATCACCACTATTGTTTTTGACAAGACCGGAACCATCACGGAAGGGAAGCCGGAAGTTACGGATATAGTGAGGGGCGAAGAACGAAGAGTTGGGAAGGAGGAGTTAGCCGGGAGGAGCGAAGAGGAATTTTTGCGGATTACGGCTTCTGTTGAGAAGGGGAGCGAACATCCCCTGGGCGAGGCCATCGTAAAATCCGCTGAAGGGCGGGGGCTTGAATTAATCAAGGTGGAAAATTTTAATTCCCTCACCGGGCGGGGTATTGAGGCAAGGGTTAAGGGCATGGATGTCTTAGTAGGAAACAGAAAGCTCATGGATGAACGGAATATCTCCCTTGCGGAACTGGAAGCGGACAGCGACCGTCTTGCGGAAGAAGGTAAGACCCCCATGTACGTCGCCATTGACGGGAGATTGGCGGGTATTGTCGCTGTTGCGGATGTGCTTAAGAAAAGCAGTAAGACTGCTATAGAAAGCCTTCACCGGATGGGAATTGAAGTTGTCATGATTACCGGGGACAATAAAAAGACCGCCGCCGCCATCGCCAGGCAAGTCGGCATAGACCGGGTGCTTTCGGAAGTGCTGCCCCAGGACAAATCCGCGGAGGTAAAAAAGTTGCAGGAGAAAAAACTGCCTGGAGAAAAGCAAAAGCTTTTCTCCCAAGCGGCAAACCGCAGGTTTATCGCAATGGTGGGGGACGGCATAAACGACGCC
Source organism: Treponema sp. (assembly GCA_031290475.1). Classification (GTDB taxonomy): domain Bacteria; phylum Spirochaetota; class Spirochaetia; order Treponematales; family Breznakiellaceae; genus JAITNM01. The sequence continues at coordinate 7,073 of JAITNM010000029.1, read as the reverse complement.
CCGGCCCTCGCCCAGGCGGACATCGGCATCGCTATCGGGAGCGGGACGGATGTGGCAATGGAATCGGCGGATATTGTGCTTATGCGGAGCGATCTTATGGATGTGCCTACGGCCATTAATTTGAGCAAAAAGACGATCCGCAACATCAAGCAGAACCTTTTCTGGGCCTTCGGCTACAATACCCTGGGTATACCCATTGCCGCAGGGGTGCTGTACCTCTTTGGCGGGCCGCTCCTCAATCCCATATTCGCCGCCGCCGCCATGAGCATGAGTTCCGTATCGGTGCTGTCCAATGCCCTCAGGCTCAAGCGTTTTAAGCCGGCCCAGGAAGAAAAACCCAGACGCCGGGAAACCTTGGAAAACACGCCGGTACATTGCTGTTAGAAACAGAAGGGCAACCATAGATTTATAGGAGAAACAAAATGAAGAAGATATCGGGTATAATTAACACGGCGTTTGCCGTTTCCTTTGCGCTGACCGTACTGTTGGAAGTTTCCTGTGGAAACCTTGATGTGGTGGGAAAAGATTCGGTCAATTCTTTTGACAAGGTTCTGAAAGCGGCGCCGGAGGCAATAAGGCCTGATGAAATGAACGCCGGCTGGTCCTTTTCGGCGCCTGATAACGAAGCGCGGTTTATCTGGAGCCGGAACTTTGCGGAAAGCCCTGTTCATGACGTGATGCTTGAAATAAATGCGGCTCCCTTTATTGCCGCCGGCCTTAATGCGGAAAAACTGCCGGACGCTATTGCGGTATACGACGGGAAAATAATGGTTGGTACAAAACTGGGAGAAGAAGTTTTAAAGTACAGCGGGGAAGCGACGCCCCTTGCTTCATACGAACAAATTGTTAAGCTGAAGCGGAGCGCGATAGGGTATCACGGAGCGCTGGATCACTATGGCGTAAATCTTTCCGGCGGCAATCTCTTCGAATGGGCCAAGGATATGGGTACGAACGACAAGGATATTGTTTTTGTGCTTAACCCCGAACCATTTATCAATGCCGGCGTGGATCCCGGTAACATTGAAGGCTGGGTCTTTGCGAAGGTAACGGTAGATGACGCCAATGGGAAACCGGTAGAAGTGGATAAGCTGCTTAAACCCTTTAATCTCTTAGACTGATTCGGACTAAAGCCTTAATTTTTAACCAGATATTTACGCAGCTTTGCTAATACATCGTTAAAATCAAGGGGTTTGCCTACATGATCATTCATGCCCGCTTCAAGGCATTTCTCAACGTCTTCCCGGAACACATTGGCAGTCATGGCGATGATTGGGATTTGTTTTGCCCGGGGAATAGTGAGTGAGCGGATTTGTCTCGTGGCTTCGTACCCGTCCATCTCCGGCATCTGGACATCCATAAAAATCATATCGTATTTCCCGGGCGATTCGCTGAAAAACCGCAGGGCTTCCGCTCCATTTTCCGCACAATCAATGCTCAACTTTGTCGGTTCCAACAGGGTTAATACAATCTCCCGGTTGATCTCTACATCTTCGGCTAATAATATGCAGTATTTTTCGAAATTATCTATTTCTTCTTTTTTGAGATTTTCCGCCTGAAGCAGAAAATCTACCCCAAGGCATTCGGTAATCAGATCTGCGATTGCGGACGGGAAAAGAGGTTTGGGGAGGAACTTGTTTACCCCGGCTTCTTTGGCATCATTCTCAATGACGCTCCATTCCGCCGCGGAGATCATTATAACGATAGAGTTATCCGCTCCCCGCTCCTTTATTTTGCGGGTAAGTTCCACTCCATTCATGCCGGGCATTTTCCAATCCACAAAGTACAGATCATAATCGCCGTTTTGGTCAATAAGCCTGATAGCCCTTTCTCCGTCCGCGGCAACATCACAGGAAAACCCAAACTGTTGGGCGATTTCCATAAAATAATCCCGGATGTCTTTGTCATCATCCGCCATTAACACCCGGATATTGCTCCAATTTACTCCAAGGGAAGGCAAGCCCTGTCTTGCGTCCGTTCCCCGTTCGGCCTGGATCGTAAAGGCGAAAGTTGAACCCCTGCCCGATTCGGAATTTATCCATATCGTTCCGCCCATCATCTCCACGATGCGCTTGGATATGGCAAGCCCAAGCCCGGTCCCGCCGAATTTCCGGGTGGTGCTGTTTTCGGCCTGCTGAAAAGAAGTAAACAGCCGCCGCTGCTGTTCCGGGCTTATTCCAATTCCGGTGTCGGTTACTTCGATTTGAATGGTACAAATACTGTTTTCTTCTTTAACAAAACGGGCATTAAGGGCGACGGAGCCCTGATCGGGGGTAAATTTTACCGCATTGCTCAGCAGGTTGGTAATCACCTGGGCCAGCCGCAGATCGTCTCCAATCAGGGTGCGGGGAATCGCCTTATCTATGTGCACGGAAAGGTTCTGCTTTTTTTCGTCTATCCTGAAATTAATGACATTGACTACCCGTTGAAGCATCTTTTCAAAACCAAATTCCAGGGGAGAGAGCTCGAATTTGTTTGCCTCAATTTTTGACATATCCAATATATCGTTAATGACCCCTAAAAGATGATTTGAAGCATCTCCAATTTTTGTAAGACAGTAATCCTTTCGTTCAATGTCGGAGGCGGATTTGCCGATGGCGGTCATGCCGATGATAGCGTTCATGGGGGTACGGATTTCATGGCTCATGTTGGCAAGGAAATCACTTTTTGCACGGCTGGCGGCTTCCGCGGCTTCAAGGGCTTTTTCCAAATCCCTTTGCAGCTTTAGGGTCCCGGTAATATCTTCAGTAGTTCCCACTACTCCCACAACAGCGCCGTAGCTGTCCTGGATCGGTGTGGTATGGGAATGGAATATGCCCCCGTCTATATCGCCTATCCAGTCCTGAGGGCCGGAATCGAGGGTTTCCTCCACATTTTTAATGATATCCAGATGCCGGTTCTCCACCTTTGCGATTTCAAGCTTCTTCCCTTCCATGAAGCCGGGGGTAATGCCGAGTTTTTTCAGATACAGGCCGTTAAAGAGGGTGATGATCCCCTCCCGGTCAACACTCCAGATTATTCCGGAATAGTTGCTGATCACCGCTTCCAGTTTGGCAACCGTGTCCTTGATATTTTTTGCCATTTCGTTGCGCAGTATGGCATTGACGATGAAGAGGCTTCCGGAACGCAGAATGCTTTCCTCCTCTTCCGGAAAACTGCGTTCCTTACGGCAGTCATCGAAACTGACAAAACCCCAAAAGCTGTCCTGTTCGCCGCCGGAGCCTTTTTCGCCGCCGGCATTTAAGAATACCGGGACAACAAGAATAGATTTTATCTCATAAGGTTCTAAAAGGGAGCGGTCCTTTTCCGAAAAATTTTTCACCGGGCCGTTCACGCACTTTTTCCGGACAAGCGTTTCCTCCCAGAGGGGGAAAGTATCTTTGTAGGAAAATTCCATCTCCGATTCTCTGCCGTTCCTGCTGTCCTTTACCCATCCATAAAGATGGGAGTAGTAGAGCTGTCCGTCATCTTTCACGGTGTTCCGCCACACATATACACGATCTACCGACAGCGATTGGGCAAGCATCCCCAGTCCGCCGTCAAGGGCGCTTTCCAAATCGTCCGTTCCCGAAGCAAGCAGTCTTGAGGCGAGATCATTGACCACATGCAAAAGTTCGTCCTGTCTGATAAGTTCAAGGGTGCGATCATGAACCACACTCTCAAGATGTCTGCCCTCCTGACGGTTCCGCTGAAACATGATGAACAGCAGGATAAGGACGCAGAATAAAAGACCGGCCGCGCCAAGCAGCCAGGGCATCTGGGATTGGGTCATTTTTTTCCGGTAATCAAATGTTTTGCGGGTCCAGCGATCGGCGATAGCAGCGGTATCAATAATGCGCAGAGATTTATCAATAATGGATAGCAGCACATTTTCATTGCGGTTAAAACCGAAGGTGGACTCGAAAGAGCGGTTGAATACAATGTTTGCCTTATAGCCCGCCTGCTCGCGGTAATTAGTCAGGCTGAGCAGCAGATTCTGTGTTGCCATCACAAGATCCACTTCCCCCTGTTCCAGGGCGGTTAAGGCGTCACCGGTGCTGCCATACATCACCGTATTCCTATGATCCGGAAACCAGGACCTGAACAATTCGGTATAGGCGGTGTCCTGGATAAGCCCTACCCTGGCAAAGAGTATTTCATTGATCTTAATGTCATTAAAATCAGACCTGGAAAGCAGGGCGTAATAGTCGATCTGGTAGGATTTGTCCGTCCACAGGAAACGGTCTTCCCGTTCGTCAGAACGGATCAATTCCGTTACCAGGGCGGCCTTGTGATTTTCGAGCATTTCCATCAGCACGGGCCATTCGGCGGGTTCATCATTTATCCGCCGGAAGGAGAGGCCGGTAAGGACCTCAATCTCCTGTAGCACATCAAGGGCAATACCCTGCCACTGGTTTTCCTGGCTATTATAAAAACTGATCGGGTAGTTATCATATTCCACCACTATAGGCACCGTAAGGCCATGGTCGATATGATTTTGTATATATGCCTGTTCTTCGGGAGAGAGGAGGAGGAAAGTCTTATGCCGCAGATACTCCTCTTGCCCCTGGTTATACAATTCAATCAAATGGCGCCTGCCGCCGTGCTGCAGGGCTTTTTGCATCACGGAAATAACCGGCTCAAGGGAAGGGTTCCCGGTCGTAAAGGAAACGGGCCCGTAGATCAGGGGGAAGAAGTCTTCCGCCATTACATCGCCATAAATGTCGAAGGCGGCCTCGACAATGCCTTCATCAAAAAAAGCGTCAATCTCCCCGTTCTTGAGCATATTATAGGCCACATCATAATCATCAATAAAAAAGGATTCGAATTCATCATGGATAAAGGGGAAAACCAAATCCGAAGTTGTGGCGCCTTCAAGAAAGGCGTAACGCAGGGGACGTTCGGCTGTTATTTTTGAAAGCGGCTCGCTGCCCATGAGCCGCATATATTTAATGGACCGTTCGGCAATAGCGTCGGTCATAAAATAAATTTTCCGGCGTTCAGCGGTGGCGGTAAGTTCCCCGGTAAAATCGATGGTTCCTTCTTCTATCCCGGCAAGCAGATCGCCCCATTCATAAACGCCGGGTTCAAAAGGAATTCCGAATAACTGTGAAAGCCAGTCGCAGAACAGGGCGGAAAACCCCCGGATGCCGCCGTGTTCATTGTAAAAAGTCTCTGTGGTCAGGTTCATCCCGTATATAAAGGGCTTGGCCCTGTCCCGTAAGCGCTCAATAGCCTCTATTTCCGCGGCCGTGACCCCCGGTATATCCTGATATGCGGTATAGATTGAAAACTGATCCTGAGGCTTTATATTGTTTGTACAACAGGGGATATACAGCAGTATTCCCGCGATAGAGATTATGCCCAATGTCTTTTTTACATTCCCCATATCCAATCCTTGAAAACCGCATTTGAGTATGCAAATGCATTACACTTTTTCTTTTCCCCTGGGCCAGAGCTTCGCTATTAAATAAAACACTATCTGTACCAGAAACACAAACAGTATTCCTGTTATCATAAGAAAAACCGCTTTTTGGATAGTACTGCTGCTCTGTATAAAATTTTCAAATAGCTGGTCCATAGTATTCTCCTTATTACTAGCCTACCAATACCGGCACCAGGGCGAGCACTATTCCTCCGGCGATGACCGAACCAAGCTGGCCTGAGACATTGGCGCTTACCGCGTGCATGATCACAAAAGTGTTCGGATCCTCCTCGGTGGCTATTCTCTGAATAACCCGCGCGCTCATGGGAAAGGCGGAAATACCCGCAGCGCCTACCATGGGGTTGATCTTCTCTTTCAGGAAGAGGTTTAGAAATTTGGCAAAGAAAACGCCCCCGGCAGTGTCAAACACAAAGGCGACGAGGCCCATGGCGAGGATCATCAGGGTCTGGGGGGTAAGGAAGCGGGCGGAAGTCATGCTGGAACCGATGGTGATACCCAGGAGCAGGGTTACTATATTGGCGAGTTCGTTTTGGGCGGCGGTAGAAAGTCTGTCAAGAACGCCGCATTCCCGGACGAGGTTGCCGAACATGAGGGAACCGATCAGGGGCACGCTGATGGGGGCGACTAACCCGGACACTACCGTGACCACAATGGGAAAACAAATTCTGAGGCTCTTGGGGATATTCGCGTCATGGGCGATCATTTTTATCTGCCGTTCTTTTTTTGTGGTAATGAGCCTGATTACCGGGGGCTGGATCAGGGGGACCAGGGCCATATAGGAATATGCGGCCACCGAAATGGGGCCTAAGTATTTCCGGGCGAAACGGGTGGCCACGAAGATGGACGTGGGCCCGTCGGCCGCGCCGATAATGCCGATGGCGCTGGCTACCCTGAGATCCTGAAAGTCAGACAGAAAGGGTACCGTCTTACCCAGGATGACCGCGAAAATAATGGTCGCAAAAATGCCGAATTGGGCGGCGGCGCCGAAGAACATCATCACCGGATTCTTGAACATGGGGCCGAAGTCGCACATGGCGCCCACGGCGATAAAGATGAGCACCGGGAAGAGCTCTGTGGTAATCCCCGCGTTGAAAAGGAGCTGGAGGAAACCCGGCTCCCCTTCGAAAGACCATACTGCGGACAGGGGCAAATTTACCAGAATTGTACCGAAACCGATAGGCAAAAGAAGCATGGGCTCGTACTCTTTTTTAACCGCCAGGAATATCAATAACAAGCCCACGGCGATCATAACCCCCTGAGGAAGGGTGAATGAGGTAAATCCTATAAATAAATTATGCATAATATCTTAATTCTAATACAAAGGGGCTATGAAAACAATCATTTTCTGAAGCCGCGCCAGGAATTTGCCGGGCTTTAACCGCAATGAGCCGGTTTATCGGGATTTTTACTCCTTTATGGCAAAAAAATCCACAAGTCCGGCAAACTCCTAGCCAACTGAACCCCGGGGGCGCAAAGCGCCCGAAGCGCATACAGTCCTGTGTGCGGTTTTGCCGCTTTCGATTATTGTTCCTTATCTTCTTCTTTAAACAATCCGGCATTCATTTTTATAAATTCCTTTGGCGTTTGTATCACCATACCAATGTTTCTTATTTTATAATCCCTGGGCTTTCTCGTAATAATGCCTAACATA
>JAITNM010000004.1 GCA_031290475.1 Treponema sp. | reverse complement strand
TTTTCGGTATACAGCTTGTAGGTTTGCCTATCGAGCCAGAGGGCTCTATCCAGGGCAATTCTGAAATAGGTTTCGGCATACGCGGAACCGGTCAGGTGATTGTGCAGGTCGCCGCCCTTCGGCATTTGCGTAAAGAACTGCTGCAGCTCGGCTTTTGTGCCGCGAACCTGTTCAAACGCCGTTGGCTGGGTTTGACAAGCTATCAGGAAAGCCGTTAAAACCACTATAAACAGTATATGTTTTTTTATTTTACAGACCATTGTTTTAATCCTTATCCCGAATAAAAGCAGGTATAACAGCATTTGACATTTTCATAACCGTGACGCAGGATCAGGCTGTAATTCTCCCGGGAAGGGCTGTCCAGTGTGGTAGCATAATTGCGCACTTTTAACGCATCCTCGGCGCTCATGCAGCTTTCAATCAATTTTTTCCCAACCTCAGACTCGATTTTACTGTCATCAACAATCTTCTGCGCCGAATTGCCGATGTTTACATACAGGCCGTCATTCTCCTTCAACACATTGGAAAAGACATCCCTGCTGCGCAGGGCGTTGACCTGATCCATGGCGATGTCCAGTAAACGCTTCAGGTTCTTGGCGGATAAATTGCTCTTCCGTTCCATATATCCGATAGGGCCTGAGGCGTTGCTGATAATGAGATAATTAACGCCGAAAGTCAAACCCTTGCCGCTTTTATATAACGCCTCAAGCCCCATGTTGTCATACACGCCCCCGTCCCAAAGGTGGTAAGTATTTTCCCTCGGTTTTTTGTCCCATTGGAATTTGCGGGTATCAAGGGCATAGGGACCGATGAGTATCGGAAAACCCGCCGATGCGGCGGCCAAATCGGCTATGGGCAAATCAGGATCTTTGACATACCCTAATTCGTAATCCCCCATACTGTCCTTTCTCAATCTGAAACGCTTTCCCGTTTCTATGGTAGTACAATTAATATCCCAAACAGGCAAGTCGCCAAGGTCCCGAAGAGTTCCGGTTATACCCCACTTTTCCCGCAGCATTTTGGCGATAAGGCCCACATGATTCCCCCAAAACCCCGGAGAAACGGGCAGTCGCAGCAAAGCCGCCTTCTGGATATTATTGTTTAATATGATTGTTTCTATTTTGGGCAGTACCTTGTTCAGGTAGTCTTCATCCGAAGGCCAGCGATTGCCGTTTTTCGCAAAAATCAGGGCTACGCAAAGGCTTGCCCCGGAAACTGAAGATATATGGGTAATCCTGCTTAACAGGCCGTTTTCCGCCAGGGATTTAAAAACCCCCAGGTGAAAAATACTCGCCCGGATGCCGCCGCCTGAAAGGGCTATACCAATTTTTAAATCTTCATGTTTCATTTTGGCGCCTAATACCACATTTCATTTTTCAATCTAAAATCTAAGGCAACTCTTTCAAAACTGAAGTTTTGTAAGGACCTCTAATAAATAGTATATATCATCATTATAGAAAAGTACATCTCAAATAAACATATTATTTATGCAATAGCCTCATACTGTTATAATATTTCCTTTCTCCACTCTCCTTGTTAGCAGAAACCTCAGCCTCCCCCGGCTGCGCATAACGCGTCTTCTGTCTACCACGGAGGACGGGTTGGGGGCAAATTATACTTTACCTTGTTTTAATGGATTGCTGTAACGATTAAACCATAATTTATCGCTTCAACGATTTTATTCATCCGCTTTGTCGCCTGTATTATCCTTTTGCCCTTTCTGATTATTCATCGCTTCTTTTACGTTCTTGGCGACTCCTTCGTACACGAGTACGTTAAGCCCGGCGACAAACACCGACTGTATCAGGGCCAAGAACACGGTTTGCACGGTAAAGGATTCGTTGAGAATGACAACGCAATACGGTATGGTAAAAATCAGGGAAAGCGCCAGGATGTACAGCGCGGCCCATTTCCGCAGTTTTACCCATACCGGAGTACGTTTTATTATCTCGGTTAACACATAGATAAGCGCCGCGATAATCAGCAATTTTGGATTAAGGTACTTCGCGAAATCTTCCATCCTAATTTCCTCCTATTTCGTTACTATTCAGCAAGCCGTCAAGTATCATAGCATTTTTAAAAGATACTCATTAAACCACTGAGGGGAGGTCTGCGGATTCAAAATATGCAGCCTGTTTGCGTCTTTTTCCGCAAAAAATTCGTAGGAGCCGGTAGTATTAATATCAGAATTATCAAAGAAAAAAACCCGGTCTGCGGCAAGAAATGACCGGTAAAGATTCCCCAGAGTCCGATAATACCGTTCCTGAATTTTCTCTACAGGCACATCGTGACCACCGGAGTCAACCCGGCTCTGAACCCGTTGTAAATTTATCCGTGGATCAGATGTGGCGATAAAATAAAGATACGTTTTATATCCTGCTTTTCTAGCGGTTTCAATCTCCTCAATTTTTGACGGATGGGAGAATACCGATTCAAACGAAAAGGACGAATCGGATTCAAACATTTTATGCCGTAAAAAATCCGCCAGCGCGGCGGCAAGATAACTTAGATCTGCAAATGTTCTGTCCAATAAGACAATAGTTTTGCCATGAATACTTATCAAGTCCGTAAATTGAAAGGAAACTAATGCCTGAAAAGGCGAGGTATCCAAAAATCCTATTAACTCATCTTTGGTAAAACTAACCGGCCAATTATCCATATTGAAGGACACCGATAAATCCCGAACAACCACATCCGGGTTTATATGAAAATATGAATTAAACGCACGGACTCTAATCAGATAATCATACAGAGTGGATTTACCTGAACCATTCGGCCCGGCAAAAATCCGCAAACGCTTAATCCGGTTACTCATTTTGATTCGGGAATGATAAAAACTTTCTTTCCGACATTTACCCGCGGAGGAACTGTTCCAAGAATCTCTTTCCTGCCGTCGATATATTCCTTCACTATTTGGTCATTCTCTACATAGGTAACCGGCAATCCTCGTTCTTTTGCATCCCGAACAGCAAACGCTCCCGCCTCAGAACACATTTTCTGAAATGCGGCATACCGTTTTGTGCCTATAATGCGTTTATCTTCCGAAAAGACCACTATATTTCCTTATCTTGCTGCTTCACCTTAAACCGCATAACCACTTCGCCGGTTTGAGGGTCAATCTCAATCTTCTGGTCCTTCATGGCAAGATCCGCCCCGGTGGACATTTTGAAAAGACCGGCGAGGAATTGCATACCGCTCGCTAAAACCTGCTCCAACTCCCGCACCTGCTTAACCTGCTGTTCCGTCCCGGAATACTGCGGCTCGGGGACCGTCTGGGCTTTTTTGCCCTCCGCAGGCGGCGTTTGCTCAGCCGGGGACGCCTCCGCCGGTTGTTCCTGCCCATTGATGATGGCTTCAATCTGCTGAATAAACTGGGAGCGGCCCTTCGTCGAAAAATCAACATAGGTAAGGTCGCTGTTCTTGGAAAGGACCCCCTCAAAAAGGCTTTGTTTTACCAGGAGTCCTGCGGCGATTTGCTGTTCGATGGAGTTCCTGCTAATCAGATTGTAGATCGTGAGCTTTGCGCTCTTTTGGCCCAACCGGTCAATACGGCCGATGCGCTGATTTTTTTTGGCCGGATTCCAGGGCAATTCAAAATTGATCAAAATATCCGCGACCTGAAGGTTGAGGCCCGCACCGCCCGCTTCGGTAGAAAGAAAAACCTTGCACTGGGGGTCGTTCTCAAAATTTTTGATCAGGTCTCCGCGGGCTTTCACCGGCACCGTGCCGTTCAGTTCCGTAAAACCGATTTTGTGTTTCCGCAACAGTTCCCCGATAAGCTTGTGCATCCTGATCCATTCGGAAAAGATGATAACCTTATGGCCGCTGTTTTTTATGTCCAGTTTTTCAAACAGAATATCTTCAAGCTCAAGCAGCTTGGGGGAATCATGGGTTTTATCGTCGATCAAGAAAGTAGAATCGCATACCATCCGGGCGCTGTTCAGGAGCAGGTTAAGCCGCTGGATGTCATAAGGGGTCAGGAATTTTTTCCTGAGAATTTTAGCAATGCCGAGCATGAAACCGGCGTGGAGTTCCTTTTGAAGATCGGTAAGCTCCACCGGAACATCCCGCTGTTGGACGGCGGGAAGCTGGCTCAAAACGCCGGATTTTTCCCGGCGGATTATTATACTTGCCAGGCGATCCTTTAATTTGTCCAGATCGTAATAGCCGTTTATTTTGTTCGGCTTAACCGGATCAAAAAGGCAATGCTGATACGAAAACTCCCAGAGGGGCCCCAAATAATAGGGGTCCAGGGCATTGATAATCGAATAGATATCAATAAGCCGGTTTTCAATCGGGGTACCGGTGATCACCAGTTTGTGTTTTGCCTTTAGGCGTTTAACCGCCGAAGCGGTCTTGGTTTCATAATTCTTGATCTTCTGGGCTTCATCCAGAATCAGAATATCGAAATCCGCCCGATTGATTGCGCGGCTGTCCCGCAAAACAGTTTCGTAGTTAACAATGAAGAAAAAACTGTCCTCTTCCAGATACTGCCGTTCCCGCTGATTCGGCAGGCCGGAAAGGATCAACGCCTTTTCATCGGAAAATTTTTCAATCTCCTTTTTCCATTGGGATTTCAGAGTGGCCGGGCATACCACCAGGGCTTTCCGGAATCCGAAGATCTGTTTTTTTAATATCGCCGCCGCTATTGCCTGGATGGTTTTGCCCAGGCCCATTTCATCGGCGATGATGGCAACCTTGCGGAAAAGTACAAACCCGGTTCCCTCCTTCTGATAGGGAAAGAGTTCGGTCTTAATACAGGAAAAATCCCATTTGGTTTTTTCCCGCAGTTCCGCAAGCAATAGGTCTTCGTAACAGCGCTCAACCTTTTCCCGCACTTCGGGACGGATACGAATGGTTTCGTATTGCTCCGCCTCTTCGATAAATTGCAGAAAAGACTTTACCTGGGGGTCTTCAATAACCTTTCCGGCCTTGAAAAACCGGGAAATCAACGCATGTTCTTCCGGCGGCAATTCACCGGGATAAAACCAGCTTATCTTATATTCGTTTAAAGGATCACAGTAAATCTCAATAAACGGAAAGTTTTTGTCCAGCTTATCGTAGAGCTTTTTGTCCGCCTTGAACCGGTTGAAGGCGTACATAATGTGCTTTGTCGTACCGAGTTTATTGTATGCGGCATCGGCGCTATCGCTATAACCGGTCTCATTCTCAAAATCCCGGAGAAAAACCGTGTACCTCACCCCGGCTTCATTGGTCAGGATATGATCGCCGTAGATATTGGGAGCCCAGTCAATCCGGTACCGGGTCTTTTCAGCCTTAACCCGGCGTTCTTCCAGAACCCGCTGGATCATTCCCTGGCGGCTGTACTTTTTATAGTCGTACTTATCTTTGGGGTCAAGCTGCTTTAATTCCTGATCATATCGCAGGAGGCAGGCGTAACTACCGCTTTCCCAAACCACGGCATTATCGCCGTTTTTTTCAACTGCCCGTTTCGATGTTTTCTTTTCCGGCAGCGATACTACCGCCGTTATATGTCCATTACCATCCAGGTGAAAATTATATTTTACCGGATTTTGATTTTCCTGTTTTTTATCGCCCGGTTCATCATCCGCCGGGGCAATCATGAATTCGACCAACAGCGGAGATTGGGACAGGATAACGCATCGGTCATCCTGGCACAGGCGTTCTCCCTGGTTCCGCACATTGGCAGGGACATTCTTGGCAGCTTCAGTGAGGATATCAACCATTACCGCGTCCCATAGTTCAGCTCCATCCAGCGCTGGTAGTCGCCGCTACGAATACTGTTAATCCAATCGGTGTTGGAAAGATACCAGTCTACAGTCCTGCTTAGGCCTTCCTCAAAACTGACGCTTTGTTTCCAGCCCATTTCCTGCTTTATCCGGGAGCAGTCAATCGCATAGCGGCGGTCATGGCCGGGGCGATCTTTTACATAGGTGATGGTACTCTGCACCTTTTCTGCGTCCAGCTTCGCCTTTTTAGACACTATCTCTATCAGTGATTGGAGGAGCTTGATATTTTCCCACTCATTTTCGCCGCCGATGTTGTATTTCCCGCCGATAACGCCCTTCTGCATAATGGTCCAGATGGCGCTGTTGTGATCCTCCACAAAGAGCCAGTCCCGGATGTTTTTGCCGTCCCCGTAAACCGGAAGCGGTTTGCCTTCCAGCATATTCAGTATCATCAGGGGGATGAGCTTTTCCGGAAACTGATAGGGACCGTAATTATTCGAACAATTCGAAAGGGTAACGGAAAAACCGTACGTGTGGGCATAGGCCATCACCAGGTGATCGCTTGC
>JAITNM010000291.1 GCA_031290475.1 Treponema sp. | reverse complement strand
AATTTTGCGATTTATCGCAAAATTCTACCTTGCAAACTCCCCAAGGAGCCGGTTTATCGTGGATTTTTGCGTTAGTTTTGGCGCAAAAATCCACAAGTCCGACAGGCTCCTAGGAGCCTGCCGGGCTTGTGGATGGAGAGGGCCGGGCTTCCTTAAGGAGCCGGTTGAGTTCACGGTCGAAACTGTCGGCAAAGGCCTTCAGTTCTTTTTTCCCGTAAGAGGCAATCCTTTCGGCGCCTAAGCCGCTCTCCGCCAAATCCACCATAAAATTCCGGATAGAAAGCCGTTCCCGGATATTGTTCTCCGTGTACACCCGGCCCCGATCGTCCATAACCAGGATCCCCCCTGCCACAAGCCGGGACGCCAGGGGTATGTCCCTGGTTATCACCATGTCGCCGGGCCGGGCCAGTTCCACTATGCGGTTGTCCGCCGAGCCTTCACCCGGGGGGCAGAGTTCCATGACCGCCTCCGTCCCGGCGATACCCGGAATAGGCCGGTTTGCCGCGAATACGGCGCTCCGGCCCGTCCGTTTTGCCGAACGGAGCACCAGTTCCCGGGCTTGCCGGGGACAGGAATCGGCATCAACGAAAATTTTCATTATATTCAAAAATTCAGGGCTGGACCGAACCGGGGAAGGCCGCGTATACCCTAAAATTTCCCCTCAGCATAAGCTCTTCCCTTTCCGCAGGCGCCGCAAAGGCGCTCTCCCCCCTCCTGAGGGTTATTTCCGCTTCCCCTCCGGCGGAAATAACCGCTTCTCCCTCGGTTACCAGGACGATTGCCGGCTTTCCCTCAGGCAGGGGGATCCCTTCCCCCTGGCTGGAGGCGGTTCCCAGGGTAAATTCCCTGACGCCGGTGGGGTAAAATAGCCAGCCTTCACCCGGGGGGACCCCTGCCGGCCTGAGGATCCCGGGGTGATAGGGGGTAAAACTGAGGATACGTTTGAGTTCCTCCTTGTCCATGTGTTTTGCCGTAAGCCCTCCCCGGAGCACGTTGTCCGAGTTGGCCATGAGTTCAACCCCAAAACCTTCAATGTAAGCATGAAGCGTTCCCGGCGGAAGGTAGATCGCCTCTCCCTTCTCAAGCTTAAGCAAATTGAGATAAAGGGGGGCAATTATGGCAGGATCTTCGGGGTAAAGCCGGGCAAAAGATGCCGCCGTAAGCCATTCTTCGAAATATTCGGGGTAATCCTGTTCCAGTTGGGGACATTGGGCCAGGGTATACACCCCCAGATCGCGGCGGGCTTCATTATCCATCTCTAAAAGGGCGGAAAAAAAGTCTGATAGTCCGTTACCTGCCTCAAGACATGCTCTGAGCCGGGCAAATTCGCTCTTCAGGGCCGCCGACAGATGTACGGCCGGCTTATCGCCCCGGTCTTTCCACCCCTTTCCGCCAAAAAGATCCAGAAGTTTGATGGTTTCCGGTATATTCCGGAATCCGCATAAGGCCCGGAAGGGGGTAAGGGCGGAAAGAATTTCCGGCTTGTGATTAGGATCCTTGTAGTTCCGCGCAGGCCCGTCCAGGGGAATTCCTGCGGCATTTTCCCGTTCCCAGCCGGCTTTTGCCTGTTCAAGGCCGGGGTGGACCTGAATTGAAAGGGGTTTGTCCGCCGCCAGGAGCTTGAACAGGAAGGGAAGTTCTCCGAATTCGGCGTTAACCTTTTCCCCCAGGTACCGGCGGGGATCTTTTTTGATAAGCTCTCCCAGGCTCCTCCGCAGTCCCCCGGCCTCGCTGTCTATAACAACCGAGGGGCTTTCCCCGCGGGCCCCCATCCAGAGTTCGGCCCAGCTTTCGCCCGATTCGTTGGGTTTCCCCAAAAATTCGCTCAGAAGCCGGGGGGACCCCCAGGGGTAGTGTTTTACCGGGTTTTCCAGCTTGAAGATCCGCCCCGTTTTCCCCTTTACCGCACCGTTTTCCAAGACCTGGTTTATCCTGGTGATGAGGTCAAGGGTGAGCCGTTCCGCTTCGTCCAGGTCGTCGGGGGAGCTGACCGGGCCGCCCCGGCGCTTCTGAATTTGTTCAATTTCGTCGCAGAGAATAATCCCCGTGACAATGGACAACTGAAGAGGATCCCCTACTCCGGTCTTTTTTTGGGTATTTTGGACTTTGATACGATAACGGTTGAGGAGGCTTTCCAGATACGCGGCGTCTTCATCGGTTGATATGGAGAAAGAAGTCCCCAGCATATCAATACGGAGATTGCTTTTCGCCACGCCCGCTCCTTAAAAAATATCCAGTTCCGCTATTTCGACCTCGCCGCCCTCTCCCTCGGGGGAATCTTCTTCTTCTTCCTCAGATACTTCGAACATAAGGGCGCCGCCGGAATTGGTCTCTTCCGCCATTTGGGAAGGAACTTCCTCTTCCACCGCCGAATCCGCCGCAACAGGGGAAGGCTTTTCTTCGGAAGGAACCTGCGGCTTCGCCGGGGCTTTTTTTGAGTCCCCCCTGGTTTCTTTGGCCTCAGGCTGCTTTGCCGGGCTAAGGCTCTTTTCGATAGCCGCTTCAAATTGGCTGAGCCGATCCAGGGCAGAGAGGATTCCATCCTCAATAAGCCCCTGATCTTCTTTAAAACGTTGAATCAAAACCTCAAGCTCTTCTATCCGCATCTGGTAGGTTTCCAGTTTGCCCTTCAAATACGCGTTTTCCTCGGTAACCCGGGTAACAATGTCAATCGCCTTGACAACTTTGGATTCCAATAGCTTGATTTGCTCAAGGTTGATCATGCTACGCCCCTAAGGCTGTTTTTGCCTGGGCTACTACCGCCTTAAACGCCGCCTCATCCGATACCGCCAGGTTTGCCAGCGCCTTCCGGTTGATGGCTATACCCGCCTTAGCGAGACCTGCCACAAGCCGGGAATAGCTTATCCCCTCGGGCCGGCAAGCCGCGTTGATCCTGATGATCCAGATCCTGCGGAAATCAGCTTTCCGGTCCCGCCGATCCCGGTACGCGTAGAACAATCCCTTGGTAACCGCATCCTTAGCAACCTTATAGTTGGAATGACGCCTTCCCCAATAGCCCTTAGCCTGCTTTAATATTTTCTTACGATGGTCTTTACGTTTGGACCCGTCTATCGCTCTCGACATTGTCTAACTCCTCTATACTTAAAATATTAAATTACCTCTGGTTTCTATGCCGTCCTGCTATGACGTAAATGGCAACGCTGATTAGCGTCAAGTTAATCAGCGTTGCCCTAGCCATAGGGCAGGAGCTTTTTCTTGATTACCCCCACATTGTCACTGGATAAAATTCCGGCGTGACGCAGATTCCGCTTCCGTTTGCTTGATTTCTTGGTCAGTATATGACGGAGATTCTGTTTCTTGTACTTAACCTTTCCGGAACCGGTAAAGGAGTAGCGCTTGGCGGCGCTCTTTTTGGTTTTCATCTTAGGCATACAATTCCTCTTTTCGATCAAAGTAGGCGGCGAAGGACCTAAAATCGGCCCTATACTTTGCCGGCATCGCCTTTCGGCTGCCCACCGCTTTTAGTGGATTTAGGGCTTAAAACCATGGACATAAACCGGCCTTCCATAGCCGGAGCCTTGTCCATCACATATTCCCCTTCCACTCGTTTCAACACATCGTTAAGAACATCCAAACCCAGTTCGGTATGGGCAAGTTCCCGGCCCCGGAAACGGACCGTTACTTTAACCTTGTTACCTTCACCAAGGAATTCCCTCACGTGCTTTGATTTAAAATCCAGATCATGCTCGTCGATCTTGGGCTGCATCCGGATCTCCTTGAGCTTAAGCAATTTCTGCTTTTTTTTGGAATCCCGGACCTTTTTTTCATTTTCGAATTTGAACTTACCGTAGTCCATGATCTTGACTACCGGAGGCGCCGCTTGGGGGGCGACTTCCACGAGATCCACCGCCGCCTCCCGGGCTAATGCCAGGGCTTCGGCGGTGGGTAATACCTGCTGCTCCCCGTCATCCCGAATCAGGCGAACTTCCCGCACCCGAATTTGTTCATTAATCCTTAAATCCTTATCCGCCAACTGACCTCCTCAATATACTTTCCGGAAACACTTCGCCAGGACCGCAATGGCAGTCAAGACCCCGCCCCGAAAACGTCAAATTTATTATATCAGATACGGGGACACTTTGTCCAGTAACCTTGTTTAGCCCGGTCTCTTTATGGTAGGCTTTCCGGGTATGAGTGTTTTTTGTATGCTCTGGGTCCCGTTGGCGCTGTTTTTTTGGTCTTCCCTGGATACGGGGTCCTCCGGCGGAGGGGGCGCCGGCGTCCTATGGGCCCTGGTTTTCGGAACTCTTTCGGGATTAACCCACTATTTAGCCGGTTCTTTTATTAAACCCCTGGATTTCGGCCTTTCCCGCTGGTTTTTTAGCCTGGTAGATATTGTCCTCTTTCCCGTAGTTCTGCCCCTGCTGGTCTTTATACTTTTTTCCCTGTTTCACCTCTTTGCCGGGGTGGAATCAAGCAAATTCGTCCTTTTTTGGCTTATTCCCGGGAACATACTCCGTTCCATCGGCTGGAGCGCGGAGCGGGATCCGGTCTTTCTGGTCCTGGTTCCCCTGCTCTGGACTTCCCTGGCCCTGGGGCTTGTCTTTCTCGCCGGACTTTTTCGGAAATTGTACGGATGGATGAAGATCCTCTCCTGTTGCGCCATCCCTTTCCTGCTCTTCCTGGGGGCCTCCTGTTTTTGGGCCTTTTACGGGCAGCATTACTTCTGGGGTTGGGGACTCTTGATCCTTACCGCCATACCGGCCTTCATAAGGGTGGGAAAAGTCCTCTACCGGGGCGCTGATTAGCGTCAAGTTAATCAGCGTTTCCCTAAAAAAAGCGGGAAGCCCTCGCGGAAATCCTACTCTTCTTCCTCTTTTACGTGGAAGGCTTCGGCGGCTTTGATCACATCATCGGCAATGCGGCCCGAGATCGGCGCGTAGTGGTCGAAAGCCACGCCAAAGGAGCCGGTGCCGCTCGTGATGGAGCGGAGGTCAATGGAGTAGCGCAGCAGCTCCCCTTGGGGAACCTCGGCGCGGATTTCCGCGATGCCGCCCACCGAGTCCTGGCCCAGGATCTTGCCCCGTTTGCCTGAAAGGTCGCTCATCACGTCTCCCAGGTACTTTTCTTCCACAAAGACGGTCAGGTTCATGATGGGTTCCAGCAGGGTGGGGCCGGCCTGTTTCATGGCTTTCCGGAAGGCGTTCCGGGAGGCGAGCTTGAAGGACAGTTCCGAAGAATCCACCGGGTGATACTTGCCGTCAATGATGGCCACTTCCACGTCCACCACCGGGTATTGGCCCATGGTACCCC
>JAITNM010000047.1 GCA_031290475.1 Treponema sp. | reverse complement strand
TGAACCTGATCGCCGTTAGCGTTCTGGAGTTCCGCCCGGTAACCCCGCTTCTCAGCTTCGGATTTAAGGCTGGCCCCGTCTTTTACCCACCGCAGAACGGTGGTTTCCGGCATGGCAATACCGATAAGCAGGGGCCCGGAAGAGGCGCCGCCGCTCTGCTGGTTTCCGCCGGCGGCAAATACCATGCCCCCTGCGACCAACGCAATAACAAGAATCAAACTGAGTTTTTTCATTCTTTTTCCTCCAAGAATAGAATTGTATTTTCTTATCATATCTTTATAATAAACATTTGAAAAGCGTAATTTTTTTACAAAAAAGGGGAAAAATCTATCCTTTTGATAAGCCGGTCCTCTCCAATAGGTAAAAAAATGACATCAATATTTTCATAGTCCGATGGAAGCACTGATTTATTGGCGTCAAGTTAATCAGCGTTGCCCGAGGTTCCGGTATATATCTTCCTTGGAGTGGAATCCGTCCCGGATAACTACATCCATGTTATCCTTATTTACCGCGATGGGTTTTTCTACGTAGGAAGGGATCTTCACCCCGCTCTCATTATCCAGCCATGTGTCGCAGGGGAACTCTTCTTTGAGGGCAACCGCCATGGCAAGCCGGGCCGCCCGGGCCGCCAGTTTGCCGATGGGCTTGTAGACCGTCATGAGCTGGAGCCCCTCCGCGATATGCTGGCAGCTGATGAGTTCCGCGTCCTGGCCGACGACCGCCACCTTCCCGGCAAGACGCCGTTCCGCCAAAAGCTGAATCGCCGCGCTGGCGATGGCGTCGTTTCCGCAGGAAATGGCGTCAAACCCGGTGGATTCCTCAAAAATCGCCCCGATTTTTTCCAGGGCTTCGTCAAAACTCCATTCCTCAAGCCATATTTCCTTTTCGAGCCGGATAGCCCCGGATTTGATGAACGGGTCAAGAACTTCGTGGAGTCCGGCGTTCACTTCGTAGCTGTTATAATCGTGTACCGAACCGTTTACCACGAGGTATTTTCCCCGGGGGACCGCCGTAGTAAGGGCCTCCCCGAAAAAGCGGCCCACCATGCGGTTGTCGAAGGAGATATACCCGTCCAGGGGGGTCCCCACGATGAGCCGGTCGTAGGCGATTACCGGGATACCGGCGTCCCGCACCTGCTTAACCGCCCCGGCAAGCTCCTCGGTGTCATGGGCGATAACCACCAGGATATCAATGTTTTGATTGACCATGTAGTTGATCTGGGCGATCTGCTCCCGAGTCCCCCCGGCGGAAAGCTGGACGATCACCCGGGCCCCCAATTCCTGGGCAGCCCCGGAAAAGACCTTTACATCCTTGTTCCACCGCTCCAGAATAAACGTATCGGTGGCTATGGAAAAACCGATGGTGGTTTTCTTTTCTTCCTGGGGCGGAACCCTTCCTGTCCGGTTTGCCGCCGCGGGAACCGGATCGGCGGGACGGTACTGTTCTGAATGGGGAACAGGATTTCTACCGGAACAGGAAAACAGTAAAATGGCGATCAGGAAAAGGGCAGTTTTTGATTTCATGTATTTGCTCCGAAATCCCGGGGGGATATACCGGTATTTTTTTTGAAGATCTTGCTGAAATAATTGGGGTCCTGGTAGCCTACGGCGTAGGCGATTTCTTTTACAGTCCTGCCCGGTTCCCGGAGCAGTTTTTCCGCCGCTTCAAGGCGGAGATCCGTAAGGTAATCTATAAAATTGACCCGCAGGTGTTCCGAGAAAAGCCGGCTCAGATAGGCGTCGGAAACCTGGGTCAATTCGGCGGCATCGTGGAGCTGAATAGGTTCGGTGTAGTGTTCCTGAATGTAGTCCATGGCCCTGATGAGGGGAATGGGAAAGGCCGCCTTGCGGCGGGAGGCCGCATGACGGAGAATTTGTTCAAAGGCCCCGCCGGCCCAGGCTTTCCAGGCGCCGATATCCTTAAGGGGCATGATCTCTTCCGCAGCGGAAAAGAGCGGGACCGCGTCCGGATTGCTGCTGTAACAGCCGGTACAATCGTCTATGAGGAATTTAAACACCGACGCCATTTCCGCTTTTGCGGCGGAAAATTCCAGGGATTCAAAAACACCCTGCCAGAGTTTTTCAAAGAGCGCCTCTGATTCCGCGGGCGGGGCTACGCCGATTCTTCTGCGGAGCTGGATGAGGCGCAGCCGCTCCCGGTTCCCCGTTTCGCCGCCGTTCTGTTTCTGCCGGAGCGCCTCCAGGGCTTCACTGCAGGAAAGGTACAGATCCTGTCCGCTGTAAAGGCCGCCCAGGCCGTATTGGAAGCCTCCGGCAGGAAGGGTTTCCCTGACGGCCTTTTCCAGGGCGGCTTCCAATTCGTCCTTTTCGAAGTTTCCGGAGAAAAAGTAAAGGCCTAAACTGCTTAATATGTCACAGCTGCAGTGGTAACAAAGGGAGAGTTTCTCCGCAATTAAAAGACCGGCGCTGTCCGGCGCTTCCCCCAGTTCAAAAAGACAAACCAATCCCTTGCCTGAGGGGAAGCCGAATTTTTCCCGGTATTTTTCCCAATCCTCCCGGCTCATGGGCTTCCAGATGAGCTTGCGAAGAAAGTGTTCCTTTTCCTGCTTCTCCTCCGGGAATTGTTCCGGAAGAGGAAGCCGGGCGTCCAGGTAAATCCGGACTTTTTCAAGGGCGGCAGTAAACGTATTTTTTGAGATCGGTTTTACCAGGTATTCAAAGACCCCCAGGGGAATGGCTCTTTGGGCAAGGTCAAACCGTTCATAGGCGGTAGAGAGGACAAAGACCGTGGAGGGATTTTTTTTATTCATTTCCTCAATTACTTCAAGGCCGTTTTTTCCGGGGATATTTATATCCATAAAAACAAGATCAGGCTTTATGTTGGTGATTAAATTGAGCGCTTCGTACCCCGAACGGGCTTTCCCGGTCAAAACAAAATGCGCGCTGTTTTTCAGCATTAATTCGAAGCTGTCCAGCGCCGGTTCCTCATCATCCACCACTAGAACGCGATACATGGCTCCCTCCCGGTATCAATGCAGATGGTAATGGCGCTTCCCTTCCCTGTTTCGCTCTCTATGGAGATGACCTGCGGATCGCCGGGATAGAAGAAGTAAAGCCGTTGAATTACATTTTCAAGCCCCGTCAGCCGGGACACTGACGGTTCATCCATGTGTTGGGGGTGAAGCAGTATTTCTGCGGTTTCTTTGTCTATGCCCCGGCCGTTGTCCCGGACTAAAAGCACAAGACGGCCGCCCTGCTTTTCCACCTTTACCATGATAAGGTTACGGATCGCCTGTTCGGCAGTTTCCGCCGCGGTATCCTTAAATGCGTGGATGACGCAGTTTTCCACCAGAGGCTGGAGTATGGAAACCGGTACTTTGCAGGAATCCAGGAGGGATTCACCGTAATCCAGGACGAGATCCAGGTTTTTGGGAAACCGCACTTTCAGGATATAAAAGTAGTAGTTAAGCCCTTCTATCTCATGCCGCAGGGGCACGATAATCTCTTTGTTGCGGATATTGTGTCTGAATAGTTTGGCCAGGTATTCCATATATTCACTGGTGCGGTCGGCCCCTTCTACAATAGCAAGCTGCATTCCCGTATTCAGGGTATTAAAGAGGAAATGGGGGTTCATCTGGGCCTGGAGGGTGTAGATTTCCATGTGCCGCACCAGTCCCTCCATTTTCATGTTCCGCATCCGTTCCCGCATATACTCTTCTTTAATGTTTTCCTGCCAGCGGATTTCCTCAATATAGTTGCGGATTTCTTTTTTCATCCGGTTAAATGCTTCTACTACCTGATCCATTTCTTTGACGGAACCTGTGGCAATATCATCAATATTGAAGTTTCCCATGGAAAGTTCAACGGCCATGGAAGAAAGTCTGACCAGGGGAGCGGTAATGCTGCTTACCGCACTGAGAAGCAGTAATACTACCAAAACTGAAATAAAAATGATGAACAGCATGTCCAAAATTTGAATGTCGCCGGCGGCGGCAATGAACAGTCCGTAGTTGTTCATTTGATTACGGAAGCGTTCGATGGTGATGGAGTCGATTTCCGCGTTGATGTATACCAGCAAATCGCTCATCTCATTGTAGGTCCGGGTATAGGCGGTAATATTCCTGCCCCGTTTTTCTTCCATGGCCTGTTCGGCCAGGTTGAGGTATGCATGGATAAGGAAATAGAGTTCCCGTTCCCGCAGGGCCGCCTTATCACTGGTAACAGATATGTAAGAAGGTATCTTAAACCGCAAAGCCTGGGAGTCAATCAGGATTTTTGCCAGGGCGTTGGAAGAACGGGTGGACAGGTAATCCAGAAGGGGACCCTGGTAGGCTTCGAGATCATCCTGAATTGATTTTATAAACCGTTCCTGCTCAAAACTGCGGTTCAGCAGGGTTTGTAGATTTTTTGCCGAAAGGAGTATGTATCCTGTTGAGAAAACGAGGAGCAGAAAGATACCCGCCATGCTTAAGAGCATTCTGGAACGGATAGACCGGGGGAATGACAGCTGTACCGCAGGCAGTTTTCCTGTTGAGAAAACATGCCCGCGCCGGGTTTTGGGCGGCACTGTGGTCATTGCAGCGCGCCCTGGTTCAGAATTTTGATGCCCATATCAATGGCGGTTGGAGTATAGCCCGTATTCCGTAACGCATGGAGGGACCGTACCGCCTCGTAGCCTATGCGTTCAGGGTCAATTGCCACCGTAAATGAGATGACCCCTTTGCGGATATTTTCCTGGATTCCGGGATCATCCCCAAAGCCGATAACCTGAACATGACCGACCAGGTTCATGTCAACCAGGGTTTGGGCGGCCGCCATGGTATCGCTGGGATCGGTAAAGACAATGGTATTAATGCCCGCCGCCGAAGGGGAACTAAAACGGAAAATGCGGTTGAGCAGTTCTTCCGCGTCCAGGGGATTAAGATTTGTGCGAAAACCGGTGATAGGCGTTTCAAGACGGTCTCCCAGGGCGGTGATGATCCCCATTTCCACAAGTTCCCGTTCGCCGTAAATGCCCGGCGATTTTTCGCTGTAAACCATGGCCAGCTGTATTGGTCCCTTATCCGACTGTCCCAGGGCCTGTCCAATTCGGCGGCCCAAATCAAAATTGTTGGCCCCGATAAAGGGCCATGGCTGATCATTGGGTATATTATGATTTACAATTACTACCGGTATCTGCCTGCTTCCCAGTTTATCAAGCTGCCTGCGGGCCAACGCGTCGTCCAAATAGGGACAGACAATGACTCCGTCAACACCGGTATAGGAGGCCATTTCCAGTTCAAATTTTTCAGGATCGATAGAATGTATTGAAATGGCCGCATGTACTTCTTCTGCGGCCCGTTCGGCCCCCAGGACCATGCCGGAAAAAAATGAATCCCGGTTTTCATCCGGAGGGGAAGTCCGGCTTGCCGCCCCGGCGGCAGGCTCCGGCAGGTACAGGGCAAAATGGTAATTTAACGGGGCCGCGGCGGGGCCTGTATACTGGGTATACAGGCTGCCGGCTTTATACAGGGAAAGGAGGAAGGTCCCCAGTGCGAGAACACTGAAACAGATGATTCCCGCACGCAGTAATTGTTTCACTTTTTATCCGGCGGCATAACTCCGGACCAGCCTTCGGGGTAAAGTATTATCCGTACCGGGCCCTGGGGGAGGAGTTTCCGGCAGATGTCCTGAATGTCATCGGATCTTACCGCCTCGTAGAGGGCCGTCTCCGCGTCGAATTTGGAGAGAGGCGCCTGGTAGATAACCGCGAGTCTCGCATAGGACGAAGCAATAAAACCGTTATACTGTTCAGATTCCTCGCGGCTCTTCTTCAGGGCTTCCACCGCCTTGGTAAAGGTATCCTGATTGATAGTTCCGTCCGCAATCAATTTAAGCTGGGTCTCTATCGCATTGGAAATCTCTACCGCCCGGCTGGGATCGCAGTAGAATACGCTGTTCATGATAAGTTCTCCCTGGGGCGGCAGAAAATTGGAGGAAACGTTCACGCCGATTGAATAAACGCCCCCCAATTTTTCCCGGATTTCTTCGTTGAGTTTAATGTCCAGGTATTCGGTCAACACCGATGCTGCCGCGTTACGTTCTTCGGTCCATGCTTCCCCCAGGAACCAGCCCAGGAAGACCATGCTTTTTTCTTCTTTGCCGCTGTAAACAGTATGTTCGCTTTTTACCGGACGGTTGATTTTAATATCCGCAAAACTGTTCCAGCTTTCTTTTGGGGGAATGGATGCCAGGTAAGTTTCCACATAATCGCGGAAAGCGGTCAAGCCGCCGGCAAGGCCGACGTTTCCGGTGAACACAAAGGTGTAGTCGGCGGGATTCACGGCCTTCTCAAGAAAGGCGCGGGCCTGCGCGATGTCAAACTTTTCCAGACTGGCAAGTTCAAGGGGACGGAAGTAATAACTGTCGCCGAAAATGACGCGGTTAACTTCGTCGGAGAAGACCGTTTCGGGTTTTTCTTTCCGCTGGGCAAGGCTGGTACGGTACTGATCAAGCAGGGCCTGTACCGCGCTGTTTTCGATACGGGGCTGGGTAAAAGCCAGGTAAAGCAGTTCAAACAGGGTTTTAAGATCCCCGGTGGTGGTAGATCCGCTAAAAGCGCGGGAGAAACCGGCGGTGGAGAATGAAATGGCCGCCTGTTTGCCCGCCAGTTTTTGTACCAACTCGGTCCGGGAGTAGGGACCTAAACCGGAAGCCTCCGCCATCTCCGCGGCAAGGCTCACCGAAATGTGTTCTTCTTTCGAAGCCGCGGTTACGCCCCCCCTTGCCAAAGCGGTAAGGACTATTTCGTTGTTTTTATTGGCGGTTTCTTTCAGTATGACGCGGGCGCCGTTACTCAGTTCCCAGAGTACCGCGCCTGAATCCCCGTCCTTCTTCTCGCCGGTAATCGAACCCCGCTCAGGTTCCCGATCCAGAAGCTCGTCACCCAGGGCGGTTTCCTTTGGCCGTTTGATTCTTAACCGCTTGCTTCCGGCAACAATTTTACGGATTTCCGCCTCCGTGGGAAGATTGGCGGACTCGGAACCGGGGGCAAGCACTATCACGGTAAGATCATTACCGGCCAAGTGATCTTTTACTGTCCGGGTAAGTTCCTTTGGTCTAATGCCCGGAAGGAGCCGGGTAACGGCTTCCAGTTCCCATTCAGGGTCCGCCGTATTCTCGTTCCGCAGAAAATGTGCGGTAAAATCGGAAATGTACCGGTTCGACAGCTGCCGGTCTTGTTCCGATACTATACGCATAAGATTGGAAACCAGAGAACGTTTGGCGCGGTCAATTTCCGCGTTGGTAAAACCGTAGCGGAGTATTGATTCTTTTTCCCGCATGACGGCCGCAAAACTTTCGCGGGCTGTTCCCGGTTTGGAAATCACACTGAACACATAAAACTGGGATTCCCTGCCGTACCGGCTTTCCCAGACGCCGCCGTTGGAATAGGGGGTTTCGGGCTTCAGTACCGCTTCCTCAAAACGATTATCAATAATCTGGGAAACGAGCATCTCTAGTACCCCCTGTCTGAATGAGGCAATGGTCCCCGTGAGGGGCTGGGGATTTTCCTTATAATAGGCGTCAATGCGGGTGTATTGATATTCAGGATCGGTAATAATTTCCACCCGGAAGCCGCCCTTTTCCGGTTTTGGAAGTTCGTAATAGGGCCGGACGGTGGGCTCAGAAGGAGCGGGGGCGGTAAAATGGGAGGCCAGTTCCGCTTCCAGGGCGGCGCCGTCAAAATCCCCCACCAGAATTACCGCCATGTTATCTGTGCGGTACCATTTCTTGTAAAACCCTTCAAGGGTAGAGGCCGGCGCGTTCTGGATAATTTCCGGGAGACCGATAGGCCGCCTTACCGCGTAGGGGGAGCCCCGCAGCAGTACCGGTATCATCTTCTGAAAAACCCGTTCGTTTGCGCCGAGTCTGGTACGGTATTCTTCCATAATGATACTGCGTTCATCATCCACATCGGCGGGGGCGAACGTAATGGCATAGGTCCAGTCGTCGATCATCGCCAGGGCCTTTGCGGGAATATGTTTCAAGCCGTCTTCGCTGATTTCCGTGGGCACTTCAATGCCGTATACGGTTTCGTCGTAGGAAGTATACGCGTTCGCATCGGCGCCGAAACGCATACCCAGGGAACGGAGGTAGTCCAACAGTTCCATTTCCGGGAACCGGGCGGTGCCGTTAAAGGCCATGTGTTCTACAAAGTGGGCAAGCCCCTGCTCGTCATCGGTTTCCAAAACCGAACCGGCGTTTACCGCCAGGGTCAGGAAGGCCCGGTTTTCCGGCCGGGCATTTTGCAGGATATAGTAACGGAGCCCGTTGGGGAGGGTCCCGGTTCTAACCTCTTTCATAAACGGGACCGGGTCTTCCGGCTGTCCCAGCCCGCCATAAAGGCCGCCCCTGCCTGCGGCGCCTGAAGCGCAGGAGAGGAGGCTCAGGGTGAAAACAAAGGCCGCCAGTACCGCGGCAAGGAGAGGCCGGAAACCCCAGCCAAGGCGCGCCGGACCTTTTAATATTTGATGCATATTCGATTGATGTTTCATAGCCTAAGTATAAACGTTTATCAGTATCCGATAAAGACCGCGTCTCCAAAAGTTTCGGCGAACAGGGCCAGGTCTTTTCGTGAGAGGGAGGGCAGTGCAATAATCTGCCGGAAGAGGTTCGTTCCCCTGCCGCCGTCGTAGAGTTCGCAGAGGGCTTCTTCACCCCTCACCGTAATACTGAGCCTGTAGCGGTTGCCAAAATTATTATCCCTTGCGCGGAATTCTCCCGCCGGCGTCTCAATCCCTATTTTGTCCAGGATACGCCTAAGAACCTTCTCCGTTCGGCGGGGTTTGGCGGCCTGGTCGAGCGTAAGCGCGAGCTCTACCGGCAGGCGTATCCCGTTCTGCCTGAGGCTGGCTCTATTCAGCGCGTAGAGCCGTTCAGCCGCATCCCACCTTTCAAGCCGGTTTCTTCTTCCTCTAAGCTGAAGGCACAGTTCGGTATAGGTATCGGCGATCATATCCCGTTCCCAGAGGGGATCAAAGGCAGGAATACTCCTGTACAGAAGCGCCCGGTCCTTTAGGAGCGCCCCTTCTTCCGCGTCGTAACTGGGTTCCGCCCCGGGGATGAGGGGTACTTCGAAATTCCGGGCGTTTCTCAAATAGAAACCGGCCCGCCCGGGATAAGCCTCGAATGCGTTGTAATACTGCGTCTGGGCGTCCAACGCGGTCCCGCCCTCCGCGCTTCCTTTGGATTGGGCGTCGTAAGAACGGGCCGCTTTAAGGCTGTATTTTTGGTACAGATAGCGGTGGGAGGCGGATTTAACCGCGTAGTACCGGCTTAAGAAAAATCCCCGGATATTTTCCCTGACGCCGGCGTATATTTTTCGGTTTTCTGTTTTTGTGAGTCCTGAGTAGGTTTTATAGAGGATCTCGTGGAGATCCCGCCGGTACCTGACGGTGTCAATGCCGTAGTTCAGCATCCAGGAAAGATCCCGGGAATCCAGGCAGTTTTCGGCGTAAAGCCGCGCCTCTTCCAAACGCCCGGCGATCTGGTAAGCCTGGGCCAGGTTAACCTTGGACAGGGGAGACGTATCCACTTCGTAAGCCGATTGGTAATCCGAAAAAGCCCGGGGTAATTCCAGGCGGCGCATGTATATTTCCCCCCGGGCAAGCCGGCCCGAGGCGCGGTTTAAGGAGGAGAGGGACGCATTGGTCCTGTCAAAGGCTTCGGCGTAGTTATAGTACCTGCTTTCCAGGATAGAAAGATTGTAATGGGCAACGGCGGTAAATTCCCTGTCCCCCAGTTCTTCTCCCCCCTCAATGGCCCTGAGGTACCAGTATTTGGCTTCTTCGTAACGGAACATATCGGAATAAATGGTTCCCAATGTCATGGCGAAATCCGGCTCTTCTCCCATTTTGCCAATAGCGTTCAACAGCAGTCTTTCCCCGTCCCTCAGACGGTGCAGCTTGTAGTACATCCATGCCAGGCTCCCTATGGCGTCCCGGTCATTGGGCGCAATTTCCAGGACCCGTTCCAGGTACTCTGCGGAAAGGGCGTCCATGTTGAGGTGTCCCGCAGCGCGGGAAAGGCGGTAAAGCACATCCGGATCATAGGGAAGCAGAACTTCTGTTTTTCTGTATTCCTCCCAGGCCAAAAGATAAAGCCCCCGGTTGTAGTAAAGGGAACCCAGGGTCCAGGAGAAACGGCTGTCATTAGGATAGCGTTCCTGGCCTTCTTTAAAGAGGGAGATCGCCCGTTCCCAGTTTTCTTTGAGCTGGGCGTCCAGGGCGTTGTTGTATAATTTATCCGCGGAAGAATCTTCCGTAAGCTCCCCGGGACTTTCCTGGGCCCCCGCAATGCCGGGGTTAAAGACTGAAAGCGCCGCCAGGAGGAACAGGACCGGGGTTTTTATCATGGCGCGTTTCTTTTTCCCCTGCCGCCAGGAAAGCGCAAGGGGCGGAAGGACCCATGCCAATATGCGCCGGGCCAGGGATACTGTTTTGACGTACCGTTTCGAGAAAAAGAAGTAATGGGAACGGGCCGATGCCGCTTCTTCCGGGGGGAAATCCCTGTCGTACCGGGCTTTGGCGTAGTCCTGGTACAGCGGGTACAGGCCAATATCATGGGATTCGTCCAATTCGCGGGCCCATTCGGCGCCTCCCAGGAGACGGGGACGCCTGAAGCCCGCGAGGCGGAGGCGGTGAAGGGCATGGGTATAGAGACGGACAGTTCTTTTCCGGGAATTCCCGGGGAACAAATACGCCCAATAGCTCCCGCACCGGATAAACAAGAACAGTATCACTACCGCCATAAGCGCCAGGCGCCAGCCCTTCTGTTTAAGGAATTTTCCCGCTCCCCGGACGAGGGAAGCGGCGGTGACGGCGGCATTTCCCCCCTCTTCCCCTTCCTTCTCCTTTATCCGGAAACGGTTATCCAGAATTTCCTTCATCAACCGTTCAAACAGTTCCGGAGGGACTCCCATAGAGAAATTGAACTCCTCGCCCTCGGCGAGTTCTGTGGTGGTAGGATCGTAATCTATCCAGCCATAGCCGGGACAGTACACTTCTACCCAGGCGTGGGCCATGTCAGAGCGGACCGGGTAGTAGTTAAAGGTGTTATCCTGGGGGTCTAAGAAAAAGCCTACCGCTACCCGGGAGGGAATCCCTAACGAACGCAGCATCAGGGTCATGGCAAAGGCGAAGTAAGAACAGTAGCCCCGTTTGGTTTCATAGAGAAACCAGGAGAGCTGATCCCCGTCCGGGGCAATACCGGGTTTAAAACTGTACCGGTATTCCCCGTACCGGAACCTTTCGAAGATCCCCTGGACTATGTCCAGGTAGGAAGAACGCCCCCGGACAATTTCCCGGGCATAGGCCGCGATGCGTTCGTTTTCACCGTATTCGGTATAGAAGGCGAAGAGGTCCTCTTCCATTTCCAGATCCGCTGCGGTAAATTTTGCATCCCCGGCGGAAACAACCCCATCGGCGGAGAGGCTCATTTCGGGAGAACCGTCAATAAGGTCGAAGAACGGAAGGCCGCTGACATAACTTTGTACGCCATAGGCGGAGCTGAAGGAAGAAGCATCCCAGCTTTCGTAGGGGATTATTTCTACAGGCTGATTCATGGCGATAAAAGCCTGGGGATCAAAGTTTACCAGGAAGTATTCCTGCTCTATCAGGGTACGATCCAGAATTTCTCCCGGCGGAAGCGTTGTTCTCCGTTCCGGAAGTCTCTGGGGGTGGATAGGCTCATCGTATTCTTCGTGCCGGTAGAATCCCTGTTTTTGTCCGTAGCCGGAAAGGACAAAGCGCCGGAGGTAGATGTGATTATCATCCCTGCTTTTGCGGACAATGAGCGCCAGGTCGTCGTTCATGGTGATTTCGCTTTCCAGGCGGAGGATCTGGGAGAAGTCAAAACGGAAAAGGTTCGGCTGGAGGAGCCCTCCTTCCCGGCCGACAGCCCGTTCCTGGGAAGGCCGTATCAGAAGGACGCCCCCGGCAAGGACCAGAACGAGCAACGCCGCCACGGCCCGCAGTTTTTCTCCCCGGCGAAGGGCGTATTCCGGGGGCAGGGAGAACATAAGCGCCAGAAATTGCAGAAAAACTACCGCAGCCAAAAGGCCGATAAGCAGCACCGGCCAGCGATAGGCTTCAAGATCTGCGGTTCTTATGAAATAGAAAAACACGGCCAGAATGACAAGGCCGGCAATAACATCAAAACGGAGGAAACGCCTGGAACGGGCGGAAAAAAAGGTGGTCAAAGCGGCGTAGTAGTAAGGAAGGAGGGAGGCAAAGTTGTTCCGGTCAAAGCCCAGGAGCAGGGCGTCCAGAGTAACGGCAAGGGCGGATGCTGATCCTCCCTCCGGGGCGATGAACAGCCGGGGAAGGGCGATAAAGAACCGTGCAGCCCAGGGTATGAGGGCGAGGCTTGCCAAGGCCGGCGCCGGCTTTACCTTGAAGCGGGCCAGGGCCAGGGCCGCGGTAAAAGCGCCGGCCAAGGTCGCGGCAAATATCCCCGTATCCGCCAGATCCCCGGCCAGGAGCCTGAACTGCCAGAGAATAACAAAGAGGGCAATCGATCTGAACACTAAAGGCGCAGCCCAGGCGCCGGCAGAAGGGCCTTTCTTAATTGAAAATAACGGTAAAGGACGGAGGTCCATGCCCGCATGGTAGCATTTTTAAGGAGTCAGGTGAAGGCAAGGGCCGGGGGTTCAGGCAGCGAGCCGTCAAATCTCCGGTTGGCCGCTCTGGGCTTATCTATCCAATAATTGCGGGATTTCATTTTGCGGCTTCCAGAACCTCCGCTACCTTTGCCTGTAGCTTATCCGCCGCAAAAGGCTTGGTGATATACCCCGCGATTCCCATACTGACAGCCTGATGTACAATTATCTTGTTGGCATTGGATGTAATAAACACAATCGGCAAGGTCTTAAGCGCCGGATTATGGCGGATGTCCCTTAAAATATCAATACCCGATATTTCAGGCATCTCAATATCCAGCAGCACCAAATCAACCTTTTCCTTATTGAGCAGCCCCAAGCCCGCCGCCGCGTTTTTGACAAGGCGAACATCGTACATATCTCCCAGAATCTCGTTGATGCTGATAAGGACTTCGTTCATGTCATCAACAGCCAGGATAACCTTTTTTTCTGAATCAGGCATCATTACTCCTTTATTTAAAGCAGCTTTGCTGCTTAAGTCCGATTGTTGGTTTTTCTCACCCCTTGTGGTACGTCTCAAGGACCGACAAAAGCATCCCGATTCGTACCGCGGCCGTATCATAGTCAAGATCATCAACCAGTTGAACAATAATCGCGGATAAAGCGTCTACGTTTTCGTTAATAGAAATACGCCTGACATATTGGGCCACTTCATTGATTTTGTTTGCCTTAAATCCGGTGCAGGCTTCTTTCAGCTCCTGGAGTTTTTCAATTAACGCCGATACCCGCTCTTTGAGTTCTTCGGCCTCTTCATCTTTGGGCTTGGCTACAAATTGTTCATTTTCGGCAGTGACTTGTTTTGATTTGGTATCATCCTTGAAGATTGAGGCGCCAAGCAGCGCTTGCCGAAAAGCCTCCATAGCATCGCAGGCGGAAACCGTTTTCTGCAAACAGAAAGAAGAATTCCCTTTCCGGCAGGCATCAAGAAGTTCGCCGGACTGTGCGGCGAGGTCTTTGTTGCCTATACTGTTGAATATCTTGACGAATGTCTCGAACCGTATCGCGTACTCTTTCCAGAGGTTTTTTTTCAGATCCCCAAGGACGGTAACCCGCCATTCATCAAAATGTTCACAAAACCGGCGCAGCAATTTTAGGTATTTTTCTTTGTCATTCCCCTCGTTGGAAAAGCCCTTTTTAACATCAAGCCCTCTTATGCCGCTCAGCTCCTTAAAGAACGGATCTTGCTCCTCCCCGGCCAACGGTTTCGGGAGCGATTCTTCGGCAGGCGCTGTTTCGGCGCTTAAAATAGCAAGGAGGCTTTCCGCCTTGATCCTAATCTCCCTGATATGACGCAGTTGTTCCTCATCAAGATTATTAAGGCTGATTTGGACGGTGTCATCAATTATTCCATAAAGAAGCGTACGTATATTCGGCCGCTGTTCCTCTATTTTCGAGGCAAATCCCGGCTGCTGCATTTACTGTTTCTTCCCCCTTTATAATAACTCCCCGGCATTGGGTTCTGTTTACACCGTATTGCCGGGATCTTCGTTGAATACAGGCGATGTATCAAGAAGGTCATTACGGAAAATCCGTATCGCCTCACAGACGCGGTTATCCCCTTGCACAGGGCAGTTGCCGGGGCAGCCGCGGCGCCCCCTTCGGACGCGCCCCTGCCCGCCGCTTCCAGCCCTGCGGCCCATTCGGCCAGCGCCTTATGCCCTATGCAGGCCAGAGCGTCGAAGAACTCCTTGCCGATTTTCCGTACCTTGAACGTGAAGACATCCTGCAAGCCCTTCAATATGCCGCATGGCTTGCCGGGGGACACGAACTTGTTCTGTCTATCGCATAAAAGCTCTTCATGAAAATCCTCATCGATATGAATCTTGCTCAGCGCTGGGCTGAATTGCTGGCCGGTCGTGGTATTGAGGCGGTTCATTGGAGCGCTATCGTCACTATTGACATGCACAAAACCCGCCTTCATATTCTCCCTCTACAATAATTACCCGCCATTCTAATTGAGGCTGTTTCAAAGGTTTCCCCTATCCGGCTTTTCCAGGAAGGCGGCGATTTTCTCAACAGCCTCTTCGTAGTCCAGAGACTCGGCTAAACGGCGGATTTCGGCAAGAGCGGCATCGGCTTCCCCGTCAACCGAGACCTGTTCCAGAAACGCGGTGATCTTGCCGGCTTCCCCCATCTTGAAAGCGGCGCAGGCCGCCTGTAGGGCTTTCAGCTTTTCCGTTAATTCGCTTGATGAAATCTTTGTTTTTGAGTCTGAGCTTTCCTTAAGGGTCAGCGTTGTGGCAAGAAGGGCGTCGCGGAAATTCCGCAGCGCCTCGCAAATGGGCCCGGTTGCCCCTTTGATAAGGGCGATTGCCGAAGCGGCTGCCACGCCGTCGGTTTCTCCCTCCCGATGGGCGGCGCTCTTTCCCGCCGCTTCCAGCTGCCGGGCCCAATCGGAGAGCGTCTTGTGCCCAATCATTGCCAGCACCCCCTTGTACGCATGGGTCCGGACGGTGTAATCATTCCAGTCCTCGTTTTCCACATCCCCGGTAATGACGCGCATACCTTCGTCAAATCCGGAACAGAACTGACGCAGTACCCGGTAGTACCCTTCCCGCGTACCGCCGGTATAGGAAACGCCGTCTTCCGTATTGAGGCCGGGAATGGCGTTAAGTTCCGCCCAGAGCGGATCGTCTTCCGCCGCGGGAAGCGCGGACTCATTAACACCTGCGTCTGTCTTGGCCCCGGCCGGTTTTTCAACAGAGAAACTATTTAATAGTTTCTCTGCGGGCCGCCCTTTTGAGAGAACCGTATTCAGGGCGGGGGCTTCAATAGGCTTGGAAATAAAGTCGTTCATACCGGCCTCAAGGAAAAGTTCCCGTACGCCGGAAACGGCGTTGGCGGTGAGGGCTACAATTGGCATATCCTTATACCAGGCGTTTTCCGCCGATCCACCGGCTAATGCGCGGATTCGCCGCGACGCCTCTATGCCGTCCACTTCCGGCATCATGTGATCCATGAACACCATGTCGTAACGTTTTTTCAAGCCATTTACGGCGCCGCGTTCGGCAATCATGCGCACCGCTTCTTCCCCGCCTCCGGCAGTGTCGGCTTTTATGCCATGCCGGGCCAGAAATCCCAATGCCACCGTCAGGTTGATGGGCATATCGTCCACCACCAGGATTTGAATATCCGCCCCTTCCTTCGCCCTGACAAACTGCCGCCCGGCTTCGTCCTGTTCCAC
>JAITNM010000188.1 GCA_031290475.1 Treponema sp. | reverse complement strand
ACGTGGATACCGCACAAGGGGTTGCCTTGTCCGGCGGCACTGAAACGGCGTACCGTAAGGTGCTGACCGCTTTTTACCACGACGCAAAAAAACGGCTCAATTACTTCCTGGAACTTCCGGAAAAAGACAACCTGTCCCTGTTTACCATCCAAATCCACGCGCTGAAAAGCGCCTCTGCCGTAATCGGCGCGGTTGCTTTATCCGGCGAAGCGGCTGCTCTGGAAGCAGCGGGGAAGGAAGGCAATACCGACGCCATAGAATCGGGACTTCCTGTTTTCTGGGAGCATTTAAACGAAGTGGTTGACCGTATCGGTACCGCATTGGAACTGGAAGATCCCATGCCGGAGGAGGCTGAGGAAACAGCCGAAGGAGGGGCGGATATTGCCGATTTTAAAGACAAACTCAGGGAACTCAGAGAAGCCCTGGAAAAGGAAAAAATTTTTATCGTTGACCGCATTGTGGCGGAACTTGAAAGCCAGCCCTTTGACGCGAAAACCAGGGAAATTGTCGGCGAGCTTTCCGGGCAGATTCTGATATCGGAATTCTCCGAAGCAATGGCTATCACCGACTTACTGTTGAAAAGACCCGCGAGATAGATCAAGGGACGCGCCGATTTATTTCTATTATCTGAACTTGTCCAAAACCCGGTTAGTTTTGGAACTGCCTCATCTCTTTACCGGGCGCAGCACGCCTTTGATCGTCAGTATCCCGTTATCAAATTCCACATCCAAAACGCCGTCCCAGTTGAACATGGCCATCATGTCGCCGTAGTCATTCTGTATAGGACCTGTTTTGGCCTCATTTCCGGAGGCGACGGTACGGCCGGAAGGAGTTGCCGCATCAAAAGAATCCTTCTCCGCCCCAATATACCGGACTGCCTTTCTGATTTATTCCCTCTTTGAAAGAAGCTGAAGACGTAGAAGCGGTAAGAAGGTTAATCGTAAAAAGAAGACTGAAGGCAAAAATTATAAAACAAATAAAAATAGGCGCCAGTAGTTTGATACTGATAGAACGCATCCGCCGGATCGTATGCTCTGTATCAGCCTTGGAATTTTGACTTCTCATTAAACACCATTCCTTTTTATTCGCGGCGGGGGTTTAATGCCCGCGCCTGAGTGAGAACCTGAAAACCAAGGTCATTGTAAGCATTTCAGAATTTTAATGTTTCACAAAAAAAATGCTTAATCAGTATCAAAAAGATCAGGACCGGCGGACAAAACGGACTGCTACATGCTCATAAAAATCTGAAGTAATTGGGTAAAGTAATCGATTTTTTTATAAGCCTCTCCCATACGCTGGTCCAGGGGCGATTTAGAAACTAAATTCAACTCCTTCCAATTAATAATGAGATCGTGGGGATTTTTTTCTAAATCATCGTAAAGGTTTTTAAGGTGCCTGCCCACAATAATCAGAGCCTGACAGGCGGTTTCCAAGAGTTCCAGCGCATGGTCGTTAATCCCGGCAGTTATGCTGTTTATATATCTGAATTGGGACGGATCCCGGTCAACCCGCATCAGGGCGGTCTTGAGCCTGGGGCCGTCTTTGC
Organism: Treponema sp.; assembly: GCA_031290475.1. GTDB lineage: Bacteria > Spirochaetota > Spirochaetia > Treponematales > Breznakiellaceae > JAITNM01. Next base: position 25,025 of record JAITNM010000188.1, on the reverse strand, counting down.
CGAATTCAGAAAGGTTTTCGTCAAAGGCGGTAATCTTTTCGTTGAAACTCTTTAGCGTATGGTACCCTTCGGACATTTCCCGGGAGAGGGCGATGGTAGTCCATTGACCCCGAATAAGAAGTATATCGCAGAGTTCCTGCACTTCCTTGGATATATAATCCAGCAGGAACGCGGAAAGGTAATTTATCCCCGCGGCATAGATAAGGCCGTCAAGATTACTCCGATGGTAGATTTCATTCTCCTTGAGGGTATAGTAACTGAGCCGGGTGATATCCGGGGTCCCGAAAATTTCCCTGGCAAGGCTGTTGATCTTCACATCCCGCTGGTTTACCGCGATGCCGCCGATAAACTCCTCTATCTGACGGCGTTTCCGGTCTATCCAGAGCTCCGCCAAATCCTCGTCCACCCTTACCGGCCGGGGCGTCCAGATGGGGTCCTTCAAGGTTGCCTGGATCATAAGATCCATGATATTTGACGCCTGGACGTCCCTGATATTTAGAATGAGGTTCTGCCACTGGTCGGAAGGAATAAGATCCACTCCGTTCAAGGCGGCCTTGAAAATACTCAAGACCACTTTCCAGTCCCCGTCAATATTAATGGGCGCCGCATTGTTCCTGAAACTCTCTATGCCCTTGACCACATTTACCGCCTTAATCACGGCAAATTTAGGGACATAATTGGGATCACCCACCTTAAAACCGAGATCAAAACGCTTAAGGAAGGACGCATAATCAAAACTGACCAATTTAACAAAAGCGGAAATCATAGCGTAACAACGGTTAATCGCCGCCGTCCGGTTTTTATCAAAAGCAGCGCCAAGGGTCTGTAAATCAGACTCCAATCGCCGGGTGAGGTCCTGGGGATTCATGGTTTTAAGCAGGGTATTTACCGCATCCGGCCGGACCCGGCGGGCTATTTCAAAGGAATTTTTATCCAGATAGGCTTCCACGGCGATCTGTTTAATCCGATCCAGTTGGGACGGATTCTGGACAAAAGACCTCATAGGCAGAACCGTTTTATATATGTCATACAAGAAATAAGCAAAAGAAGGATCCACCTCTTCGGTCCGCAACTTATAGAATTTAGCGTACTTATTCTGGGTAAGACCTTTTAAGACCTGCCGCAGAAAGACTTTTCTGTCTCCGTCGGGCTCATTGTCCCCGGAGAATATAGATAAAACTTTTTCGAATATATCCTCTGCCATAATAATTTAAATATAATTCAAAGAAAGCAGAGCTTCAAGACCTGGACGGCTAATCCGGATAAGTTGCATAGAGCATCTTTTCTCTGAGTCCATAGGGAAGCAGCCTGCGGAGGGATACAAAGAGCCGGTATGGGCCTCCTACCACAGGGCATAATGTTCAAATACTGTATATTTTTGTTCACATGTTTGCGTATTTGGTAATTTTTTCTCCATTCTCTTTACAAATTGACCCATCCGGGAGTATAATAGGACATTCCGGATTGGAAAAGTATTTTAAAATAGAGGGCTTTCTTATAAGGAGGTATTTAAATGGATAAACTTTCATTACCGCAGGTTGAACTGATCGTAAAAACAATGGCGGATACGGCTATTAAAAACGAAGCCTATTTCTCCGAATTGGACGGCGTCATGGGAGACGCGGACTTTGGGGTTTCCCTGGCCGGCGGGTTCAAGGCGGTTTTAAAGAATTGGGACGGGTTTGATCATTCCAACATCGGCGGTTTGCTGCTTAACGTGGCCACAACCATTACCGGCAATACCGGCGGCTGCTCGGGCCCCGTCTGGGGCACGCTGTTTATGCGGACCGGTATGGCCCTCAAGGGCAAGACTGAAATCACCGTTGAGGAAATTATATCCGGGCTGCAAAGCGCCATTGAGGGAATCTCCAAGCGCGGCGGCGCCGTTCTCGGCGACAAAACCCTGCTTGACGCGCTTGACGCTATCGTAAAAACCCTGGAGGCCAACAAATCGGCGCCCATGCTTGAGGCTTTTAAACAGGCCGGAGACGCGGCGGTCCAGATGAGGGAAACCTCAAAAGGCTGGACCGCGAAGCGGGGGCGCCAGTCCTTTACGGGGGATCGCAGCATCGGCACCTATGATCCGGGTATCGTGGCGGTCGGCGATATGGCGGTCGCCATTGTAGAAGCTCTGGGGGCGTAATGTGGGGCATGGGGAAACGTTGTTTCCTTTTGGATAAACGATTAAATTTATAGGAGAGAGACGATGAAAAAATTCATGAATGATCCGGCTAATTTTGTAAAGGAAATGATCGAGGGTGTTTATCTTGCCAATAAGGATAAACTCAAGTGGGCGCCGGAATACAATATCCTGTACCGCGCCGATCTGCCGAAAGACAAGGTCGCCATTATGCAGGGTTCCGGTTCAGGACATGAGCCGGCTCATATCATGTGCGTCGGTAAGGGTTTTCTGGACGCCGCTTGTCCGGGCAATATTTTCGCGGCTCCTCCTATGGACTATGTTTACGAATGCACAAAGATCCTCAAAAATGACAAGGGCGTTCTGCACCTCATCAACAACTATCAGGGCGACCGGATGGCCTGGGATATGGCCAGGGAAATGGCTGAGGCCGAGGGCATCAAGATCGGCGTCGTTATCATTGACGATGACGTTTCGGTGAACAACTCCACCTACACGGTCGGCCGCCGGGGCGTGGCGGGCAACTTCTTTGTCATCAAGGCTGTGGGCGCCGCCGCCGAGAAGGGCGCGAGCCTGGAAGAGCTTGTTGAATTGGGCAAAAAGGTGGTTGGCAGGACCCGCAGCATGGGTATCGCGCTCAGCTCCTGCATCCCCCCGGCCAAGGGAACCCCGATTTTTGAAATCGGTCCCGACGAGATAGAAGTAGGTATCGGCATTCACGGCGAGCCTGGCCGCCGCCGGGAGAAGATCAAGAGCGCCAAGGATATTACCGAAGATGTCTTTACGGCCATCTACAATGACATTCCCTATGAAAGAGGCGACAAAGTCGCGGTTATGGTCAACGGCCTCGGCGGTACTCCCATCAGCGAACTCTACCTGCTCTACAGGGAGGCGGCCAAAAAATGTGAAGAAAAAGGCCTCAATATCGTCAAGAACTATGTAGGCAACTATTGCACTTCCCTGGAGATGGCCGGTTTCTCCCTCACCCTGGTCAAGCTGGACAATGAGATAGAAACTCTCCTGAACGCGCCCGCGGAAATTCCGATCCGGGTATTCTGATTTGAATGCCGGCTGTACGGACGGCTTAAATAATTTTTTTGAGGTAGCAAGATGAAACAATATCCGCACAATTATTTGTACGAGGTGCCGGAGTACCGGAAAGTCCGTCTTATCATTGATACTGACCTGAAGTGTGAAGCGGATGATCCCTTTGCCCTTGTTCAGGCCATTATGACGCCCAAATTTAAAATTGCCGGCGTGATAGGCGCCCATTTCGGCGCCAGAACGCATCAGGATTCTATGATGCGCAGCTATAATGAAGCTAAGCTGTATATGGAGTACATGAATCTGACAGATAAGATTCCTGTTTTTAAGGGGGCGGAAAGGGCAATTCCCGATGAAAAAACGCCCATGCCTTCAGAGGGCAGCGATCTTATCATCCGGGAAGCGATGAAGGACGATCCCTCGCCTCTGTACGTTCTTCTGTGGGGGCCCGTAACGGATTTGGCATCGGCCATACTGCTGAAGCCCGAAATCACCAAAAGGCTGCATGTGGTGTGGCTCGGCGGCGCGTGGTATCCCCAGGGAGGATGGGAATTCAATGCAAGCAACGACATTAACGCCGCAAATGTTATGATGAAATCCGATGTGGACGTGTCCATGATTACCGAAGGTAGTTTCCGCCGGGTTAATGTGAGCCTTGCGGAACTTGAACTGAAAGTTTCGCGCCGGGGGAAAGTAGGCTGGTATCTTTTCAAGCAGGTGAACGACTTTAATCACGCTCATTTAGAATCCCCGGAATGGCCCTACGGCGAAACCTGGAATTTGGGGGATACTCCGACCATTGCGGTAATGCTCAATCCCATGGGATTTGGATTCCAATGGGTGCCCGCCCCGCTTTTCACCCAAGATATGTATTATATTCCCACTCCAACGAACAGGGCGATCAAAATTTATACCGATATTGACGCCCGGCTTGTTATAGATGATTTCTTTGCCAAGCTGCAGTTGAATTTTCCGGAAGATTATATTCCATAATAGATGTTCTTTCGAGTAAAAAAAACAGCCGGCGCTACCGGCTGTTTTTTTAAAACGGCTATTACTTCATCAAAGCCTTAAGTTTGGCCACTGTGGGTTTCTCCTTAAGAGCCTCCTGATAGAAGTAATCATAAAGGCGATCCGGGTTATAGGGCTTCATGCCGGCAATGAACTCATCGCGCAGACGGTTAAATTCCGCATCGCTTTTCGCCATCAGGACCTTTGCGTAATTTTTGACTATATACGCATTAAGACCGTTAAGGTCGTTATTGAGATCATCCGGAATGTTGAAATTATACATACCGATTACGCCGGTTGTAACAGGAGTTTCAGCCCTGTATACATCCACAATTGACTTCTGCCCGTAGAAGTTCATAAAATCGCGGGCTGTGTTATTGGTCTTCCTTTCAAGCGCCTGAGGAGAGAACTGGAAAAGATCAAGGGGCATGCCGATATCATCCCAGAAGGTTCCTTTGCCGTAACCGGTCCAAAGATTATAAACACCCGCGCCGGTTTTTAACATAAAGGCATTATCCGCCGTGTCGGCATTTAAATAGGCTTCCGTGGGAACCGGTTTGCCGTCCACGTAATTCCAGTTAATGCCCTCAGGGCCGTTGACGTTTATAAAGGAAAATTCTTTGCTAGAGATATAATCCAGCAACGCTATGCAGCGTTCGGGGTTTTTGGTCTTTGCATTAATTGCGTTGATGCGTTCGCCCCGGTACATATTGGCAAAACGGTATTCCGATTTGTGATTCAGCGTCGGGATAGAAATATAAAGCTTGTCAACTCCCTGCCGTAAGAATTCCGCGTTAGCAAAACCTGCCATCCAGCCCGGTTCATCAAACATATACCGTCCGTCTTTCAGCTTCTCCTGATACATATCGTTGGTTTGAGTAAATGAATCGGGATCAAGCAGTCCCCGCTGGTTAGCCCGGTTATAAAACCTCATCTGGCGCCAGTAGTTGTTTAGCGGGTTGGCATAGTCGGTCAGCTGATTACAGTCTATAGGCTCAAGGGTATCGGTATCGATTGAAAGAATATGCCCCAGGGCTTCCATATACTCATTGCCTTCACCCCAGGATAGACCGAATTTTATAACCCATTCGCCCCAAGCCCCGCCGTTGCCGAACCATCCGCCAAGTCCCCAAGTCTTCTGCCCGCTTGTGCTTCTCGGTTCAGCGGCGACCATTTTTTCCATTACGTCCAGCAGATCCTCGTCGTAAGTCTCCAGTTTTGGATGCCCTGCCTTCGCATAAGCGTTCCAAAGCAGGAAATTGCTGATTGAAGGAAGGCTGCCGTCGTCATAGGCGCCCCTTGCCATACCCCAAAGACGCAGCTTTCCATCGGGGCTAAAAGCGGATCCCCGGTAGGCTTCAAACATCACCGCGGCGCCTGGATCCTTCATCATATTGGGCATGTATTTTTCATTCACATAGGGATCAAGTTCAAGAAGTGAATTAGACGCCAATAAAGCCGCAAGAATCCTGATATAATCCGCAGGGAGATAAACAATATCCGGCAGATCGCCCGCGGCCATCATCGCCGAGAATTGAGCGACATAATCCTGTTCAGTAGTGCCGCTTAGTTCAAGATTAATATTAAATTTTTCTTCCAGCATCTTTGAAACCGGATCGGTGCGTCTTCCGTCAGGTTCGGGAGAAGATACGTAATTCAATGACGTTATTGTTACCCTCTCTTTGAACGGATTGCCGTCATCCGCGGCCGCCGATGTTCCGCTTTTTTTGCTGCAGCCAAATAAGAGAATTAGCAATACTCCCATAAGCGCCAGCAGAATACTTGTTTTTCGTTTCTCTTTCATTTTTTCTCCTTGAAATAAAAATATAATTATTACTCAGCCCTTTACAGCGCCGAGCATAATTCCCTTAGTAAAGTATCTCTGCATAAACGGATAGACGCAGAGGATAGGGATTACTGTTACAAAAGTCATGGCCATCTTGAGGGTTTGCGGGGTAACAGCCATTCCTCCACCGCCTCCGGTCGCCGCCGCGCCTTTCGTCATGGCAGCCATGTTGGTTTGAAGGTTTTTGTACAGCAAAAACTGAAGACAATGCAGATAACGGGCCTTGCTGCCAAGCATGAAAAACAGATCGTCTGACCACGCGTTCCATTGGAAAACCGCGGCGAATATAACAATACAAGCCAATATGGGCTTAGCCAGAGGGACGATAATCCTCACATATATTGTTGGGATAGAAGCTCCGTCTATTTCAGCGGATTCCCATATAGCGGTAGGCATTGATTCAATGAATGTTTTGATAAGGATAATATAATAGGCGGAAACGCCGTACGGAAGGATATAAACCAAGAAATTATTCCTCAAATTGAGCGCACTAATAAGAAGGTAATATGATATAAAGCCGGCATTAATGTACATGGTAACTATAAAAAAGCGGTAGAAAAATTTCGGAGCAACCATATGCCTGCGTGTAAGGATATAGGCGCAAAAACTTGAGCAGAAGGTGGTAAACAAAGAGCCGATAACAGCTCTACCGATTGATATTATTATGCTGGAACCAATGCCGGGTACGGATCTAAGATTTTCATAGGCTTTCAGGGTAAATTCTTCAGGAAAAAGATATACCCCGTTAGTCACAGAGGCCGGCGATGAAAGAGAATTAATAAAAATAAAATAAAAAGGATAGATGCAGGAAAATGAGAATAATCCAAGGAGCAGGATATTTATAAGGTGAATGAATTTGGCGCTTAAATTCGCTTCCTTTAGTTTCAATTCCATCAATTCCCTCCAACTTTAGAAAATAGATTCAGAACGGATTACTTTTGACGCGGTATTGGCAATAGTCAGAAGAATAACACTGACAATGGTTTTAAAAATCCCCAGAGTTATTGCGAAAGAAAACTCGACATTTTGAATACCCATTCTGTAAACGTAGGTGTCAAACACCTCCAGGGCATCCCAGGTGAGGCTGTTTCCAAAAAGCCAGAACTGTTCAAATCCGTTGGACAGCATGTTTGCAACCGCCAAAAGGAGAAGAACGAAATACGTAGAAAGAATTCCTGGAATAGTTATATGCCATATTTTCTGAAGGCCGTTTGCGCCGTCTACATCCGCGGCCTGGTATAGCTCCTGATCGATTCCGGAGATGGCCGCAAGATAAATAATCGCGTTATACCCGGAGCTTTTCCATAACGCGATGCCGACCTGTACATACCACGCGGCCTTAACATCGGTTAACATACTGACCGGTTTGTTGATAGCGCCGATAGAAAGAAGTATTTTATTAAGAGCGCTATCTTCGGATGCTACAAGGTAGAATATTACCGAATAAACCAATACCCAGGAAATGAAATTGGGAATTGACGAAAATGTCTGAACCGTACGGGAAAACCCCCTAAAGGGAACCTGGGATATCATTATTGCAAGGATGACGGGCACAACGGAAAATATAATATGAAGAAATGAAATGCCAAGAGTGTTTTTTAAGACACTCCAAAAATCGCTGGCCCCTGAAAAAACTCTTATAAAATATTTTAAGCCCACAAATTGCGATTGGGCAATCGGCACTCCGGGTTTATAGTTGATAAATGCGTATATCCAGCCGAAAATAGGGACATAGTTGAATATAATTACCATTAACAAAAATGGAGACAAATACAAGAGAAGTATCAATCCGCTTTTTCTTCGTTTACCGATTCCCATTCATTTACCTCATTTATCCGGATCTTTCAATTTCAAGGCGCGGCGAAGGGATTACGTTCATCCGCCGGCTGATTTGTTCCAGGTTTGTCTATGCGTTCACCCAGAACCGCCTTTAGCACACGGCAATCGTAAATAGAAATTCTGCTTTCGGGTTCCGCCTCACTGGCAAGTTGATATCTAGGCATCCATTTCTCACCTTCAAAAACGCCAGATTCCACAGTCGCTACCGAAAGCCGCTCTCCGCCTTCTTTGCTAAAAGAAATATGTGCGCCCCCCGCAATAAGTATAAATTCGGTTTTGCTCCGGCGTACAACTATACCTCTAGCCGCATTCTTGGGGTGGTCGTACGCAACTTCCACATCAATGTCATCAAATGATAATTTGATCCCCACATCTCCATCTTCCTGTACAAAGAATTTCAGATTTTTCGTATTCTGCGCCATTACGATTGGATATAAAGCGTCACCTATCATTTTAAAGGATTTATGAAGATCATAAGCGGTTTCGCTCCAGCGGCCATCGGCTGTTGTAACCATAGGTTCAGTCATAAATCCAGGGCAAACGCGATTAATGGCCCAAGGTTCGTAGCCAATAGCGTTAAATTCTCCAATAGCATAAAAAATATTTTTTTCAGTTCTGGTATTGAGACCGCTATTTGTTTCTGGAATATACAGAGGATTATCGAGCCGGGAATAAGTTTTACACAAATAGTGAAAGTCCCTATACCCGGAAAGATAAATATCAGGAGAGATAAAATCAATATATTTTAAAGTTTTTTTATAGAGATCCAGCATGGCCGGGACAGGGCCGCCAACAGGATACGAGAAGCCGGCTTTATTATTTTGATGAGGAGAACTGAGCCAACAATTCATATATGTAGGAAGCGGGTATATCTCTTTTACGGTCCTGGCAAGGCTATCGCAATATTCGGCTATACTTTCTGCGGTATATGCCTCCGCAGCCCTGACGCCATATTGTTTTTCCCAGTTTCCTTTTACATATTCAGCATTACATACATCACAATGACAACGGTCCGAACCAAAAAAACCTACTTCATTTTCCATCTGGAACATGATTACCGTATGTTCACCCGCATCTTTTTCTTTTATATGCTTCGTTACTTCAATAAGCGCACGTTCATCCCGGCGATGAGTTTCTGCGGCATTAGGACAACAATAATTGGTAAGTAATTTGTTATTTTTATCTTTTACTTTTTTAAAACGTTCATGATTTGCCCGGACATAATCCGGCGCATAAGTCATACATGCATTCTTGTAACTGCCAAACCATATTAGTACAAGTTTTAGGTTATGTTTTCTTGCCATTTCCAAGTGATGATCGAGCATATCAAAATGATATTCTCCTTCGACCGGTTCAATTTGACGCCAGTATAGCAGCAATGAAGCGGTGTTGATCCCAAATTTAACGGCGTGATCAAAGAAAGGATCCATATCTAAAGGTGAATAACAGGCGTCACAATCCCACTGCAAACCTAAAATAATGTAGGGTTTCCCATCAACAAAAAGAGCCTTTCTCCCATTTAGATCGTCAAGATGAGGCATCAACATCCTTTCCACAGTACCCCCCGGGCTTTAGATAGACAATACTTATAAAGCCAATTAAAAAAATTTACCAGAATTTTTTAATTAATTTTAGTTTACCATGGATTTTGGTAGATGTCAACTAAAATTTTTAACACTAAAAAATTTTTCTGATATAAGTCATACTGTTTTATTGTAATACTCGAAATCATTCATTGTTTTTCCTCCTCATTAAATATTGAAATACCCAAACAAAAATATAAAATTTTTATAACCGTACCAGCTTTCTGAAACAAGGCTTCGTCCACGGCGGCGGCGTGGAGGATTCGCGGTAATGGGCGTAGGAAACCTCACCCACATAAATATTGCCTTTGGAATCCATAACCACCCCATGGGGGGCAAGGAACTGGGTTGGCCTTTCCATCCCGGACATGGGATCGCCGAGATAGGCGAGCCGTTTCCCGTCCATGTCATGTATGGTAACGCAGGCGCCAAGATTGGGCGCCTTGATATTCAGATCCAGATGAGTAGGTATCTGCGCGATTATCGCGAGCTCCGGCTCTCCCTTAGTAATATAAAAACCGCAGGGCCGGTGAAGATTATTCCATTGAGAAATATAATGTCCCTTTTCGTCAAAAATCTGAACCCGGTGGCTCTCCCTGTCCGCGACATAGACCCATCCCTTCTTGTCGGTACAGATTGAATGTACAATATTGAATTCACCGGGGGCCGGGCCGGAACTTCCCCAGGAAAAAAGATATTCCCCATCGGCCGTATATTTATGAACCCGGGCGTTGCTATAACCGTCCGCCACGTAGATTGCCCTGGTTTCCGGATCAAACGCCACTTTGGTAGGCTGATTAAATGGTTTCCCGCTCATGTATTCCGAAGGCCGGCCCCTGGTTCCCAGTGTTAAAAGAAGTTTGCCCTCAGGCGTAAATTTTTGGACGGTTTGACCGGTATTATCAACGCACCAGACGCCGTCATCGGGGCCGATGGTTATACCATGGGGATTATCAAAAAGCCCTTCACCCCATGAATTAATGAAATTGCCGTCTGAATCAAAAATAATGACCGGATGAGGCCCCCGGCAAAAGACAAATACCCTGTCCTTCGAGTCAATATCAACATCCACAACCTCAAAGAAGCTCCAGCCTTCGGGCAGCTTGGCCCATTTCATATCAATACGAAAACTGAAATCGCCGCTTTGAAAAAAACCATCAGCCATGGTAAACTCCTGCTATTCATAATAGAAATAATACCAAAAAAGGCTATTTCGAGAAGAATTCCTGATATGTTCCCGGAAGAACCATCTTTGTGGTTCCGCCAAGCGTAACCTCCGCCGTGGTATTGGGCGGTACGCTGTATTTATAGGTGATTCCGCCGTTTTCCCTGCGCCACTTCATCGAAACAAGGCCCCAGGGCGTTTCAACTGAAGTTTCCGCGAAAGATATATGCTCCGGGGAATAGGGATTTAAAACAAAAACACGCCTGCCGTCTTTTTCGGTCCTTCCGTAACTTACTCCCCCAAGCGCCCGGTACAGCCATATATCCGGCGCCGCGAAAGCGGGATGATCATGGGAATCCATCATTCTACGGGTATGATACTGCCAGCGCTCCCATACCGTGGTGGCGCCTTTTGAAAGCATAAATCCCCAGCCGGGGAATTCTTTCCTGCTGAATATCTCATCAATGATGTCATTCCGGCCTATTTTTTCCAAAAAATTGGTCACAAATTTAGTGCTCAGAACCCCTGTTGATAACTGGGTAGTCCCCCTTGATTCCTTTAAATCCCAGATAAACGCATCCAGAACCGCCTTCTGTTCACTGGGTGGAGTAATGCCCAGATCCAACGCCATGGCGCTTCCATACTGGGAATTCCCGAACACGTGACCGTAATTTCCTCCGTACAAACTGCCTTCCGTACAGGAAATTTCATAGAATGTCTCATGGAAACTTTTTTTCATTTTTCCCAGCACATCCAGATAGTGTTTTTTATCGGCTTCCTCGTTCAACAGCCCGGCGAATTCGGCCATCACCGTTAATTCCATGCAGAGAAGCCCGTTCGTCACCAGAATATCCATGGTTCTGTCCGTACTAAGCCAGTCCATATAGGCGATATCCCAGGGGTAGAACGTGAACGGTTTGGTATCTTCAACAAGCCCACTGCCGCCGATATGTTTTTCGTAATTCGCCATTACCTTTTTTTGCACACCGTACAGTTTTTTTATTATCTGTATGTCGTTATAATAAAGATACAGATACTTAGGCAGAAAGAATATTGATATGCACCACGGAAAATAATTGCCTTTCACCCACCGGGGCGCCATGCCGTAATCAATTGATCCGTCTTCATTGACTATATCGGTGATATCATCAAGCCATTTCCGGTAGAACCAGTGCATGTACCAGTTGTACATTACCGCTTCGCTCGTACACGTGGCGTCTCCCATCCAGCCCTGGCGTTCGTTTCTCTGACAACAGTCGGTCGGTACCGAGTGAAGGTTGTTGATAAGCGTCTGCCTCATCATCTGATGAATCCGGTTGAATTGATCGTCAGAGCAGACAAATTTACCCCAGTCTTCTAAATCATGATGAATAACGCAGAGTACGAGGTCATCCGGCGTTGGTTTCCCCGGGTACCCTTTTATTTCCGCGTAACGGAAACCGTGGTAGGTAAACTTCGGAATATGCGTCTCCGGAGTTTCGCTTCCTTTTAGAATATAGCTGTCGTAAACATCATCAATCCTGAGATTGCGCTGATCCGCATGGCCGTTCTCGTATAGTAATTCCGCGTGACGGATGACAACTTCCGTTCCCGCCTTTCCCTTTACCCTGAGTTTGATTACCCCGGTGATATTAACGCCATAATCGGCCACATACACCCCGGTCTCGACTTCCTTAATGCTGACGGGCTTTATTTCCTTCGTTATCTTCATGGGCGGCAGCACCATGGGCGTCAGAAAACCCGAGGGCGGGGTAAAGGTTTTTACTTTTTCGGTTTTCCCCTTATAACCAGCCGAATCCCAGCCCTCCTGTTCCAGTCTGGCGTCGTACCTTTCCCCCCTGAATATGGTAGCTTTGAATATTGGGCCGCTGAGAGATTCCCAATCCCCGCCGGTTTTTACTTCGAGAATTTTGCCGTTTTGGGTAACAATCCTTATATAACAAACCACAAAAGGCTCAGGCGCCCTGAAAAGACTTTCCGCCTGCATACCTTCCTCAAGCGTTATCCCCGCCGCGTTTTCCCCCGCTTTGAGCAGATCCGTTATATCATAACACTGATACTCAATCCGCTTTTCAAAGTCCGTGAAGGTGGGCATCAGTTCAAAATCGCCGGCTTTTCTTCCATTTATACTCAGTTCGTAGCATCCCGCAGCGGTAATATACGCGAGGCCGCGTTTTATCCCGCCGTCAATTTTAAACTCCCGGCGCAGATACTTGTTGCCCCCTATCCAGCCGCACTTGCCAAGCCGCTCCCCGCATACGCCGGGTTCCAGCGCAATGGTTCCTTTCGCCGCCGGTTCCTGGTCTCCGCTTTTATTGCCCCAAACAGAAATCTCCCCTTTATAGACCTCAAATTCCTCGAATTTTGGCCCCTCATAGGGAATCATGTATTGCAACGGAGAATTGACTCTCCCGCTATCCCAAACGGGCGCGTTTTCTTTTGAGATCAGTATCCGGTATGCGGTCTGCATAAAGTCTTCCGGGCATCCCTGGTATTTCCAGGAAAAATAGGGACCCTCAGAGGCATCCAGTATTAAAGAATGTTCCTGGCCATTGCACAAAACTTCAAGATTGAACATATCTCCGCCTCCAAAAAAAATTGATCTTTGATGACTATTAAGAACGAAAGAACCCCAAAGCCGTTATTTACTAAAATATTTAGTAAACATTTAAACTCTTTCGTTAGTATATCATGGTTATTTAAATTGTCAAGCAAATTCATCAAAATAAATATCGCATATAATTCTTTATATTATAATGAATTATAAATATTCGAGTTATTATGACAAAAATAATTCGGTAAATTATAAAAATTATTTACTTATAATTGACAAACGGCAACATCGGGGATATACTACCGTATGGCTCCCCGGTTAAAAGATATTGCAAAAGCGGCGGACGTTTCACCCTCCACCGTCTCCATTGCCATGCATTATAAAAACGGTGTTTCCAAGGAGGTGCGCCAGCGTATTCTTAATATTGCCGCAGATATGGGATATAAAAATATACCCCAGAAACCGTTTTTTTTCAGTAAAAACAACACCATTAGGCTGCTTAAAATTGCCACTCACGGTCACATTGTAAATGATAGGCACAACGCCTTTATTTCCGAATGCCTTGAAGGAATAGAAACTGAGACTAAAAGCCGGAATCTCAAACTGGAAGTTTCCTTCTTTAACCATGTTCCCATGGAGGAAATTATCGCTTCCCAGCGGAATGCCGAAGTAGGGGGCTTTATCGTTCTGGGTACCGAACTTAGCAGTCATGATCTGGCTTATTTTTCGGACATTGACAAACCGCTTGTATTTATCGACACCTATTTTCCCCATTCGCTGTTTGACTGTGTAGATATGGATAACATGGACGGCGCCTTTCAGGCAGTGCAGCATTTCTACAACGCTGGGCACAGAAATATTGGCCTCATCAAAAGTATGTATAAAACCCGCAATTTTACGATGCGGGAATTTGGGTTCCGGGAGGTGATGGAGTATTTTTCGCTGCCCGTAGATGAAAAAAATATTATTAGTCTGGATCCTACGTACGACGGTTCTGTACAGGATATGGGCGCCTATCTGGACCGTACCGGTGCGCCGCCGCCTACGGCCTTTTTTTGTATGAGTGATATTATTTCCTACGGCATCATAAAGGCCCTAAAGGACCATAATTATAATGTTCCTGAAGATGTCAGCGTCATTGGTTTTGACGATTTGCCTTCCAGTAACTTTTCAGATCCGCCTCTGACCACCATAAAGGTTTCCACCGGAGAAATGGGCCGGCGGGCCCTGGAAAAACTGGCAAGTCGTATCATGGGCCAGGCCAGTCAGTTTACCGAAAATACCCTTATTTCCGGAAAGCTAATGATACGGAAAAGCGTTCGGCAATTATAAGCGGCAAAAACCATGGAAAACCATGGGAAATTTATAGCAAGGTGAGGTAAAATGATACGATTAAACAGGTTTTCCTTATTGCGGAAAGCGATTAGGCGCCGGCAAAAAGAAGGAGCATCAAAATCATGAACCGTGATTACCGTAATATGAAGAGTGAAACGCTCTTTATCAGGAAAAGGAAACCCTTTCCGGATCGTTTCAAGGATAAAGTCGCGATTGTAACCGGAGGTAGTACGGGCATAGGCAGGGGGATCGTAGAGGAACTGTGCCGGGAAGGCGCCAAAGTTACTTTCACCGGAAGGACCGGGGCCGCGGGCATAGAAACCGGGAACGAGCTTAAAAAAGCCGGGTATGACGTTTTTTTCATTTCCGGCGATATGATCAAAGAGGAGTTCTGTAAAGAGGTCGTGGACAAGACGGTACAAAAATGGGGCAAGATAAATTACCTCGTCAATAACGCCTATAGGTTTATAGATAAAGGCAGGGACGCTACCGAACAGGATTGGTACGATGTGCTGTTTACCGGGCCTGTCGCCTACGCGCGGATGATAGCGAATTGCGCGCCGTACATGGAAAAAGAGGGCGGCGGTGCGATAGTAAATATCTCCAGTATATCGGCCCACATAGCCCAGCCGAACCGGTGGACATATAACGCTTCCAAGGGGGCGGTGCATATGCTCAACATGTGCGCGGCCATTGATCTCGCGCCGCTCAATATACGGGTAAACGAAGTGAGCCCCGGCACCATTTGGACGCGTGAAACGCTGCGAGGCGTCTGGGAAGCGTCTCCCGACGCCCGGGAGGCGTTTTTCAAGGAAATGAACCGCCGGCAGATGGTGCAGCGCTGCGGCGAACCGGTCGAAACGGCCGGCGCGGTGCTGTATCTTTTGTCCGAAGACGCGTCTTTCACGACTGGACATGAACTCATAGTGGACGGCGGATTTATAAACATGGGACAGCAGGGTATGAAGGAAACCACGCTCATTCAGGACGCGGAAAGTAAAACCAAAAAAGTAAACGAGGCAGGATAAAATGAAAATATCAATTCTGGGCGCCGGCGCGATGGGATGTATGGCGGCGGGTTTTTTGGTCAAACGTCACGATGTCACGCTCGTCGATATATGGAAAGAACATATAGACGCGATAAATAAAAACGGACTCCGCGTTCGTTTTCAGGGGGAGGAAACAACCGTTCACCCGAAGGCCACGACGGACCCGAACGAGGCGAAAGATGCCGATTTGGTAATAGTATTCGTCAAATCAACACAGACAGCCGAAGCGCTTGAAAAAAACCGGGTTCTTTTGGGCCCCCATACGCTGGTTTTGTCGCTGCAAAACGGGTACGGAAACGATCAGGATATCATGAAATTCGCGCCAAAAGATAATATTATCATGGGTACGACAGACCGGGCCGCTTCCGTGCTTGGTCCGGGATTTGTAAACAACAGCGGCGGGCGGTATATACACATCGGGCCCCTCGGCGAGGACATGTCGGGCGCCGAAAAAGTCGCGGCGGCCTTCAGGGAGTGCGGACTCGATACCAGCGTATGTGACAACAAGCACGTCACCGAAATGATATGGGACAAGCTGATAATCAACTGCGCCAACAACGCCCTTGTGGCCCTGCTTGATATAAACACGCCGCTGCTTTTGGAGGAACACCTGTCCGATTCCTTTAAAATGCTTCTTGGCGAATCCGTGAAGGTGGCCAGGGCGTGCGGCCTTCCGTTTGAGGAAAGCGTTTACGTGGACAAAAATATCGCGCTGTTGAAGTCGCTTTCCAAAGAAGCCCGTACGTCGATGTGGCAGGACGTTAACAAAAAGAGGCGGACCGAGATAGACAGAATGAATGGCGCGATAGTGAAACTGGGGCGGGAAAAAGGCGTTCCAACGCCTTGCAGTGAACTTGTGGTTCATCTGATACACGCAATAGAGAACAAATACGTTTGATCGGGGAGGACTGAACAAATGAAAGACGCGGAACTGTTTTATGCGGCCAAAGACAAGGTAGGAGAAGGGCCAAACTGGAATTCGGAAACCGGGAAATGGTATTGGGTGGATATTTCCGGCAAACGAATACACATTTTTGATCCTGTCATAAAAACTGATGACACGATACCGACTGACGATATCGTGGCGGCCATAACGTTCGATAAGTCCGGGAATATTGTGGCGGCTTTGTCGAACCGGCTGGTGCGGATAGATCCAAAGACGAAGTCCGCCTCTCCGATATGCAAAATTGATTCCATCCCCCCTAACGCCCGCATCAACGACGGCAAATGCGATGCCGCCGGAAGATTCTGGCTGGGGACGATGGACCTTGACGAGAAGGAGAAAATTGGGAGCCTTTACAGCGTTTCACCCGATTTGACCTGCAAAAAAGTACTTGACGGCCTCATTATAGGCAACGGGATGGCGTGGACCGAAGATAACAAGACCATGTACTACATTGATTCGCCGACCCTTGAGATATGGGCGTTCGATTTTGATCTCGCCAAGGGAGAACTGAGCGGCAAAAGAACCATTATAAAATACGGACCCGGGGAAGGTATGCCGGACGGAATGACAATCGACACGGAAGGCATGCTCTGGATTGCCCAGTTCCGGGGCGCAAGAGTTTCGCGCTGGAACCCGCGCACGGGACAGCGGATAGCCTCATATCCGATTCCGACGTATAACACCACCGCCTGTTGTTTTGGCGGAAAAAACTTTGACGAACTGCTCGTCACTTCCGCCAGTGTGCTGATGGAAGGCGCCACCGAAGCGCAGTGCGCCTGCGCCGGATCGGTTTTTCATTTACACCCGGGCGTCACGGGAAAAGCAGCTTTCCGGTTCGGCGGCTAAACTGATATCACCGCATGTCACTAAAAAGCCCGTCTTCTTCGGCTTGCGGTATTGGCCGGAATAAGACGGGCTTACCATTAAGCTAAGCGCCTTTATCAGCCTTCTGCCATAATCTTGGCCTCCTGTTCCGCCTGAATTTCCGGATAGGCGGATATCATGGGCTTAAGGGCCTTATCCCCCGAACGGCGGGCGAGGTAGTTTTTGGTAATGGCAAACACCGTTCCCGAAAGGAAGATAACCCCGATCAGGTTGGGCAGGGCCATTAGGCCGTTCAGGGTGTCCGATATATCCCAGGCCAGGGTCAGGTTCATGGTAGCGCCAATAATGATGAAGGTGACAAAGATCACTTTGTAGACGATCACCGCGTTGGCGCCAAATAGGTATTCCGTGGCCTTTTCGCCGTAAAAGGACCAGCCCAGCACGGTAGAAAAGGCGAAGAGGAGTACCGCCAGGGATACGAAGTACCGGGCGAAGGAATGGAACCCCACGGAAAAGGCTTCATTAACCAGGGGCACCCCGGTAAGACCGGAACCGGTAGAACCGGAGCAGAGGATCGCAAAGGCGGTGAGGGTACAGACAATAATGGTATCGAAGAAGACCTCGAATATACCCCACATCCCCTGAACGACCGGTTCTTTGACATCTGATGCCGAGTGGACCATGACCGAAGAACCAAGACCCGCCTCGTTGGAAAAGACCCCCCGCTTAAAGCCCATGGTAATCGCCTGTTTCATCGCGGCGCCGGCAAAACCTCCGGCGGCAGCCCGAAAACCGAAGGCCCCCTGGAAGATACTGCCAAACACCGCCGGGATCTGAACGACATTGGTAAAGAGAATGTACAGGGCGCCGATGACGTAGAACACTGCCATGAAAGGGACGATCCGCTCGGTAACCCGGGCGATCCGTTTGATACCGCCGATGATCACGAGACCCGCAAGAAGCGCCAGCACAATCCCTGAAGCAAGGGGAGGAATTTTGAAAGCGTCCTCCATGGCGCTGGCAATAGAGTTGATCTGGGTCATGTTGCCGATGCCGAAGGACGCGAGCATACAAAACAGGGCAAAGAGAACTGCCAGGGGCTTTGCAAGGGACGCCAGGAAAGGTCTTGTTTCAAAACCGTTGACCTGATGTTCCATATCTTTAAAGCCGTTCGCAATATAGTACATCGCGCCGCCGGTCCACTCGTCCTTGACGTTCTTCTTGCGGTAAAAAATACCTAACACGTTCTCTGAATAATTTGTCATCATACCAAAAAAAGCGGAAACCCACATCCAAAAAACCGCGCCGGGCCCGCCCACAGAAATAGCGGTAGCCACCCCGGCGATATTGCCCGTGCCGATGGTGGCGGCCAGAGCGGTGGATAGAGCTTGAAACTGAGAAATGGCCTTTTTTTCTTTTGTTGACGTGACGGATTTTTTTGTGAAAATCGCCAGCCATGTCTTATCGCTTACATCCTTCGATTGGGTAATCTGAAAGAATCTGGTCCGTACCGTCATGTAAATACCCGTACAGATAATCAGGGCAAGCATAGGGGGGCCCCAAACCCAACCGTTAAGAGCTCCGTTAATCCCGGTAACAAAAGCAACAAAATTGTCCATATCTTCACCTCCGCAGGCATTCTAGCAAAACGTGTCTTTTATGTATACCCTGGGGCCTAAAGAACTACGCTCTTGCAAAATCTTTGACCCCAGGGTATAGTACCCTTATGGTTAAATTTCCGCAAAAAAGGCTTTTCCTTATTGTATTGACCTCATGCCTTGTTCTTGCTGCCCTTGGTGCGGAAATTTTTATCCTTACCCACCTGGACCACGACTGCGATGGTCCGGAATGTCCTGTTTGTTTACAGATAGAAACCGCTCAAAATGTACTTAAGGGCCTGAAACTTGCCTTTATTGCCGCTGTTTTTATCGCCTTTGACAAATGTACCAATACTGCGACAAAACAAATTCACCGCTGTTTTGCCGGCCTGCCTACGCCAATAGCGCTGGGCGTAAAATTAAATATCTGAGATAAACTCCCCGCAATATTTCCCGAATTTCCGCATGTATTCCGGAAGCGCACGGATGGCATGGACCCTTCGCTTCGATTGAAAACCGCATTTGCGTATGCAAATGCAAGCCTGTCCGTAAAGCAAGCGGCTTTATGGACAGACGCTAATTCACAAATACAGAGGCTGTAATATATGAAACGAATATTTTTGTTAATTGCATTAATCCTGTTCTTTTGCCTTACAGGTTGCAGTCAAAAGAAGAATGTTGCTATACGGAATTCAGAAGAAAAAATCAGCGTAACGGCAACTATTTTTCCGCCCTATGATTTTGTCCGTGCAATAGCAGGGGACAGGGTAAACCTTACAATGCTGTTACCCCCCGGCGCGGAAAGCCATTCATTTGAGCCAACCCCAAAAGACATCATCACCCTGCAAAAAACATCGGTCTTTATTTGCATAGGCGGTGAATCCGAGACTTGGGTGGATACAATCTTGCAGTCTATGAATACAGGGGCTATGAGAATTCTTGTATTAATGGATGCCGTTAATGTTGTGGAAGAAGAAACAGTAGAAGGCATGGAAGACAGCGAAGAAGAGGAAGAAGAAACCGCCTATGATGAACATATTTGGACATCCCCCGGAAACGTCAAAATTATTACGCAGGCGATAACCGAAACGCTCTGTGATGCGGATGCCGCAAACGCCGGCTTCTACCGCCAAAACGCGGAGAGGTATATCGCCAAACTTGATGAACTTGACAGGGCATTTCAAGAAACAGTTGACAACGGGAAACGAAAAACAATCGTTTTCGGCGACAGATTCCCGTTCCGGTATTTTGCGGATTCTTACGGCCTTTCCTATTTTGCGGCCTTCCCCGGCTGTTCTACCGAAACCGAACCGAGCGCGGCGACTGTTGCCTTCTTAATTAACAAAATAAAAGACGAACATATACCGGTTGTCTTTCATATTGAACTTTCCAATGAGCGCATGGCCGATACTATCAGCGAAGCCACGGGCGCGAAGAAATTGCTGCTCCACGCCTCTCATAACATTTCAAAGAACGATTTTGAAAACGGCGTAACCTATCTGGACTTAATGTCCGCCAATGTGAAAAACTTGGAAGAGGCTTTACGGTAATGAATGACAACGCAGACAGTATAATAACTTTTTGCGATGTTGCCCTGGGTTACGATGGACATATCGTTGTCCAGGGGCTTAACTTTACCGTAACCAGGGGCGATTATGTTTGCATTGTAGGAGAGAACGGATCGGGCAAAAGTACCGCCCTAAAGGGGATTCTGCGCCTTGTTGTCCCGCTGCGGGGAAACATAGCATTTAGCGCGGAAATAAGCGGAAACAGCATCGGTTATCTTTCCCAACAAACAGCCGCAAAAAAAGATTTTCCCGCGGGAGTATATGAAATCGTATTATCAGGCCATTCAGGTAATATGGGCCTGCGCCCTTTTTATTCCCGAAGAGAAAAACAGGCGGCTGAAGAAAACATGGAATGTATGGGAATAACGGATTTGCGGGAACGCTGTTTCAGAGAGCTCTCCGGCGGGCAGCAACGGCGGGTTTTGTTAGCCCGCGCCCTTTGCGCCGGCGGAAAACTGCTTGTACTGGATGAACCGGCGGCAGGGCTTGATCCGGTTGTTACGGCCGATGTGTATAGTCTATTGAAAAAAATAAACCGGGAAACAGGCATTACTATCATTATGGTTTCCCATGATATTGAAGGGGTATCAAAATATGCGAATAAGATATTGCATCTTAAAAACAAACAATGCTTTTTCGGAAATTCCGCTGAATATATGCAATCGGACATAAGGAGAGAATGGTATGATCATCAGAGCGGGTAAAATGTTTTTGAAAGAGCCCCGAACGCCCGGAAAATGTTGCCTCATAGGAGGAATACATGATTAATACTTTGATGGAGATGTTTTCATACACATTTCTTGTCAGGGCGTTTATTGTGGGCGCCCTTGTTTCCGTCTGCGCCGCCCTGCTTGGCGTCAGCCTGGTGTTAAAACGGTATTCAATGATCGGAGACGGGCTTTCTCATGTCGGTTTTGGAACACTTGCGCTTGCAACCGCGATGAACGTTGCGCCGTTAACTGTTTCTATTCCAATTGTTATTGCCGCCGCCTTTTTACTTTTGCGGCTGAGCGAAAACAGCAAAATTAAAGGGGATGCCGCTATTGCCATCATCTCTACCGGATCATTGGCCATCGGCGTGGTCATTATCTCAATGACAACCGGAATGAATACCGATGTATGTAATTATTTATTTGGCAGCATCCTCGCAATGAGCAAGGGCGATGTTTATTTGAGCGTTTGGTTATCGGTAACAGTACTTATTTTATTTTTGGTATTTTATAACAAGCTTTTTGCTATAACCTTTGATGAAACATTTGCAAAGGCAACAGGAGTAAAAACAGGGATTTATAATATGCTCATCGCTTTTCTAACCGCAATTACCATTGTGTTGGGCATGCGTATGATGGGAGCCATGCTTATTTCGAGCCTGATAGTTTTCCCGGCCCTTACCTCAATGCGCCTGTTCAAGAAATTCAAAAGCGTTACTATTTGTTCAGCCTGTATTTCAATACTCTGTTTTTTTATCGGCATAATCATTTCGTATATCTATGCGACCCCAACAGGCGCAAGCGTGGTAATGATAAACATTCTCGCGTTTCTGCTGTTTTGGGCTATAAATAGTTTTTTAAAGGAGAAAAGATCGATGAAGAAATCAAGATTCCCAAAGGGCATCGGACCGCTTAAGACCGCCGGCAAGGTCTCAATAATATTTATTTTTTTTATTGCGGGCTGCGGTAATTCCGGCATTATTGCCGCTAAAAAAAACAATGCCGGCTCCCAGCCGGTAATTGGGATTAAGACAGACGATCCAAGGCCGTCTTTGGCAAAATCTGATTCAGATAATACTATTGTTGAAATAGGGGAAAAAATGTTTATAGCCCAAACGAACGATGTTTACCTGAACGCCGAAGATTATTTAGGAAAAACCATTAAACTTGAGGGGCTTTTTAAGAAAGAACAATATGACGGAACTGATGCCGCCTATTGCTTTGTACTTCGTTATGGTCCCGGCTGCTGCGGAAATGATGGAAACGCCGGATTTGAAGTAGCCTGGGACGATAGCTATACGCTGAAGCCTTCTTACCCCAATACTGATGACTGGGTAGAGGCAACCGGAGAGTTAAAATATTATGAAGAAGACGGATACCCCTATTTATACATCGCCTTATCTTCACTCAATGTTTTAGACAAAAGAGGAGCTGAATATGTAACGCAGTAATAGTGTTGGTTTCTAAGTTACCGGTAATATCCAGCGCCAATTTTGGCGGGGAGTACCGTTTAATCCTGAAAGTACCTTCAACTTACAATTTTCGGACAGTGATTCGGCTTTCGTCCATGGTTGCCGGAAGCCCCGCCTTCCGCAGTTCCTGCATAGAAAGGGCGAGCCAGTAGCCAAAGGTCCCCGGGTCCTTCCCCTCGAGATCCATCGCGGTATAACGCCTGTTTCCCGCGGCCCGGGCGGCGGGCATGAGCACGTACTTACTGGCCCAGTAATCCAGGGCCACCGGATCCGTGCCCGCGGCGATCATGTTGTTAAACACAGCCCGGGAATAGGGGGCATTGGGCCCGCCGTCGGGGGCGATCCAGATCATGTCCAGGATGTTCAGGGCAGGGAAGCGGGTCATTGCCATCTGAGTTCCCATACCGCCCCGGAAACTTTAAAGCCCTGCCGATCAAACCAGTCCGCCACGTCCTGGGCCGACTGGGTGCGATCCTTTGAATTGGTGTTGTCCCAATCCAGGCTGCCCCCATTCCGCTGGGAACCAAACATGGACTGCCCGTTATCGGCGATGATCACCTCGCCCTTAAAGCCGTCGGGATGACCGGTAATATATTTAATAAGGCTTTTAAGGAGATCCGTATTGGTACCTCCCCGTTCGGCCCACTGGGAATTGATCTTGATAATAACCACATCCTCGTTTCCAATAATGCCCATAGCGCCGCCCCGCTTATAAAAGGGGGGATCATTCAGGGCGTCCAGAAGCTTCGCCACCCCGTCATCGGCGCCATCGGTGTTTTCCTTGAGGAAAATGACCGCCCTTTCGTCCACCGCGGCGGGATCCGTTCCGATTTCGGCGGCCTCAGGCGGCCCCGCGTTGGGACTCGCAAGGACCGTACCGGAATTTCCGCCTTCAGGGCCGTAGTTCCCTGCCGGAACGAAGAAAAACGCCGCCAATATGAGGAACGGGAAATGTTTCATACGATAGTGCCTCCAGGATCAGTATATGTTAAACCGGGATAAAAAAAAGGGCTCCTGGGAACCCTATTGTCCAAGCAGCCATTCTACCGCGTTGATCCGCCGGATACCATCGTAATTCGCGCCGCTCATATACTCATCCAGGGTAAGGAGGTACTTGGGGTGGTTATCCCGGATCTTCCGCAGGGGCCCAAGCTCCCGTTCCAGGGTGGCCGGGTCCAGTGCCGAGGCCGCCGCCTGGTAGTAGGCTGTCCCGTCAGGCCCCTGGACGGTAAAGTCCACTTCCTTCTCTCCGACTTTACCGATATTCACCTTGAAGCCCCGGCGCAGAAGTTCCAGGCAGATAACGTTTTCCAAAAGATGCCCTAAATCGGCGGAAGATCCTGCCAAAAGCAGATTCCGTATCCCCGTATCAACAATGTAATACTTTCCCAAAGTTTTAAGGCGCTCTTTCCCTTTAATATCGAAGCGGTTAATCTTATAAAAAATAAAACTTTCCCGCAGGGCCCGAAGATACCCCTCAACCGTATTAGCCGATATTTTTCTTCCCCCCGAATTCAGTGTGTTGACTATGTTCTTTGCCGAGACAGGACTGCCTATGGCGGAACAGAGAAACCTTACGATATCTTCCAACACACCGGTGTCCCGAATCTGTTCCCGCCGCGCCGCGTCTTTGATAAGAATAGTGTTGTATATTCCCTCAATGTAGGTCCGAATCAGTGTGTCCTGTGACCCGGCGAAACCGGATTGCAAAACCGCAACATAAGGGAAGGCGCCGTACTGAAGATACGTGTTAAAGGCCCTCGCCCTGTTTCTAAAGGCCCTGGTAAACCCGGCATATTCCGCAAAGGACAAGGGCAGCATAGATAGTTCCACATACCGCCCGGAGAGCAGGGTTGCCAATTCACCGGAAAGCATATACGCGTTTGAACCGGTTATGTATAGGTCCACGTTTTTTTGTATAAAAAGACCATCCACGGCCCGCTCAAATTCCACGCATTGCTGGGCTTCATCAATAAAAACATAGGTCCACGCTTTTTTGTTAAGCCTTTGTTTTATATAGCCGTACAATGAATCGCCGGTAAGCAGATCCCGGTATTCCGGGTCTTCAAGATTCACGGAGATAATCCGGTTGCCGCCAACGCCGGAGGTCCGGAGATAATCCATGTACTGGGAAAGGAGGGTGGATTTGCCGCAGCGCCTGACCCCGGTAATCACCTTGATTACGGCCTTTTCCCGCCACGCGATAAGCCTTTCCAGATATTTTTTTCTTGGAACCGTTGTTTCCGCCATGATTTAAGTATACCAGAGCAGTCAGGAAATGTAAAGTTATTTCTGTTAAGAGAAAAAAGTCTAAAAAATTTGAAGTTTTTTCTCTGGATC
>JAITNM010000217.1 GCA_031290475.1 Treponema sp. | reverse complement strand
GCCCAAGGGGGTTAAGCACAGGTCCAGGGGGGTGCCGTCTTCCATGTAGGGCATATCCTCTTCGGGCAGTATCCGCGCCACAACGCCTTTGTTGCCATGGCGACCGGCCATCTTATCACCCTCCCGGAGTTTGCGCTTGGTCGCGATAAGCACCTTTACCACTTCGTCAACCCCGGGGTTGAGATCGTCGCCTTCGGTGCGTTTTAGGCGCTGAATGTCGATAATGGTCCCCTCAATACCGTGGGGTACCCGGAGGGAGGAATCCCGCACCTCTTTTGCCTTTTCACCGAATATCGAATTGAGGAGCTTAAACTCCGGTGTGGTTTCGGTTTCGCTCTTGGGCGTTACTTTTCCTACCAGGATGTCCCCGGAACGGACCTTGGCGCCCACCCGGATAATACCCTCGGCGTCCAGGTTGTCCAAACTCTTCTCGCTGATATTGGGAATGTCCCTGGTGATCTTCTCGGGTCCCAGTTTTGTTTCCCGTACTTCGGTAATGAATTCCTTGATATGGATAGAAGTGAACATATCATCCTTTACCACCCGCTGGGAGATAAGGATCGAGTCTTCGTAATTGTACCCGTTCCAGGGCATGAACCCGACGAGGATGTTACGGCCCAGGGCAAGTTCCCCGTATCTTGTGGCGGGACCGTCGGCAATGACCTGTCCGGCCACAACCTTTTCTCCAAATTTGACCACAGGCCGCTGATTGTAACAGGTGTCCTGGTTGGTCCTCTGGTACTTAACGAGCCGGTACACGTCAAGGCCTTCGGCATTAGTTTCCTGTAAGGGCTTGAGTTTAGTGCCGTCGGGCTTAATGACAATTTCGTGGGAAGTGACCCGCACAACGGCGCCATTTCTGCGGGCCTTGGCAAGTACGCCCGAATCGTAGGCGCACTTGCCTTCCATACCGGTACCCACCCGGGGCGCCTCGGGGAAGATGAGGGGAACTGCCTGGCGCTGCATATTGGAACCCATGAGGGCGCGGTTGGCGTCATCGTGCTCCAGAAAGGGAATAAGGGAAGCGGACACGGAGATGATCTGCTTGGGAGACACGTCCATGTACTGGATTTCACCGGGAGAACGGGTGGTGTAATCCCCCTGGCGGCGGCAGGAAACCTGATCGTCGGCAAAACTGCCGTTGGTGTTCAGCTTGGCCGATGCCTGGGCAATATAGTACCGGTCTTCGTCCATGGCGGAAAGATACTCGATATCCACCGTGGCGCGACCGTCCACCACCCTGCGGTAAGGGGTTTCCAGGAAACCGTACTCATTCACCCTGGTGTAATTAGCCAGGGAAACGATAAGACCGATATTCGGCCCTTCCGGGGTTTCTATGGGGCACATGCGGCCGTAGTGGGTGTAGTGAACATCCCGCACCTCAAAGCCCGCGCGATCCCGGGAAAGTCCCCCGGGGCCTAGGGCGTTGAGGCGGCGCTTGTGGGTAAGTTCCGCCAGGGGGTTTACCTGATCCATGAACTGGGAGAGCTGGCTTGAACCAAAAAATTCCTTGATGGCAGCCACCACGGGCTTAATGGAAATTAAATCCTGGGGCTTAATGGTATCGGTTTCTTTCAGACTCATCCGCTCCTTGGCGATGCGCTCCATCCGGCTAAAGGCGGTTTTCATGGCGTTGGCCATGAGTTCCCCTACGGAACGCACCCGGCGGTTGCCCAAGTGGTCGATATCATCAATATATTCATCCCCTGCGTACACCTTGATAAGGAACTTCATGGTTTCAATGATGTCCCGCCTGGTCAGGGTAAAATCTTCCAGGGGCGGCTTGATGTCGAATTTTTTATTGAGCTTGTAACGGCCAACCTTACCCAGATCGTAACGGCGGCTCGTGAAGAACATCCCCAACAGGTCCTTTTCCGCGGCTTCCACGGTGATGGATTCACCGGGCATGAGTACCGCGTAAACGGCGGAAAGGGCGTCTTCCCTGGAGGGTTCGTCCAGACCTTGATCGTCTTTTACAAATTTGATTTCTTCCCGTTCAAAACAGTTGAGGAGCATATCGGAACGGAGGCCGTCGGGACTGTCAAAATCGATAACCTCCACTGTTTTGATACCGTTTAAAAGGAGCTCATCCACATTGTGAAGGTGCAGCTTCTCTCCTGTCCGGTAGAGTTTCTTCTGCTCTCCGGCAGACTCTCCCTCTGTGGCGGTTACCCAAACCGCGGAGGCAAGTACCTTGCCGGAGAATTTCTCCTTGGTCTCCCGGTCATCCTTCACTTCCAGGGTTTCTATTTTATAAAAGGCTTTGATGATCTCTTCCCGGCTTCCGTAGCCCAGGGCCCTGAGGAAGATAGTTCCCAGAATCCGCTTTTTCCGGTCGATTTTGGCGTAGATGAGCTCCCGCTTCTGATCAATTTCGAATTCCAGCCAGCTTCCCCGGTAGGGGATGATCCGGGAGGAATAGATCCCCTTCTCATGACTGAAAATAACCCCGGGAGACCGGTGGATCTGGGAAACCACCACCCGTTCGGCGCCGTTGATTATAAAGGTTCCCCGTTCGGTCATGATGGGAATGTCGCCCATGTAGATGTCTTTTTGGCGGATTTCACCGGTCTGCTGGAAGATGAGGTTTATCCTGGCTTTTAAAGGCAGGGCATAGGTCAGGCCCTTCTGCTTGCAGTCCTGCTCTGAAAATTTAATTCCCCCTTCGTCCAGGGTGTAGTATTCGTACTCAAGCACCATATCACTGTTGGGGCTTTCGACGGGAAATGTGGCTTTAAACACTTCCTCAAGGCCTTGCAACTCCGGAGGTTTACCGTTCCGCAGCGGTTCCCGCTGCAAAAACCGTTCGTATGAACAAAGCTGGATGTCGATCAGATCCGGAAGTTCCATTACATCGTTAATATTTTTCCCGATATAGATCCGCTTCGTCATTGATTTTTCTTTTACCATTGGTTCCCCCCTACGGAAATTACAAAAGGCCCCTGTGAAACAACCACAGGAAGCCCTCAGGAAACGCTGAAAAACTCGATGCTTCTCAGCATATCCTTTTTACAAAGAGAATTAAAACTGTCTTGCATCACACGTTCGTGCAAGCCTGAATTGTTTACTGAATCTCAACCGTACCGCCGGCAGCAGTGATCTGATCCTTGACCT
>JAITNM010000200.1 GCA_031290475.1 Treponema sp. | reverse complement strand
GACGGTTCTATCCCGGACGCCATCTCCGTCATTTCATGAAACTTTTGTTTGTCCTGAATGCTGCCCACCGTCACCCTGATGAGAAAGCGGTCCCATAACGCTTCCAGGCCCTCGTTTTTGGACGGCAGTTCATTCGACGCGGAAATAAGCGCCTTCATCGGAACTTTTATTTCATATTCGCCGTTGCGAAAAAGTTTTTCGTTTATCACGGTAAGAAGGGCGTTTTGAATCGAGGGGCCCGCTTTCCATATTTCGTCGAGGAAAACCACCGTGGCGGTGGGCAGGTACTTATCGATGTTCCGCTCATATTTATCGTTGTTTTTTAATTCCGATATTTTAAGCGGGCCGAAAAGCTCGTCAGGGGTGCTGAAACGGCTCATAAGGTACTCGAAAACTTTTGCCTCTTTATACGCGTATTTTAAGCGCCTGGCCACAAGGCTTTTCGCCACCCCGGAAGGTCCCAGGAGAAAAATGCTCTCCCCGGCAATTGAAGAAAGCAAGGCAAGGGCGAGGACCCTGTCTTTTTCGTAGATACCCGCAGTTAAGCCCTGCAATAGTTTCCGAATCCTCATCTTTACGGCGGGCGTTTTTGAATATCCCATAACATGTCTCCTTCATAAGGGGATTCGAAAAATCATTCGGCTTCGATGTAGTCCATATGCTTCCGCAGCTTTTCCATATCAGAAATGCAATACAAACCGTTTACCTGTAAAATCAATCCCATATCCCGTAATTTTTTTATAATACGGTTTACCGTTATGCGGTTTACTCCAAGAAGATCCGAGAACATCTGCTGACTTACCTTTTCCGCGATCATGATCTTGCCGTCATAGGGAACGCCGTATTTATCGGCGAACATTAATAGAAGATTACAGAACCTCCAATTCGCGTCGTGACATCCCGTCTCCCGAACCATATCCATGGCCGAAAAAAACTTATATGAAATGGATTCGATGATGTTCATTACCAGGTTGAAATCATCGCTCATCTGATCAAGGAGCGTATGCCGGTCTATACAGATAAGCTCGGTGGGCCTTAATGTTTTGAAATATACAGGGCTAGGTTTATTCATGAGAAGGCACGCGTCCAGCATTAAAGATCCCGGCAGCATAATATCATATATCCGCTCGTCTCCCCCCGAGCTATATTCAAAACCGATAACCCCTCCCTTTTTTATCACATAGCAGTATTTAGAGACTTGGCCAGATTCTATGAAAACTTCACCCTTGGGAAGTTCTTTGAGGAACCCCATTTGTTCCAGGGAAGCCGTTCCACAGGGAAGGTGTACTAAACGGGATGAAACTTCCATGCCCTTGTCCTTCTCTTTCGAAATAAGCAATTTATGATTATTCAACATTGCGTCCCCTTCTTGTTGATTACTATATAGTATCCCATCTCTATACATTTATACGTGTAACATTTGCTACAACTTATGGATTATATATAATCCTTTTTTACGATTTTTTCTTGCTTGTCGGCCAAGTTTTCTCGCCTAGAAAACTTGTCAAGTAACATATACTACTTGTTTATCGGCAATGCCGGGGATATTATTACTTATGAGAAGCCTCTATATTATCCGCCACGGGGAACCTGAGTTCAACGGTGAAAAACGTTGCATCGGACACACGGATATTCCGCTTTCGGAACGGGGAAAAGGCCAGGCTGGAGCGCTGTCGGTTTTCTTTGACCACCGGGAACTGACCGCTGTTTTTACAAGCCCCGCAAAAAGGGCCTGTCAAACAGCCGAATTACTGTCTCGGGGCAGATGGCCCCTGGCGGTTTGCGAGCCCCTGGTTGAACTTTATATGGGGGAATGGGAAGGGCTGACCTTTTCTGAAATACGGTGCCGATTTTCTGATCTGTATGAACAGAGGGGCAAAAATCCTGAAATTACCCCGCCCCAGGGGGAACCTTTGGCGGCGGGCCAGAGGCGGGCTGCCGGAGCAATACAGCAGATCCTGTCAAAAACAACCGGGGACATCGCCGTGGTTGCCCATGCGGGGATAAACCGCCTGCTCATGTGCAAGTATAATGATATTCCCTTAAACGAGTGGATGACCGTGCCGCAACCATATGGCTGTATTAATACGCTGTGCAATGAGGGGAATGATTTTGCCAGCAATGAGATTGGCAGAATGCCCCAAGATGCCCCGGATGAGGCGGAATGCCTCAATCTTCTGTGGAAAAGGCAGACACCCTTGCCGGTGATTGACCATTGCTGGGCAGTGGCATATAAAGCAGATGAGATCGCCATGTCTCTGACAAGGCGGGGATTTCCTATTGACCGGAACATTGTCCATGCGGGGGCGCTTCTTCATGACATTGCGCGCGCCCTTCCCCTCCATGCGCAGGCCGGCGCGTCGTGGCTCATAGCGGAAGGGTACCCCAGGGTTGCGAAGGTAATCGCGGAGCATGAGGAACTGCCCGAACCGGTATGCGGCGCCCCTCTTGACGAATCCGCGGTAGTCTGCTTTGCGGACAAACTGATCCTGGAGACAAATGAAGTGACGCTGGAGGAGCGGTTCGCCCGTTCTCTGGAAAAATGCCGGAACGAAGAGGCTCGCCACGCCCACGAAAAACGCTTCCGGCAAGCCCTTGAACTGCGGGAAAGAATTTTTTCATCGGGAGAACATACATGAGTGCGGATATTAAAATGATTCGGGTTGAAGAAGCGGTGGGTCAGGCGCTCTGCCATGACATGACTCGCATTGTAAAGGGTGAAATGAAGGGTCCCCAATTCCGCAAAGGCCATATAATCCGGGAAGAAGATATCCCTATGCTCCTTTCTATGGGTAAAGAGCAGATCTATATTTGGGAAAAACCGGAAGGCTTCCTCCACGAAGATGAGGCGGCTGAAGCTCTGGCCAAGATTTGCCGGGGAGATAATATGACCCAAAAGGGTCCGGTAGAGGGAAAAATAGAACTCTTTGCCCACAGGGACGGTCTCTTTCAATATGACGCCGATATACTGAACCGCATAAACGAAATAGAAGATCTGGTCATCATGGCCCGGCATAACCATACGGCGGTTAAAGCGGGAGATAAGCTCGCCGCCATGAAGGCGGTTCCACTGGTCATTGATGAGGAAAAACTGCGGCAAGCCAAAATCATAGCCACAGAAGCGCCGCTTATGAACGTACTGCCCTATCGTCTTAAAACCGCCTGTGTGATTACCACTGGCAGCGAGGTTGCCAAAGGCCGTATCAAAGACACATTCACTCCGGTGCTTATTGAAAAATTGAATGCCTACGGGGTCAATGTCATTAAAATCAGTATCTCGCTGGACGGTACGGACAATATAGCGGGAGCCATTGCGGAAGCCCGCCGGGAGAAGCCGGACATGATTCTTTGCACCGGGGGCATGAGTGTTGATCCTGACGATAATACCCCGGGGGCAATCAAGAAAAGCGGCGCCTCGGTTGTTACCTATGGCGTTCCCGTGGTTCCGGGGGTTATGTTCCTCCTGGCCTACTTTGATGACGGCGTCCCGATCATGGGAGTTCCCGGCTGCGTGATGTTTACGGCGGTGACCGTGTTCGACATGATCCTTCCCCGGATAGCTGCGGGGCAGCGGCTGAACCGGCAGGATTTTACCCGTATGGGCGCAGGGGGACTCTGCCTTTCCTGCCCGGCCTGCCATTACCCGGTCTGTCCCTTTGGCAAAAGTTTTTAGAATTCCCTATAAGCGCCGGTTTGGGAAATATCATAGCCCCCCATACTCAGAAGGTCTCGTTTGAATTCCTCTCCGGTTGCATAGGAGACGATGGTTTTTACCGCATGGGTTTCCCGGTCTTCAAGTCGGAATATAAAGTCGTACCATTCAAGTTGAAGGGGAATAAATTCAACGCCGGCTATGCTTTCCGCTCCCCGTTCGCAGCCGATTCCAACATCGGCGTCGCTTTTGGCTACAGCACTTGCGCAGACCATGTGGGAGGAGATCTCCTGTGTATAACCACGGATTTTCGCGGCGTTGATCCCCAGCGTCAGGAGCTTCTGATCCAGCAGAATCCGGGCGCCACAGCCCCGTTCCCGGTTAATCATAGTAATTTCGGGCCGGGCCAGATCTTTCCAGTTCCATATATTAAGGGGGTTTCCTTTTTTGACATAAAAGCCCTCCATACGCCCCGCCAAGCGAAGAACCCCAACCGGGAGGCCGGGAAGTAGGAAGCGGATAAAGGAATAATTGTAGGTATCGGTTTCACTGTCCCAGAGGTGGGCGGTGGCCATGGTGATCCTGCCGTTGTAGAGGGCAATGAGACCGTTATAGCAGCCCATGAAAGAGCGGAGCACGAATTCTCCTGTCCTGCCAAGCTGCGTCAGGAACAGATCCAGGCAGGCGTCCTGACCGCAGATAATAACCGGGCCTGCATTGTTTTTTTTCGACAGCGGTTCTTCATTGGGAGTCTCCTGGGGCAGCGGGTGAACCCCTGTTTTATTAGCCTGTAGATAAAGATCTATATCCGACTGGGAAATCCGCATCTGTCTTCCTACTTTGGAAGACGGAAATTCCCCTCTTTTAATAAGTTCATAGACGGTATATTTTTTTATCCGCAATTGTTTTGCCACATCCTCCGCGGTCAGAAGGTTTGATTCCATGGCCGCATTATAACGAATAAATTTTGAATACTCAAGGACACGGGACATTTTCTGTTCAGGCCGGTTTTGCGGCGGGGATTTTTCGCCGCTCATCATAAAAAACCGCTTCGATTTCCTGTACTCTCCGGGGGATGTCTTTTTCGTACAGATAGTCCCAGCCGGGCCAGCGGAAAAAAGCCCCCTCAGGCGCCGGATGACGGACTTTGCCGTTCACATGGGCAAACCAGCCTTCGGCCATGGTTTTTCCCAGGGTTTCCCCAAAGAGAAAATCCCCGCAGTCCTTCTGGGGAGCAGTCAGATCCCGCCGCATCACTGCGTACATAGGGTCAAGAACCGCACCGTCATCGGGCCAGACAATTTCCAGATACTCCCGTTTGGGAACCGCGTGGGCAAAGAACCAGGAAATAAAATACACGCAGCAGCCGTCACGGTTTCCTACCGCGTTGGCGGCCATCTCCGGGGCCCGCCCGATAAAGCCTGCCGTATGGGCCAGAGCGCGGATTCCCTCCTCCCCCTGTTCCTTCCAGATTTCCAAAAGCAGTAGTTCCGAAATGTCGTCGGGGGCAAAACCTACCCCGACACTGCTCTCGTATTCCGGGGCGCTCAGGTCCGCAATCCGCCTCGGGGCAGGACGCCCTTTGAGCCGATTGTGGTTCACCAGCAGCACATAGGGCATGGCCCCGTAGATGCTGAATATCCCCCGGGGGTCCCGCAGGTCCAGGTTTCTGAAAAGGGGATGGACCGGTTCCGGCAGGGGACGGGAGGCAAACCAGGACATTTTTTCCGGTGACGAAAGAAAACCGCCGGTAAAAAATTCGCTGTAGCCCGAATCGGTAATGATCGCGGGCAGCTTTTCCGGCGATGCAGCCGTGCTGATGTTAAAATTGATGTCCACCCCGCAGCCTCCCAGAGGCACTATTCCCTGGATGCCGGGTTCGTGGGCGGCGTTGTACCCGTCCTTAAAAGCATCCCAAGCCCTGGAAAACTTTGTCTTGATAGGACAGTGAACCTGGCCGAAAAAATCGGGAACATCCCGGGGAGAATCCGGCATCATATCAATAATTGATTTTATCCGCATGACGCGCTCCTTGTGTTTCTTTATATAAAAAGTTCTCCATGTCAAAATCCAGGGATGCCCCTTCCCGGAGCAAATCCCGAAGCTTGAGGAATTTCTCGTTCAAGGCGGACATGATTTCCGCGTTGTGCTGTTCCTGACCGCTGGTTTCGATGATCCGCCGGACCGCGCCGAAGCGAATCCAGAGCCGACGGCTGCCCAGCAGGGCCAGCACGGGATCGTGAGTGGAGACCAGCACGATCTTGTCCTCCCCCACCAGGAGTTCCAGCGCCCGCCGCCGGTCCACCCCGGCGTTTTCCAGCTCATCGATAAGGACCACCGGCGAAGGGCTGAGCAGGGCGGTGTCGGCAATCATCAGGGAACGGGACTGTCCCCCGGAAAGCTGGGTGAGAGGACTGTCCGGGGAAAGAGCTTCCCCGGTGAGCCGGTTGGCGCAGGTCGTAATCCGGTCTACCGGGTCTTTGCCGGGGGAGCCCCGGCTTTCCCAATGCATCAGGATAAATTCCCGTACCGTCAGGTCCATGACGAAGTTCATGTTTTGGGAAAGCTGGGCTACCATTTTTCCCTCCAGCCCATACCGCTCATCTTCGCCGGGAATACGGCGGTCAATGAGAACCCGCCGTCCCGTGGGGGTGTTTCCCTGGGCTAGACAGCCGATGTCTTCTAAAAAGCGGCTTTTTCCCGCCCCGGTGGGACCCACCAGGCAGAGGATGTCTCCCCGGTTCAAGGTAAGGTCAAGAATTTCGGGGCTGCCCTCTTTGTCCCGGCCCCCCAGAATGGTCAGACTTTGCATGAGCTTTCCTTCGTTTGGGGAATCTCGATTTTCCGGCTGATGATACTGCTGGTCATATAATCCTCGCCGATGCGGGTTTCGCCCAGGCAATAGGAGCAGAGGGCCTGGGGCAGAGGAAAGCGGATTCTGGCGTCCGCCAGGCCCGTGATGTCTGGAGCTTCTTTTAGACGGCAGGCCAGTTCAAAGGCTCCCTGACCGGTGAGACCGTTTACAAAGAGGATGCGGGCCTTTTTGTTGGCTCTCCGGACGCGGAAAGCGAAAACCTCCCGTTCGGCCTGGGAAACGATATCCGCTTTGGTGATGATCACCACGTCCGCGTAGAGCAGCATGGGGCCTATCTTCCGGGGGGTGTTGACCCCTGAAAGGCAGTCGATGACGCACAGGGACATGACGCCCCGGATGTGGGGGGAACAGCGGTTGCACAGCCCGGCGCTTTCACTGAAAAGGTAGTCCAAGCCAGAGGAAAGCCCCCAATCCACGCAGGCTTCAATGTTAGTGATGAAATAGTGATCCGGGCAAAGGCTGCCGGAGATGCCCGTAAGTACCGGAATATTCCGCCTTTGGTAGAGTTCATCGTCCTGGGTGGAGATACAGTCGAATTTCACCACCCCCACACGGAAACCGTCCCTTGTGAGACATTCGGCTGTTTTGATAGCCGCCGCGGTTTTACCCGCCGAAGGAGGGCCGGCAAAGGTAATCAGCTTCATGGACAAGCTGCCGGAGGGGGGCGTGGGCTTTTCCGAAACAGAAGCCAATCCCCGCTACCCTCGTGAATCACCCGGCCCGGAATGCCCATTTCGTCCAGTTCCCGCTTATAGTCGTCCGGGGTAAACCCCGCGGTTTTTTTTCGCCGCTGTTCCGCATAGTCCACTCCGTTCCGTTCGGTCATTTTCCGGTAAATCTCTTTTTTTAAGGCGGAGCTTCCATAACCGCCGCCGATAATCGCCGTACCCGCCGGCGCCAGAACCCGCCAAATCTCGGTAAGACTCTCCTGTTTGTCCCAGAACCACAGAGACCCCCGGCTTATGATTAGGTCCACCGATTCCGAAGGAATAGGCATGGCGCGGACATCGGCGCAGAGGGTCCGTATCCTGTCCCGGTCATTTTGGGGGATACGCGTATCCGCCAATTCCAGCGCCCAGGGATTGCTGTCCAAAAGGATGATTTTCCCTTCAAAACCCATAGCCGCCGCCGCGAAACCCAAATGCCCCCCGCCGCAGCCCAGGTCCAGACAGCAGCCTCGGCGCTTTTCCGCCAATTCCAGCAGCCGGGCGGCGATGACCGGATATACCGGCGCAAATACTTCGCCGGCAAGGGTGTCAAATTCCCGGGCTTTTTCGGCCGACCTGTCTTCCACGTTCTCATCCTCCTTGATTCTATCTATATAATACCTGGCTCTCAGGCTAATCCGGCGGATATGCTAACCCGTTTGCCCGCATCAAAGACCCCCAGATCCGGCCTCTTCCCGCCGGCTATCTCCCGGAGGAGATCGGGATCGGTTACCGTAAACCCCTGAAGGTCCCGGATTCCAAAGTCAAAAAGCAGCGGGCAGAGGGGAACGCTGGGCCCCACCATGATAAATTCAATCCCGGCGGCAATTTCCAAAAGCCGGGGGAGGGTTTTGTTAATAAAAGTAACCCCGGTGGCGAAGACAAAATCCTGAAAGGGAAGGAGGAATTCACAGGCTGAATCGGGATAGTCGTCTGCCTGAGGTCTTTTTTCGAGGATCGAAAGCTCGCAAACGTCCTCAAGGGTTCTTTCAATATGCCTGAAATGCCCGATAACCGCCACTTTTTTCCCCGCCACCCGGCTCCGGTAGGTTTCAAAAGCGCCGAGGCTTCCATATTCTAGGGCCTTGGCAATCGCGGGATGTTCCGGGGAGTTCCAGTATGCGTTGATTGCGGCGGCCCCCAGGGAGGATTCGGCAAAATTCCAGGACTTGACCGCCTCCGCAAGCTCCCGCAGGGGGATCCCCTCGGCGACAGGCGGCAGAGACCGGGGCCTGCTTTCCTGGTCCGGCGGTCGGACTATGGTCATGGCAAGCCCCGCCCCTTTGCCTGACCTGACCATGGTCCAGTGTCCCCCGGGGATAACCTCGTCAACCCGGCGTTCCGGGGGAATGGGGGTGATTAAAGCATCGTAAAGGGCCCAAAGCTGTTTGCTATCCTTCATTATCATAACAAACAAAACATATCATAACATGATAATAATATCAAGCACTCCGGCATATTAATAAAAAAAACCGATAAAGAACGATATTTTACCTTGACATTTGATTTGGTTTAGTTTATTATAGTATGTGGTGATTTTTATTCACCATATTACGTTTTTCAAGGAGTATAGTATGTTATTGAAAAGAAAGAACTGGAAGTTTTTGGGGGGGGGCGCATTCCGTGTCCTGGCCGCCGTCCTGCTGGTTTCGATTTTGGCGTTCACAGGGTGTTCTACAACTGAGGATGAGGATGATCCGCCCAAGCCGCCTGTTACCTGGACCGCAGTTACCGGCTCCCCTTTCGAGGAACTCACCGTCTACAAAGTGGCCTATGGCAACAAGGTATATGTCGCCACCGGCGGGTCCAGCAACGCCTGGTATTCTTCCGACGGCGTCACCTGGGCCGCATCCACTGACAAAGCCGCTCTTATGCCCCGCGATCCTACTACCGATAATATCAGCGGCCTTGGTTTTGGCGGCGGCAAGTTTCTCGCCGTCGGAGGCAGCGGCAGCAATAAAGCCCGCGCCTATACTACCGACGGCAAGACCTGGGTAGATAGCGGAGCCAATGATGATACTAATGGCGGCTTTAACGCCAAGGCCGTTGCCTACGGTAACGGGATATACGTGATAGGCGGCAGTTCCGGGCGGATTGCCTATACGGATAAACCTGAAGACGGTACATCATGGACAATTCTTGCGAAGGAGGTCACCAAATTTGAGGGTGCTAACGGATTTATTAACGGCTTAACCTTTGGGGGCAGCAAGTTTCTCGCCGCCGGCGGAGCGCCCGGTGACGCGGCATATTCTGCTGATGGTAAAGTCTGGACGGACATCCCCCAAATCGGTAATATTTTTGGAAGCGCCTGGATCAACGGCGCGGCCTACGGCGGCAATAAGTATGTAATAGTCGGAGAGGGCACCGGGATAGCGGCCTATTCTTCCGACTGCGTTAACTGGACACAGGTTACCTATGGCGAGAACAATACACTTGGACAAGAACTTTTAGGGGTGGCATACGGCAACGGGTATTTTGTCGCGGTAGGAAATGCCGGAGGGGCATGGTATTCCGCCGATGGCGTTACCTGGATTGCAATTGAGGATACCACCTTTGGTTCTGATGGCATTAACGGCGTAGTCTACGGCGATGGTAAATTTATCATGGTCGGCAATAAGGGAAAAGCTGCGTACGCGGTAGTGAAATAGAGGCAGAGCGTGAAAAAAACTTCATTGACCGGTACAAGCCTGGTCGCGCTTTTTGTGTTCGTGTTGTGCGCCCTGATTGGTTTTTGGGGTTGCGCGATTGAAACCGGAAGCGATCCCGATGATACCATTCCCTTGGCGGGGCCCAGTTCCGTTCAGGTAACGGCAGCCGATAAGGCCCTGGTCCTGCAATGGACCAAGGTTGCCCCTGCCCAGGGTATAGTACCGGTCTATGAGGTTTATTATAGCGCCAATTCCGATTCTTCAAAGGCGGATAAATACGGAACGGTTCAGTCCAATGATTCCAACTTGGTAAGGACAAGTATTGACGGCCTTACCAACGGGGATATCTACTACGTCTGGGTAAAGGCGGTATTCGTTGGCCTCGGCGCGTCAAAGTTAAGCCCCACTACTTCCGGCATTCCGATTCCGCCGCCGCCAACTCCCGGTACGCTGACCATTACGCCGGGGGAAGAGATGATCCAGATAAACTGGGATCCGGTGGAAAACGCCTTTACCTACGAAGTGTATTACCGGGAAAATGCTGGCGGCGATGCGCCGCCTTCCGATGCGGATATGAAAACCGTGTCCGAAGCAGGGGCCGTGGTTTTCGGCCTGACCAATGGTCACAGTTATACTGTCTGGCTAAAGGCGGTAAACACCGCCGGTAATTCCCCGGCCTATTCCTCCGGCAGCGGAACACCCGCGGCGGCAACAAGCGCGCCAACGACCGCGCCGGCTATAGAGAAAATCACGGTTACGCCCGGGGACAACAAGCTGGCTCTCACCTGGGATCAGGTCGTCGGCGTGCCCCGGTATACGTTGTATTACGGGATAACAAATGAGTTTGCATCTGCGGCGGCGCTTCCTGAAACCGTTCCGGCCAATGCTCCGACGGTAAGCGCCGATATCACCAGCCTTGCCAATGATACAAAATATTATGTATGGGTACAGTCCTGGAATTCGCAAAGCGCCAGGGATACTTCGCCGAAAAGCGGG
Source organism: Treponema sp. (assembly GCA_031290475.1). GTDB lineage: Bacteria > Spirochaetota > Spirochaetia > Treponematales > Breznakiellaceae > JAITNM01. The sequence continues at coordinate 1,736 of JAITNM010000200.1, read as the reverse complement.
CCGGTTGAAGGTACGCCCAAGGCCAAGGACCCCATAGATTTTGGCAATGTCAAGTTTGAGCTGGGAAAGGCGGCGGCGGAGTATATCTTCGCCCAGGATCTTCCCCCCAGCGTCTTTTTCCCCGAAGGGCGGCCCTATACTGACCGCCTGACCCGCGTGCAGGAAACCGCCCTGGGCAATCTGTTCACCGACGGCATCGCCTGGTATATCAGAAAAAATTATCCCGATGAGAATATTGATTTTGTGTTCCTCAACGGCAGTTATATAGATAATGTCCTTCCCGCCGGTACGGTAACGGTGGGCGGCCTTATGGCGATAATCCAGCCGGACAGCAGGAACCGGGACAAGCTGTATCTCCTCACCCTCACCGGCGTCCAGCTTAAACAGTTTTTTGACGATGTGGCGGCTGTGGTTCACACCGGCAGGGGCGGCCCCCACGAAACGGGTTTCTTCGGCATGGTATCCAAAGAGGTGAACTATACCATTCAGTATCCCACAGCGCCGGACCTGCCGACAACATTACCCGACGGGGATTCCGAAGCCTACTACCACGGTTTTATCAAACCGGGAACCCTCAAAATCAACGGTCAGGATATTGTTGACACGGCTGTCTACCGCGTCTGCACCACCGATTATGTGCTTTCCGGGGAGTTTTACACAAACCTGTATACCATTCATCATGATAATCCGGAGGCGGATTCGCGGAATCTCGATATCTTCCCGTGGCGCGGCGTTGCCGCATATATCTACGATCAGGGTAAAATCACCCCCTATCTCGACAAACGCATCATAATCGAAGGCGGCATTCCCCTCCCGCCGCCATGGATACCCGGTAATTTGGCGAAGCCATGATCCGGTCCCGCCTGCTTGCTGCTTCCTGGGTTTTGCTTTTCATTCCCGCTTTTCTCCGTGCTCAGGAATCGCCGCTCGCGGAACCGGATCCCGTCGGCGGGGAAGACGTATTCATCCTTCCCGAAGTGGAGGTCAGCGCCGTCCGGGACAGCCCGGAAGTAATCACTCAGGAAGAAATGGAACGGGAGGGCGCAAACGACCTTTGGGAGGCGGTACAGCACGTCCCAGGGGTTATTCTTTCAGGCGGGGGCAGGCGCAACGATTCCAATTTCACTGTCCGGGGCTATGGCGCGGACAGCGTGCCGGTTTATGTGGACGGGGTTCCGGCGGCGAATCCCTACCGGGGCGAAGGGGACAGCGCCCGGCTTCTTACGGGAGACCTGGAAAGCATCGAAATACAAAAGGGCTACAGTTCGGAACTGCTGGGGGCCAACACCTTGGGCGGCGCGGTCCTCCTCAATACCGCAAAACCGCAAGAGCCTTTTGAGGCGTCCCTGAAAACCAGCCTTGGCCTGGACAGCGTGTTCCAGTACGCCGATTCCGCCCATGTTTTGAACCTGGGAACCAGGCTGGAATACTTTTACGGAAAGCTGGTATTGCAGTATCGGGATGTCGATCATTTCCGCCTTCCCGCCGCCTTCGAAGCTGTTCCCAATAATCCTCAAGACCAAGGGGACCGGCTCTGGTCGGATTCCGAGGATCTCAAACTCACCCTTATGGCAGGGGCGACCCCGCTTCCCGCGCTGGATGTATGGATGACCTATTCATACCAGTGGGCGGACAAGGGGCTTTCGCCGCCGGACATAAACACCCGGGAATACGCGATATGGGATTGGCCGGTGTGGAACCGGCACAGTCTTGCTCTTAACGGCGTTTTCAGCCAA
>JAITNM010000025.1 GCA_031290475.1 Treponema sp. | reverse complement strand
TTCCTGTATCTTTAAAAAGAAAGCCGAAAACTCCCACCGGGCCTATCCAAAGCCACTTGTTTTGCCAGGATCCATCAGGAGGGTCGTCTGGTGGTTTAGGAGGAGGCGGATCTTCTCTTGGCCTGGCCATTGATCTGACAATCGGGGCATTGGCCATCAACTGAAATATAATATAGGGCGTCCATGTGTACATATCTGTCAGGGCATTGTAATCCCAGCTTAGGGTAATTATCTCCCGTGAGTTTCGGGTTTGAAAGAGGCTTATGGAAAGAAAATGCGGGGTTTCTGTATCATCAACCGTGGGCTCCATATAGAAATCCGATCCCGCCCGAGTCTCCGCTAAGCTATATCCGCCGCCAATGATTTCCGCCCGCAAGTTCTCGTTAAAGAAGGTCATCTCTTCAGTTGAACCACCCGTTACGGAGGATAGATAGATAGATATAGTGTCAGAGCTCTGTTCTTCCGTCCCGGCTTTACCCGGAGGATCCTCCACGGCTTGCGGCTCTTGGGTGATCTGGTTTTCCGGCGAATTCTGGGCAAATGCCGCTGAAACAATAAAAATAAATAAAAGCACAAAGAAATTTTTCATACCATACCGCTTAAGACTATTTTAAGTGTATTTTCTCATTTTATTATCGGCAAGAATAAAACTAAAAATAAGTGTTTATTCGAAGTATTTTTCAAAAATATATGGAAGACATTTTTAAGCGGTTAAGGTATAATAGCCTGAAAATGCAAAAACAAGGAAAAATCATGAAAATATCCCGGTTTTTTATCCCTACCCTGCGGGAAGTTCCCGGGGATGCGGTAATCGCCAGCCACCGGCTCATGTTTCGCGCGGGAATGCTCCGCAAGCTTGCCAACGGCCTTTTCGCCTATCTCCCCCTGGGGCTCCGGTCTTTCAGGAAGGTGGAACAGATAGTCCGGGAGGAAATGGACGCCATAGGCGCCCTGGAAATCAAACCCACCGTGGTGGTTCCCGGTGAGATCTGGAAGGAATCGGGCCGCTGGGAATCCATGGGGGAAGGCATGCTCAGGGTAAAAAACCGGCTGGGGAATGATTTTGTCGTCTCCCCCACCGCGGAAGAGGCCTTTACGTCCCTGATGCGGGACGAGCTTTCCAGTTACCGCCAGCTTCCCCTCTCCCTCTACCAGATCAACACCAAATTCCGGGACGAAATACGCCCCCGTTACGGGGTCATGCGGGGCCGGGAATTTGTGATGAAGGACGCGTATTCCTTCCACACCGGGGATGCCAGCCTGGACGAGACCTACGAGGCCATGGGGCGGGCATACCGGCGTATCTTCAAACGCTGCGGCCTTACGGTGATCCCCGTCCGGGCGGACTCGGGGGCCATGGGCGGTTCGGGTTCCGAGGAATTTATGGTGGAGAGCGTGATCGGCGATAATACCCTGCTCCTCTGCAAGGCCTGCGATTACGCCGCCAATGTGGAAAAGGCATCCTGCAAGAGGGATTACAGCGCCCCTGCTTCCCTTGAGGCGGTAAAAGCGGCGGCGGCCTCGCTGCCGGCTCTCGAAAAAATTGACACCCCGGCGGTGCGCACCATTGAGGAACTCTGCGCCTTCCTCAAGACCGGCGCGAAACAGTTCATCAAAACCCTGATTTACAAGGCCGTGAACGTGGAACTTGACCTCAGTTCCGCCCCGGGCTGTTCCAAGCTGGAACGGCGCAGGCCCGCCCCGGACACCCCTGAAGTGTACCCCGAGGCTTTCTTCGCTGTGGCTATCCGGGGCGACCTGGACGTGAACGAGGTAAAGCTTGCCGCCGCCCTCAAGGCCGCCGAGGTGTGCCTGGCGGCGGATGCCGACGTGGTCCGGCTGACCGGGGCGCCGGTGGGTTTTGCCGGGCCGGTGGGCCTTACCAGCCTCCCGTTGGTAGCCGATGAGACCGTCACCGCTTTAAACGATGCCGCCCAGGGCGCCGTCACCGGCGCTCTGGAGAAGGATCGGCACTACCGGCATGTAGCTTACGGCAGGGACTTCAGCCCCTGGCTGGTGACCGATGTCCGCACGGTGGTGGCCGGGGACTTCTGCCCCGTCTGCGGCGGCGAACTCTACGAGAAAAAGGGCAACGAACTGGGCCACATCTTCAAATTGGGGTATAAGTACACTAAATCCATGAAGGTGAGCTATCTGGATGAAAACGGTAAATCCCAAATTCCCACCATGGGCTGTTACGGCATCGGCATAGACCGGGTTCTGGCCAGCGTGATCGAGGAACACCACGACGACAACGGCATCGTCTGGCCCATGACGGCGGCGCCCTTTCAGGTGATTATCGTCCCTATCAAGTACGAAGGGGCGGTAAAAGCCGCTTCCGACGGGCTTGCGGCGGACCTGGAAAAACGGGGGGTAGAGGTACTCCTGGATGACCGGAATGAGCGGCCCGGGGTCAAATTTAACGACGCCGACCTTATCGGCATTCCCTACCGGGTAGTGGTAGGGGACAAAAACCTTGCCGGGGACAGCCCTAAAATTGAGCTGAAGTACCGGAGAGATAAGGAAAACCGCCTGGTAGACCCGCGCAGGGCCGCAGAGGAACTTGCCGCCCTGGTATTTGGAGAAATAGAAAAACTTAACAATTAAAAAGGCGCCTGTTACCGCTCCCCAAGCAGGGCTTTGTACTCTTGTATGTCCTTGATGAGCTTCGTGCGGTCCAGGTTACGAAACCGTTTGGGGATCATCTCTTTTGAAGTACATTCCAGGACGGCTACCAGGTTCTGCAGCTCAATTTCGTGGGGATAGGCGGGGGGCACAAAATCGCTTAAAGCCTCTTCCATGTCTTCCTTATCCACAAAGGTCCGGTTGGCCATGGCCGACCGCAGTTTTGCCCGGATCAGCACCGCCTCAAGGTCGGCGCCGGAAAACTCGTACTTGAATCTTTTAAACATCTCGGAAATAGAAAATTTACGGATTGAAAGGTTAAG
>JAITNM010000022.1 GCA_031290475.1 Treponema sp. | reverse complement strand
AGAGAAAGGGCTTCGCGTCTGATCCGTTGGTCCGATAAGCGTAATTAAAATCTATGAGAATCCAGGGGAATGAGTAAGTCTAAAGTGATTTCTATTATATTGAATGCGCATTTGCCCTTTGTCGCCCGGCCGGAAGTCGCTGTAGAATCCCATATTCAGGCTTTGGTCAACGATATCCTGCCGGCGCCCGCGGACCCAGGGTTCGGCGTGAGGCCGGAAACCGAGGTCCTGCCGGCATTTATCCCCGCCGAAAACTCATTCCCGCAGACGAAGAGCGGCCTTGTTTTTTCCTATGAGGAGCCCTGGTTTTTTGAAACAATTTCGGAAACCCTGCTGCCCCTCCTTGAAGTATTTGACCGGCTGGACAGGGACCATGTCCCGTTCCGGCTTTCCCTTGCCCTCTCTCCGGTTTTAATTTCCATGCTGGCCGATGAAGTTCTCATCAATCATTACCTGGAATACGTGGACCGGCAGATCGAATTCGGCGCCGGGGAATTGGAGCGGACCGGGGATAATCCTCGCCTGAATGCGCTGGCCAGGTACTACTACGATCAGATAATGGAAAAGCGCTTTCTCTTTACCGGGCGCTACGAAAAAAACATAGGCCGTGTATTGGACCTCTACCAGAAAAAGGGCCGTCTGGAAATTCTGACAACCGCGGCTACCCATGCCTTCCTTCCCCTGTACGCCCCGTTTCCCGAGGCGATTCAGGCGCAAATTGAAGTTGCCATCGCCTCTCACCGCCGTATTTTCGGCAGGAATCCCCAGGGTTTCTGGCTTCCGGAGTTAGGCTGGACACCGGAATTGGACGAATACCTGCGATCCTACAACTTCAGCTATACCGTGGTGGATACCCACGGAGGTTTGTTGGGGGAGAGCGAGCGGGGCAGTTTTTACCCTATAAAAACTCCCTCGCAAATACTGGTACTTATCCGGGATTATTACGCCCACAGGGAACTTTTTGAACCGGACGGCGCGTCTTTTTCTCCCGAATACCGTGACTATTCCGAAGACGCGGGATATGAATTAAGGCGGGAATTGATCGAACCCTTTCTCGGGGAAAAGGGAATCCGCACGCCCACCGGCTTTAAGTACTATGCCCGCTCCTTCTCTTCCTCCAAAAAGGCGCTTTACGATACCGGGAAGGCCGGCGAGCTTGTCCGGGTCCATGCCCGCCGGTTTCTGGATAACCGGCTCCGCATGCTTGAACAGGCGGAAACCCTGATGGGTAAAAGCCCCATCAGCCTTTGCGCTTTCGAGGCGGACAATTTCGGCCGTTTCTGGTACGAAGGCCCCGCCTTTCTGGAAACCCTGTTCCGGGAAGGGGCAGGCCGCGAGGGGCTTCACTTTATGAATCCCCAGGAATACCTCTTTAAGCAGAATATTTCGCAAATAGAAACCGTTATGCCCGAATTTTCTTCCTGGGGAACCAACGGTTATGCCGAGATGTGGCTCGACTCCTCCAACGACTGGATGTACCGGCATGTGATTCGCTCCCTTGACCGGATGGTAGAACTCGCGGAACGCTTTCCCAACGATTCGGGCCTCAAAGAGCGGGCTTTAAATCAGGCGGCCAGGGAAATCCTCCTGGTACAGTCCTCGGATTGGCCCAAAATGCTCTACAGCCAGGAATCCCCCGACTTTGCCCGGCATCAAATTGAGGCCGCCCTGCGGAATTTTACCACGATCTACGAGGCCCTGGGGAGTAATTATATCAGCACCGAATGGCTCACCAATCTTGAACGGCGGCATAACCTCTTTCCCCATATCAACTACCGGGTTTTTAGAAGGAAAAAGTAGTTGCAAAACACACCCCTGTTTGTATTTGACACGGCCTTTTTTATCATACCGAGTCTTGCGATCCTTTGTATCGTGGGCCTGGCGGTTGCCCTCCGGGGCATCATTACCGTGACGGCCGAAAATGCCCGGATCAGGACGGAAGCGGCCGCCCTGATTAGCGGGGATATTATGCCGATGGAAAGGAAGAAGCGCGTCTCCCGCCTTAAAAAGTGGGGAATCGGGCTGCGTTTAAAGCTTGCCTCTTTTACCATCGTGTTGGTTCTCCTCGTGGTGCTTATCGTTTCCGCCCCCCTCTATGTCCGCATGACCAGAACCCATCGGGAAACCCTGTTTGAAAGCCTTAGGGACCGTTCCGAAGTGCTGCTGGAGGGGATCGCCGCCAGTGTCCGGATCTATCTCCCCGGCGGCAATTTTCTGGATTTAGATCATCTGCCCCGGCAAACTTCCGCGATCCCCGAGGCCAAATACGTTACCATCACCGGTTTTAATCCCGCAACCCCCATCTTTGACGATCTGGTCTGGGCCACCAACGACCCGGACATCCTGGGTAAAATAAATACCGCCAAACTCGAGCCCGGGATTTCCCGGCTCACCGATGCCCTCACTCCCCGGCTGGAACAAATCGCCGAAGAACTGAATACGCGCGCCCGTCTTGAGGTTGGCGATCTCGCCGCCGGTATCGCCGCGCTTAACCGGGAAGCGATGGTTTTTGCCCTCTTTTCCGATTGGGAGAGCCATTACCAATACCTGGATCTCCGGGCGGACATCCAGGCGCTGGAAGCCCAGATAAACGAACGGCTCACCGGAATCGGCCGGGGAATTAGCTCGGAACCGGTCTACTTTTTAGACAGCCCCGGCGCTACAATGCGTTTGATTCAGGCAGGCCGAAAATCATCAAAGACAGGTTCTTTTATTTTTTTCAGGCCTGTCATGTATCGTCAGGGCGATGCGGATTACTATTTCCGGGGTCTTATCCGGCTTGAAGTGTCCATTGAGCCGATTCTGGACCAAATCGCCCGTGGCCAACGCGGCCTTTTAACAACGATCCTGTTGATTGCCGGCATTGCCCAGATTATCGGCGCCGCGGGAGCCTTCATCTTTTCTACTCTGATTATCCGGCCGGTCAGAAAACTCGTCAGTCATGTCGAGCTTATCCGGGACACCGAGGATAAAACCAGGCTTGACGGGATAGAGATTAATATCAAATCCAGAGACGAATTGGCCGTTCTCGGCGATACCATCAATGATATGACTACGGGGATCGTTAAAGCCGCCCAGGCTTCCCGGGACCTTACCATCGGCAAGGAAGTGCAGAAAAAGTTCATTCCCCTGGAAACCGATAAGGACGGCAACAAACTCAGCTCCGGTTTTAAAGACACCCCCAATGCCCAGTTCTTCGGCTATTACGAAGGCGCAAAGGGGGTGTCCGGCGATTACTTCGATTATATTGATCTGGACGACCGGTATTACGCGATCATCAAGTGCGACGTGGCGGGCAAGGGGGTTCCGGCGGCGCTCATCATGATCCAGGTAGCCACCATGTTTCTCAATCACTTTAAAAACTGGACCTCAATAGAACGGGGGCAGCACATTGACGAGGTGGTTTACCAGATAAATGATTTTATTGAGGCATTGGGATTCGAAGGCCGCTTTGCCGCCTTTACCCTCTGCCTTTTTGACACCAAAACAGGGTTACTGCGCTTTTGCAACGCGGGAGATAATATTGTTCACTATTACGACAATTCCGAACGGAAGATGAAGATAAAAATATTCCAGGAAACCCCGGCAGTCGGGGTGCTCCCCAACTTTCTCGTGGAAAGCAAGGGAGGCTATCCCGTCCAGACCATGACATTGGATCACGGGGACATACTCCTCCTCTACACCGACGGCATCGAAGAGGCCAAGCGCCAATTCCGGGACTCCGCTTTTAACGAAATCATCTGCGGCGAAGACAACGGCCCTCTCAATACCCCCCACGGCAGCCACCTGGTAGGGCAGGGGAACGAAGAACTGGGGAAAGACCGGGTCGAGGAGATCATCAACGCGGTCATGAACCGCCAAACATACTCCCTGTACAAATACCACAACGGCGAAGGGGAGCAGACCCTGCGTTTCGATTTTACTTCCTGCGAAGGAACAATGCGGGAGGCCGTCATCGCCCTGGTTTCCGTGGAAAAAATGTTTCGCCTCTACAAAAACCCTGCC
>JAITNM010000168.1 GCA_031290475.1 Treponema sp. | reverse complement strand
TTCCAGGGGAAAGGGCAGGGTAAGGGCGGCGATGATAACCAGAGAGCCCGCTTCCGGGGTGATGAGGAGGCCGTTACGGCCCAGCACGCCAAGGCCGGAGGCAAGGCCCAAGGGCTTTTCGGGAACAGGGGAATTGCAGAAGATGCGGTAATTGCGCTTCAGGCCATAGGAGGGATTTTCCCGGCCGTACTGTTCCCGAAAACGTACCGCCAGTTTTTGCAGGCGCTTTACCGCTTCCCGGTAATAGTTTCGCTGGGCAAAGGGGGCGATAGACAGGGCGCCGGCAAGCGCCGGGGGAGCGCCTTCGGCAGGAAGAGACGGCAACTGGTTGCCATAGGGCAGGGCGGCCACGAGGAGGGCAGGCGCGCCTTGACGGTAATGTGCGGACGCCCCAGCAGGTTCAAAAGGCGCCGCCCCAACAGGTTCAAAGGGCGCCAGGAACCTAACCCGTACAAAACCTGCCTGTAAAGCCTCTTTCCGGAGGGCCTCTTTCTTTACCATACGCGCAAGTGTACATTAAAGTGGCGGATATTCACAAGAATTGTAAAATATGATAAAATAAAAATGGAGAATTTTAATGTTTGAATTCCTGGGATCCTTGTTTGCCTTTCTTTTTGACAGCAAGAGTTCAGAGGCAATTAAAAAGAGAGCTTTAAAAACAATCTCAAAACGGATCAAGTCAAGCAGGTTTTCTAAATTCTACAAACGTAAAACTAAAGAAGTCACTCCAGCCTGCGGGCAGTTCTTTTTCGAGATCTATAAAATCGTCGCGCCTGTCCAGACTAATTTGGAGATCGCGGTTAAATCCGCTTCATTGAAGGTTCTGATTGTTGAAAATTATGTAGACAGGCAAATCCTGGAATCCCTGGACAAATATTCCCCGGAAATGGTAGACGAAGAAAGCAAGACGAGGCCTCCTAAAGAACTGGCCAAAGAACTGCGGGACGAATTTACGGCCTTTTCCGATTCTATTGACCGGGCCACCTCGCTTCAAATTGATTCCTGCTATAACCTTATGCTTGCCTTATATCAATTTGTTTCCTACGATTTTGATCCGCTTTTCAAGAAATTTAACGTTGTTTTTCATGAGCGCACCGGCAAGGTCCCCAAATTTATAACCGTCAAGGGAGAGTCGGTCAGTGAATTACTTAAGGATTTTTTATATGTAACCATGGGATTGGACCCCGCTCAGGATTGGAAAACCGTCCTCAAGCTCCTCAAAGAATTCAGAAGCAACGAGCCTATGATAGCCCTTGAGGACTGGTACAAGATCCTTTCCCGTATCCAGGAAATATTACGCTCGGAAATTATTGAGCTGATGATCCGGCATATTGATAGTAATCCGGACTGGACGATAAAGATTCAGATCCCCAATGAAAAGATATATGCCTCCTGGTTGGATGCCCAGAAAAGCAAGGTAGAGACTATGATCGAGCGGATCATCAATACCCGGATGAATGCGAAAATTGCCGTTTTGGCCCAGGAAATTTTCGGCGCCAGCACAACAGAACCTCTTCAATATTACAATGCCCATGCCGGTCAGCTGTTCCTTTCCAAAGGATTCGAGGGTTTTACCCAAACCCAGAGTCTGAGTTATTTGTCGGCATTCTTCCAGATCGTCTTTGACAGGGATATCCAGGAACTATGCAATCTCCTCATAGTCAGGGCCCAATGGAGACGGCCCCAATTCCTGCCGATTTCGGAGCAGTTCGACGCCATAGCCGTCTTTGCAGGGCGGATCAATGAATTTGACGAAACGCTGAATAGTGATGGAAAAAACGGTTTTCGTTTGGCTAACGCTATGTTAAAGTCGGACCGGGATAAATCCGCGGGCAAACTGGCCAAAGAACTGCTGGCAAAGGTTAATCAGGAAGCTACCGGTATCTTGATTCAGGCTATGGAGTCGCTCATAATGATTAATAATAGCATAGATGCGGTAAAGACCGATTATTTTCAGGATCCCCACGAGTTGGTTTTAAATTGGCGGGAGATTGAGGTAGCGTCACACCGCCCTATGAAGCAGTGGCTTACGGAAATATCATTAAAATTGACCAATATCATTAAGCTCTGTCAACTTTACATTGAAGAGAAGAGCAATGTTCTATAATATAAAGCAGTTGAGCTCGTTCCAAAATCTGAAATTTTGGAACAGTCTCGGTTTTTTACAGTTTTTTTTGATTACTTCTTGAATTATGCCTCTATAAGAGGTTAAATATAAGTAATAAGAAAATCCTACCAAATTGAGGAAAACAAATGTCCGAAAAACACATGGTCATGATCGACGGTAACACCGCAGCGGCTCACGTAGCCCATGCGCTGAGTGAAGTAATCGCGATTTATCCGATTACCCCATCCAGCCCAATGGGAGAACTTTCTGATGAGTTCTCCGCCCAGGGCCGGAAAAACCTCTGGGATACCATCCCCCAGGTTGTTGAAATGCAGTCCGAAGCCGGCGCTGCGGGGGCCGTTCACGGCGCCCTGACTACCGGGGCTTTGAGTACCACCTTTACCGCGTCACAAGGTCTCCTTTTGATGATTCCGAATATGTACAAGATTGCCGGGGAACTCACCTCCACGGTCTTCCATATTGCCGCCCGCGCCCTGGCGACCTCGTCTCTGTCCATATTTGGGGACCACCAGGACGTAATGGCCTGCCGTCAGACCGGTTGGGCAATGCTCTCTTCCAACAGCGTTCAGGAAGTGATGGACCTGGCGGTAATCGCCCATTCGGCGACTCTCCGTTCCCGGGTGCCTTTTCTCCACTTTTTTGACGGATTCCGGACCAGCCATGAACTCCAGAAGGTTGAAGAAGTCCCCTACGATGTGATGCGGCAGATGATCGATGAGGACCTGGTCCGCGCTCACCGGCTCCGGGGCCTTAGTCCCGAAAAGCCCGCCATCCGAGGCACCGCCCAGAACCCGGACACCTACTTTCAGGGCCGGGAGGGGGTTAACAAGTACTACGACGCCGTAGCGGGCATTGTTCAGGCGGAAATGGATAAATACGCCAAGCTCTCCGGTCGCGCCTATCATATCTTCGATTATTTTGGCGCTAAAGACGCCGAAAAGGTGATCATCATCATGGGTTCCGGAGCGGAAACCTGCGAAGAAACCGTGGAATACCTCACCGGCAAGGGCGAGAAGGCCGGTGTGCTCAAGGTGCGCCTCTACCGGCCCTTTGACGCGGCGGCCTTTGTAAAAGCCCTGCCCTCCACGGTTAAGGCCATTGCCGTCCTGGACCGCACCAAGGAGCCCGGCTCCCTGGGCGAGCCGCTGTACGAAGACGTGCGTACCGCTATCGGCGAAACCCAGGCGGCCGGCATCGCTTCCTTCAAGGATTACCCCGTCGTGCTGGGGGGCCGTTACGGTCTCGGTTCCAAGGAATTCACCCCCGCCATGGTCAGAGCGGTGTTCGATAACCTTTCGGGCAAGAAGATCGCCAATTTTGCGGTGGGTATCAACGACGATATACAGGGCAAGAGCCTTCCTTACGACGAATCCTTTGTGCTTGCCGAAGAAGGCATGAACGAAGCCATGTTCTACGGTCTCGGTTCCGATGGTACGGTGGGCGCTAACAAGAACTCCATCAAGATCATCGGCGACGCGAAACCCGAGCTTTCAGCCCAGGCGTACTTCTCCTACGACTCCAAGAAATCCGGCGGCTTTACCATCAGCCACCTGCGTTTCGGCAAAGGCGCCATCCGCCGGCCTTACCTTATCACCAAGGCGGACTTTCTGGCCTGTCACAAGTTTTCCTACATGGAAACCCTGGACATGCTGGCCAACGCGAAAGAGGGCGGTACCTTCCTCCTCAATAGTCCCTTTAGCGCGGCGGAGGTATGGAAGGAAATTCCCGTGGAAGCCCAAAAGCGGATCATCGACAAGAAACTCAAGTTCTTTGTGATCAACGCCGCGGAAATCGCCCGCAAGACCGGCATGGGGAACCGTATCAACACGGTCATGCAGGCCGCCTACTTCAAGATCTCCGGGGTGCTCCCCCAGGCGGACGCGGTTAAATACATGAAGAAGTTCATTGAAAAGTCCTACGGCAAGAAGGGCGCCGATGTGGTTCAGAAGAACTACGATACCGTAGACGCCGCCCTGGCCGCGGTGGAAGAGGTGAAGCGCCCCTCTCAGACCGAGGGAAATCTCCACATGAAGAAGCCCTTTGCCACCGCCAAGGACAGTTGGATCCAGGAAGTGCTGGGCGCCGTTTCCGTCCAGGAAGGGGACAAGCTCCCGGTGAGCAAGATCCCCGTAGACGGCACTTTCCCCACCGGCACTACCCAGTACGAGAAGCGGGCGGTCGCCGAGCGGGTCCCCAACTGGGA
>JAITNM010000024.1 GCA_031290475.1 Treponema sp. | reverse complement strand
GCCTGGTCCCAGTCGGCGCCGTAGACGGTGTACTCCACATTGATGCCCTGCTGCTTGCCGATGCCGTCGTTGAATTTCGCTGCCAGATCCACAATCTCAACCTTGTTGTGCGCGTCGTTGGACCAGACCCGGTTGGTGGTTACCCCGCTCCCCCCCCCTGTGGGGCTGGAACCAGACGGTTGCACACCCCCAGCAAACACGGTTCCCGCCACCCCGGCGAAAACCAAACAAAACGCCAGCATTTTCCTTAAGATCATAGTATTCCTCCTAAACAAAAAAATTAAGTTTCACATGATTGTACACCTGATTTCCGTTCCGTCAACAATTCTTTTTTTATGAAAAAAGACGTACCGGCTGCCCGGCTTTTCACCGCGAATCTGGCAACCCGGGCGCCGCCGCAAAGGGCCATCACAAGGAGACCTTACCCGCGTAGGGGGTTAACAATCCAGGGGCCCAAAGGCACACAAAAAGAGGGACGCTGGACGGGCTGCGGCGGCTTGCCGGTGAACTGCAAGAAGAAGGGAAGGCGCGGCCGGAGAGGCACGGCTGCGGCGGCCCTTATCCGGGAGGCGGGCCCAGGAGATCATCAGGAAAGACGAGGGCGGGGCCTGGCCGTCACGGGCAACGAACCGGGAAAACCGATACGGATATACAGAGATCTCCCTTCCGTAGTTTGGTGTCGGCATCGAGGAATTATTGCACTTACCAGCGGGGACAGAAGCATGCGGCCCATACCCCGGTTCCCAAGGGCATCCCCCGGAAGCCCCAGACCTTGCGGGTCTTCTCAATGACCACACGAGGGACGACGTGCGGTGGACGCCCAAAAGATGGTGGTCCTCATGGCGGGGGGCTGGAAATGATCGGCTCCGTTACCGGCAAGGAAGGGCGGATAGTTGACCAAAAGTACACCGGATTTCATGGTGGAGTTTCGGTCGGTTATCGGAAAAAACGGCTCTGTAACTCCTTATAATATAATGAGTTACAGAGTTTTCCACAGGCCCCAGAATTATAAGAATTATGATAAATATAAGAATCATCCTTTTATTTTTTAACCAAAGGGAATAGGATAAAGAGCGATGCAGACGGAACTTTTCGAGGTCAACACGCCGGAAACTCTGGGGGTAACCCCCCGCTACGTGTTTGCAGCACAACGCCATCAGCCGATCCGCCCATGACTTTTCCGCCACGGCAAAGAAAGTAACCGCTATGGCCCTGCTGCCAGTCAACCTTTCAAGCCTGTCTGCGGCCTTCACGTTTGCGGAGTTCTGCGCCGCTCTCGGAGTACCAAAGGGCGGGGAAACGTTCTTGATTTTTAAGAACCCCAGGTAATATTTGGCCTGTCACAAGGAAAGCCGTCAAGGACACCATAAAACCCGTCAGCACACCGTGAACGTTACCGGTGACGAAAAACGAAAAGGCCTACCAAACTCCAGCGGATCCGGCAATGGAGTTTGGGAGACCTATCAATGGAGTTTGGGAGACCTATTGAGGAAAATTCGCTGCATAAGTTATTGTAATACAAAGAATTACCGAGTTATCCACAGGGGGGAGAATTATAAGAATTATGAGAATTAAAAGAAGGAGCTTTTTTATATATATCAACAGGAAGAGGAGAATTTGGGATGTCAGATGAACTTTTCCCGGACAACACACCGGAAAGCCTCGGCGTTACTCCCCGCTTTGTGCTACAACACAACGCCATCAGCCGGTCTATCCATAACCTCTCGGCGACCGCCAAAAAACTAACCGCGATGGCAATGGCCCTGCTTCCCTCCGACCTTGCAAGCCTCACCGCCGCCTTTACCTACACCGAATTCTGCAAAGCCACCGGCTACGCGATAGGCGGGGAGTCATTCAGGTTTTTCAAAGAAGCGGTTAAAGAATGTTTGAATAACAAAATCTACATCGAAACGAAATCCCCGAAAAACGGCAAGGAAATCTGGGAAGGCTACTCGTGGTTTTCCTACTCGAAGATTGATGATGGAAGTGGAGTATGTACCATGATGTTTTCCCCCCAGCTTGCGGAAGTCCTTACAGAGATGAAACGGGTTTACGCGAAAATCAACCTACGGGATCTCGGACTGCTGCAAAGCAAATACGCCTTACGGCTTTTTGAAATCGCTACAAGCTATGAAAGTCTGGCCGGAAAAGACGGGAACGAACGGGGTGCCTGGTATTATGAGCGGAGCGTCCAGGAGTTAAGGCACATGCTCGGCGTATCCGATGAGGCCTATCCAGAAACCAAGCGTTTCCGGCAAAAAGTCATAGAAGAGCCGGTCAAAGAGATAAACGCCGCTGGAATCGGGCTTGAAATAACAACCGAAGGCATAAAGCAAGGCCGCCGCCTTATGGCCATCCGGCTTAACTGCAAAAAGACGGCCCGGAAAACCCCGGCGAGGCGCGGGCGACAGAAGAAAGCCGAAGGCCTCGGGCAGCCCGATCTTCCTGAACAGAACCCTAAGACCGACGACAGCCGGGGAGAAAAGGAAGCGCAGCACCTGAAAGAACTGTACCCCGAAGAATTCGCCGGGATGTATGAAGCGGCCCTTTCCCAAATACCCGTTTTAGACGGCGGCGCAGGGGGAAGTTTCAGAAAAATGGCCGCCGAGGGGAGGGCCCTAGAAACCCTCCGGGCGGCCCACGGCATAGTCAAGTAAAAAAGGCCAAGAAGCGTCAAAAACGGCCTTTCCGTGACCCAAGTACGCCCACGCCCGATCAGGCCCATGGCGGGCCGCCCATGCGCCACCAGGGCCGTTTTGGAGGACATCCGGGCAACAGGGCTATGAGTGGCACGTCCCCGCAACAGGGGGGCGCGTGGTGCCCCCGCCCAGGGCCGCGCCCCCCGTCAAGTAGTGCGCGGGCCAGGCGGCGGGCCGTCGTCCGCCCGCCTGGGGGCGCGTGTGTCCTGGGGCCTGTCGCGCCTCGTCCCGATTCGGGGGCGGAGCGTCAGGGGCCGAGCGGCAAGCAAACGGGGCAGTTTGGGAGGGTTAAGGTCGTCAGGGGTCTGTTTGATTGAGGAGGCTAATCAGGATTGGCCATTGGCGATTGTTTTACGTTGGCGATGTCTCGCTCTTTAGGTTTATTTCCGGGCGTCGCGGATTGTGAATTGGCGGCCATAGACAAATTTGGTGGTTATAGGCTGTTGCGGCGGGTAGACGTAGGCTTCCAGGACGATCCGCAGGTAGCCATGTTCGAAGAGGCTGAAGGCTTCGAGCTGGAACATCGTTGAGACTGTAAGCCCTGATCCGGCTTTGTCCCAGATGCCGTCGGTGACGGCGGGCAGGTTGGCGCCTTGGTGGAGGCTCAGGGAGAAGCCGAATTGCTCGTTGAGCAGATCGGTGATCCCCGCCGAGATTTGCATGTTGCCAGGCTGCCAGGCGGTGAGGAACCGTTCCTTTTTGGGCAGCCCGACCGTATACTGAAGCCCGCCGTTCCAGACCACCGGATCGCGTATCCCTGTTACTGAAACCTTGGCTCCGGCTGTATACCGGCCTGACCCGGCGCTCAGGACTCCCTCGCGTGCGGCGTACTCAGTATTCGGGGTGAGGGGGATGCTGGCGAGGGGGCCGAGGAACCAGTTGACATGGCCGCTCTGGTGCAGGTATTCGTAGGAGAGCTGGAGATCCCCAAGGGCGTAGTACAGCCTCTGCCGGGCTTCCAGGCTTTCGTAGATCGAGAGGGTGTAGGGCAGGCTCGCCTCGAAAGTGTGGTTTGTGGCGAGGCTGTACTCCAGGCGCAGGCCGGGGCTGAAGGTGTAAAGCTGGTCTGTTCCCACGGTCTCTGTTCTGAACCGCAGCGTCCCCTCCGCCGTGAATTCGCTGGGTTTCCTGACCATGTCGAAACGCTGGTAGCCTTCCTCTGCTTTTTCTTGGGCGTTGAGCCATGGCGGGCCGGCCATCCCCAGGGCCAGGGCCAGGATGAGGGATACGGTTTTCATCGGGGGCCCGCCCGCGTCTGGCGGCCTGATGCCAGGCGCCGTAAGCTGGCCAGGCGCTTCCGTTCCCTTTCGACGTTCCTCTCCAGGGCGGCTTTGTCTTTCAGCGCCCCCGTGGAGGCGGTGAGCAGGGCGTTGCCCGAATAGTTGCGCTCGAAGGACTGGCGGCTTACGATGCCGCAGCCGCGGGCCGGGTCGGCCACGATTGCGTAGTCCCCCTCCTGGCGGAGCAGCAGCGCGAAATGGGGCATGGGCTTCTCATAGTGGACCACTATGGGGGCGTAGCCCTTGCCCAGGCTGTCGGCCAGGCCGTCCCAGTCCATCCTGAAGGGGCGGGCGGCGATCCCCTGTTTTCGCAGGTAGCCGGCCATGGTTAGGAAGCTGATGCTGTAGGTGTTCCTTCCGTCGCCCTCCGCCGGGCTGCCGATCATGTCCTGGATCAGGCCGGCCTCCGAGACGGGGATGCCCCAGTAGTTGTTGAGCAGGGTGGCGGTGACGGCTATCCCGCAGGAGCTGTCATAGCCCTGTTTGTACACCGGGACGAAGCGCAGGGCCTCCCCGGAGACCACCTGGAGGGTGAGCAGGGTGAAAAGGAAGCCGGTCACCCTAGGCCCCCGGCTCAGTTGAAGTAGCTGTCATAGACGGTGACGCCGCCGGCGGCGACCTGTTCGGCGCTGTCCAGGTATGGGACGGTGACGGGGAGCGCCACCTTGCCTCCGGGGATGATGGCCGTGGCGGTGGAGGCGGTTTGGAAGTATTCGCGCCGGTCTGTGGTGACCTTGAGGGTGACTACCCCCGTGTTGATGGTCGTGCTGCTGGTGTTGTGGATGATGAGCGTCACCAGGATGGCCTTGGCGCCCGGGCCGGGAGCGAATTCGTAGCTGCTCTGCACGCTCACCTCGGCGCCGGGGTACCAGCGGCCCTCGTTTTGGCAGGCGGCCAGGAGCAGGCTGGTAAGCACCGCCCCCAGCAGGGCGGCAGTGTGAAGGCCGTTTCTTCGCATGGTTGCCGTCCGTTAATGGGGGATGGGGATGCCCATGATGTAGAGGTTGTAGTTGTTTACGCTCTGGGCGAGTTTGCGTTGGTATGCATTATGTGAAACTAGCATCATCAAATACCCTACACCAGTTCCAATGGTGGCAGTTAAGAGGGTGGCTAAAAGTGTTGAAGGCTTGTTTATATCCAGTTGAAGCACGATAAGAGCAGAACCTATAGCTGATGCACTTATGGTAATCATGCCAATATTGTTCGTGATATATAAGTTACGCATTTGGCGCATAAGGGTTTGATTGGCGGGCGCTGTGTTAAGCATTGAGAATCCCTCTTTATTCGATATTTGGGTATTGTCCATGGTCTTGAATGACTTCAAGGAGTTCCAAGGGCTAAGCTGTAGGAATTGTGACAGATCGGGTGGTTGTGTCTCTTGCATCGGTGTTTGGCCGAACAGGGGGTTTGCGATAGACAAAGATATGATTAATGCAGAGAAAACGGTTCTACACATAGGGTTAACCTTACCTTTCATAATATATATTTTGTATGAACGCAGGTTGCTGTATAAAAATGTAGTTTTATGCAGCAGCTTTAGATTTAAGGGAATATCTAAGGACTTCAGTTTTTTAAATGTTTTCCTCTTGAAATCTATTTACGTAGTCTTGGCGAGCAAATACAAGGCACTCAAAAAAACCTGTTAGGTTTTTTTGAGTGCCCTTAATTTAGGGAAAACAGCGTAAAAGCTACTTTCCCCAGGGGTTGTCTTCGTCTACAACATGGATGTAATATTTGGAAGAAATTTAGAAATTTGCTCAAGAAAATTACATATTTACCGGATCCGTCTGCTTGGTCAAGATTACGGTATGGGGGCAAAAATAGCTGTCAGTATAAAACCCGCACCTAACATACCACCGACACCGAGGCCACCAAACAGCGCACCGGCAGCAGCGGATCCGGCGTTATTAAAGGCTGGTTTATCTACAGCATAACTATACCCTAGGAATCCCCCTAGGGTTCCAAGAGCTAAGACACACCCTACGGCAGCAAAAATCGCGCCAAGCAAGCCTTCGCCTTCGACCTTAGCTGCTTCTTCCCCAGTCAGCGGGGAGCCGCTCACGCCGGCGAAAAGGGCGCCGTCGCCGGCAAGGGGGCCAGCGGGTTTGACTTTGGCGTTGAAGGACGACATGTCCGGGAGGGTCTTCACGGACAGGGGGGCGGCGAACAGGGTGGTCGAGAACACGGCCAGAACCACCAGGACGGCGACAGCTTTCTTCA
>JAITNM010000301.1 GCA_031290475.1 Treponema sp. | reverse complement strand
TACGCCACAATCTCCCCGGAAGCGCGATGATAAGCATACATAAGCCCTATTTTATTCGATTTTTTTCCAACATATGTCCAAAATTCGTCGATTTCAAGGACATCATCGTGGTTTTTCTTTGGTTTTATTTTATATTTAAAAGATTTGAGTATTTTTAAGACTTTGGTTATGCTGATACAGAGGATGGCGCTTATATCACGGACACCACACCCGCGTACCACCATGCGTTTCACGCGGGTGAGTATATCAGGCCGGCTTATACGTCAGTTCCCGCTCATCGATAAACTGATGTCCGCAATCCTTACATCGATAATTTTGTTTCCCATTGCGTTTTTTTCCATTTTTCTTTATACTCATACTATGACAATGGGGGCAGTAGAGTTGTATAGTTATAGACATTTTTCTATACTATCTCTTTTTGCCCTTTTTGTCATCTACTAGCCCAGCATACTTTCTGGATCACCTCCAATTTTTGTATGAAGAAGGAGGATACGATATGACAGAACGGATGATTAAAATAACATGGGATGATGAAGGTTCCGGCTGGACTGCCGAGAGTGAGGATGTTCCGGGTCTGGTGCTTACGTCTGGTTCCCTCGACGTACTGATCGAAAAGGTGCGGCTCGCGGTTCCTGATCTTTTAAAAGAAAGCGAGAGCGGTCCTTTTAACGATATCCGTTTGAAGTTTGAGATGGAACGGATTACCGGGGTTTATGGGTAATCCGTTCCCACAAAGATGGATAACCGGTATACTGCCAATGGTATTTTGAAGCAAGCAGGTGTTAATTATAAATTTTAAATACGAGGAGTGATGGCCTTTGTGCAGGGGATGTGGGTTGCAGCGATCTTTCTGCCGCCGACAGGGAAGACCTAAGATGGCGCTTTGGGGACGGGGTGTTTTCTGGAACTGCGCCAGCTTTGCTGGCGACATTCCCGCGAGGAGCGGGTGAGGGCAGTGAGGGTGCATATTTTGTGGAGCACCTTCATAAAAATTTATGGAATTGAGAACATGAAATTACAAGGAGGATGATATGGGAGAAGTAACAGCAACGATCACCTTGGCGAATACAGGGGACGTAAGCAAAGCCCTTGACAGGCTTATCAAAGAAATGGAAGTGCGGCAGGCGACGGTGACTACGGTACCCCTTTTACCTATGAGTATTCCGATTCCATATTAACAATTCATTGGTTTGGAACTTTGGAGGAAAGATATATATCGGGAAATTCATTCTCTTGGAATGGAATAACTTTCTATAAACAATACTAACCGCCTCCCCGCCTCTTGTCTTCACTCCCCTCCGGCCCCAAGCAGCCGGAGGGGCGGCAAGGCGACTCCGCCAAACCCTGCTATCGTAACATTAGGTGATGCAAGTGAGCTTACGGGAACGCTGTATCTTGATACGATGGCTTTGATATCATAGAGCGATAACGCAACACCCAATCCTGGTGGCCCCGTTGATTCCCCGCGAATCACGGGGCTTTTTTGTTTCTGAGCGGCGTTTTTGGCGAGTGATACAGGCGGTTGCGCGTCAGGGGCGCGTTTGCTATACTAAAAGTATGGAAGAAGACCGGAAAAGTGTGTATGCCGAGAGTACCATACCGAGTTACGCTACGGCGCGGCCCAGTACGGATATCATTGCGGCGGCCCATCAAGTCCTGACCAGGATTTTCTGGGAAGAACATCGTCACCTATATGACCTCTACGTCAGTGAATATGTCTTGGAAGAATGTGGCCGGGGTGACCATGAAGCGGCGCGGAAACGGATGGACTTGGTGGCGGGTATCACGATATTGCCCAAAACCGCCGAGATTGAAGCGCTGGCGGCAGTTTACCAGAAGCTCCTCGACGTTTCCAACCGGGCAAAGACAGACTGCAACCATCTGGCAACCTGCGTAATCCGGCGCACGGACTTTGGACGCCGGCGTTCGCAACGCCGGACAGTTTTGTTACGCCCATGTAAGGAGGAAGCGTATGAAATACTACATTGACCCTATTTTAGCGGAATGCCAGCAACGGAAAGCCGAACTGCTTGAGGAACACGGCGGTAGCGAGGGCTTAAGCAAGTACCTGGACGAGTGGCGCCCCTACTGGGAAGCGCAGGGCTGGCACTTTGAAACCCCAGAAGAATTCGAAACGCGGATAGCGCGGCATCGCCAGTAATAATGGCGGTACGTCCAGAAAAAAAGGTGTCAGCCGCAACAGCATAAACTTAAGGGGAGACGGAGAGGAGCGTACCGGTCCGTAAGTCCCAAAGCGTCCAGGGATAGCGCATCGGTTTTTAAATCATAGGTATACAGACTTTCAGCCACAAGGCTCCGGAGCAGCGACAGGACAGAATAATACTTCTTTCATCCGCTCTGCCGCTTTCCCAAACCCCGGGCTTTGATCCGGAACTCCGCCCGTTTAAGGCTTGCCCTGGCGGTATCGGTTTCAAACCTGAAGGAACCGGTCTTGATAAGTGTTTCCGCCCGCTCTTTGGCGGCCAGGGCCCGGTCGTAATCGATCTCATCGGGCCATTCGGCGGCATCTACCAGTAATACGGTTTTATGGCCCTTGACTTCCAGAATCCCTTCGGTGATAAAGGCTTCCAGCCATTGTCCTTTCTGGTCTTTGATTTTTAAGATCCCCGTACAAACCGGAGCGGTAAAAAAGGAATGATTCGCATACACCCCGATCTCCCCGTCAACCAGGGGCAGGGTAATAGCCGCTACCGGGGTGGAATAAAAAAGCCGGTAGGGGGTATGTACTTCAAAGGAAAACAGCGCCGCCATCAATGCTCCTTTAGCCCTTGGACTTTTGCAGTACGTCGTCAATACTGCCGGTCATGAAGAAGGCCTGTTCAGGAATGGAATCGGTTTCGCCTTCCAGGATCATCTTGAAGCCCCGGATCGTTTCCTTGACCGGTACATAGCATCCTGGGATACCGTTATAGCGTTCCGCTACAAAGAAAGGCTGGCTGAAGAACCGCTGTACCTTCCGCGCCCGGGAGACCACCAGTTTATCTTCTGCAGATAACTCGTCCATGCCGAGGATGGCGATAATATCCTGTAGTTCCTTGTACCGCTGGAGGATCTGCTGGGTCCGCATGGCGGTCTCGTAATGTTCCTCCCCTACTATCGCCGGGTCCAGAATC
Source organism: Treponema sp. (assembly GCA_031290475.1). Taxonomy (GTDB): domain Bacteria; phylum Spirochaetota; class Spirochaetia; order Treponematales; family Breznakiellaceae; genus JAITNM01. Next base: position 3,199 of record JAITNM010000301.1, on the reverse strand, counting down.
CGGGAACTGGAAGCGAGGGGGTCCACGGAGGGGTAAATTCCCAATTCCACAATTTTCCGGGAAAGCACGGTGGTGGCGTCCAGGTGGGCGAAGGTGGTGGCCGGCGCGGGATCGGTCAGATCGTCTGCGGGGACATACACTGCCTGCACGCTGGTGATGGACCCTTTTGAGGTACTGGCGATTCGTTCCTGGAGCGCGCCCATCTCGTTCGCCAGGGTGGGCTGATACCCGACCGCGCTGGGAATCCGGCCCAGTAGGGCGGAAACCTCGGCCCCGGCCTGGATAAAGCGGAAAATATTATCAATAAACAAGAGTACGTCCTGGCCGCCCTGATCCCGGAAATGTTCCGCCATGGTAAGCCCAGCCAGGGCAACCCGCATCCGGGCTCCCGGGGGTTCGTTCATCTGGCCGAAAACCAGGGCCGTCTTGGCCGCAACCCCGGACTCGTTCATCTCCTTCCATAAATCGGCCCCTTCCCGGGAACGTTCTCCTACCCCGGAAAACACCGAATAACCGGCATGTTCGGTGGCGATATTCCGGATCAGTTCCATGATCACCACGGTCTTCCCCACCCCCGCGCCGCCGAAGAGTCCAATCTTGCCGCCCTTGGCATAGGGGGCTATCAAATCAATGACCTTAATGCCCGTCTCCAGGACTTCGGTGGCGGGTTTCTGTTCCGCAAAACTGGGCGCCGGGCGGTGAATGGACACATACTCCTCTGCGGTAAAGGCGCCCCGGTCATCAATAACCTTTCCGGTTACGCTGAACATTCTGCCCAAAACCGCTTCTCCCACCGGAACCCGGATGGGATACCCTGTATCCACTACTTGAAGCCCTCGGGAAAGCCCTTCGGTAGCCTCCATGGCAACGCAGCGCACCCGGTTATCCCCGATATGCTGCAGCACCTCCAAGGTGACCCTGCGTTCGGCGCCACCTTGACCGGCGGGAACCTTTATCTCCAGAGCGTTGAGGATTGCGGGAATTCCGCTGCCTTCAAAACGGACATCCACCACCGGTCCGACTACTTGGGTGATACGGCCAATACTGCCCATGACGTTCTCCTACAAAACGCAGTAATTCTGCGCAGCAAATCTATTTATTCTGGGCTGCGGAGCCCGAAATAATTTCCGACATTTCCTGGGTTATTCCCGCCTGCCGCGCCCGGTTGTAACTTATCTGGAGGTTGGCAAGCATATCCTCCGCGCTCTTGCTGGCCTCGTCCATGGCGGCCATGCGGGCGCTCTGCTCGCTCACGTAGGCTTCCACCAGCGCGCCGTAGACAATGCCATTGATGTACAGGGGCACCAGGGTATTAAACACCTCGTCCGCGGAGGGGAGGAATTCAAACCGCAGATCCACCCGGTCCTGCCCTTCCGCCTTGGAGAGTTCTTCCTTCCTCCGGGCAAGGTCCAGGGGGAGGATCTTCCGCACCGTGGGGAGGAGCTTTATGGTACTGTACATGTGGGTGTAGACAATGTGTACTTCGTCAAACATGCCCCATTCAAACTGGGAGATAAGGTAGTCCGCAATTTCCTTGGCGTTTTCCACCGTGGGCATCTGGGAGCGGAAGGAGAAATTTTCCAGAATAAGATAGGGGGTGTGGACAAAGTAACGCTGCCCAATTGCGCCGATCAAAATAAGGATAGGGTTCTTTACCTTGTCGCAGAGTTCCATCACCTCGCGGAACACATTTGCGTTGTAGCCCCCGGCAAGCCCCTTGTCGCTGGTGATCACCACCACGGCGGTGTGGTAACTGTCGCCCGGCTCACGGGCCTTAAGAAACCCGCTCTGCACGTTCCCCGCACCGGAAAGAATGTCGAACATGGATTTTTGTATCCGGGTAAAGTAGGGTTCCGTGTCTTCCAGCACCCGGCGGCCCTTCCGCAGTTTTGCTGTGGAGATAAGGTTCATTGCCTTGGTAACCTGGAGGGTCTGGGTTATGGCCCGCATCCGCAGGCGGACATCCCGTAAGTTTGCCATTCCCGCTCCCTATTGCTTTACGTTGCCGTAGGATTCCACCGCATTTCGCAGCTCTTCCTCTTGTTCCGCGGTGATGGCCCCGGAACTGGCGATGCCTTCCAAAAGGTCCTGGTTGTGGGCCCGCAGGTACTCCAGAAAACCACGTGCAAAGGCCCCGATCTTTTCCACCTTCACGTCCATGAGGAAACCGTTCACCGCGACAAAGAGGATCGCCGCCTGCTCCTCCATGGCGTAGGGCTTAAACTGGGGCTGCTTGAGCACCTCCATAAGCCTGACCCCCTGAGCCAGCTTATCCTGGGTGGCCTTATCAAGGTCGCTGCCGAATTGGGCAAAGGCGGCCATCTCCCGGTACTGGGCCAAATCCAGCCGCAGGCGGCCGGAGATCTTACGGATAGCCTTGGACTGGGCGGAACCCCCCACCCGGCTGACCGAGAGCCCCACGTCAATGGCGGGTCTGAAGCCGGAATTAAAAAGCTCCGAATCCAGGAAAATCTGACCATCGGTAATAGAAATGACGTTGGTGGGAATGTAGGAGGAGATATCCCCCGCCTGGGTTTCCACAATGGGCAGGGCGGTGATAGACCCCCCACCCCGTGCATCGGAAAGCTTGGCGGACCGTTCCAAAAGCAGGGAGTGAAGGTAGAACACGTCCCCGGGGAAGGCTTCCCGTCCCGGCGGCCGGCGCAGCAGCAGAGAGATGGTCCGGTAGGCTACGGCATGTTTGGAAAGATCATCGTAGACCACCAGTACATCCTTGCCCTGGTGCATGAAGTGTTCCGCCATGGCCACCGCCGAATAGGGGGCCAGGTATTGCAGGGCCGCGGAATCCGCGGCAGATGCCAGGACCACGAAGGTGTATTCCATGGCGCCGAATTTTTCCAGGTTCTTGATGATCGCCGCCACGGACGAAGACTTCTGTCCAATGGCACAGTACACGCAATACACACCCTTGCCATTTTGATTGATGATCGTATCGATGGCCAGGGCGGTCTTGCCGGTCTGCCGGTCCCCAATGATAAGTTCCCGCTGGCCCCGGCCAATGGGTATCATGGCGTCCACCGAAAGGGCGCCGGTTTGCAGGGGCTGGTTCACTGAGCCGCGGTCGATAACCGGGGCGGCGGGGGTCTCTACCGGCAGATATTCTTCCGCCGCGATGGGGCCTTTGCCGTCTATGGGTTCTCCCAGGGGGTTCACCACCCGGCCCATGAGGGCAAGGCTC
>JAITNM010000288.1 GCA_031290475.1 Treponema sp. | reverse complement strand
AACCCTGGGTTTCCTGGTTAAATAAATTCGGCGACTTGAGATAAATAGCCGCATCAAAAGTACGCAGCAGTTTGCTCATAGGTTTATTGGTAGTGATACTCCTGATGATCCTGGCGGATAATTCAGCGGAGGGCACCACTTCCAAATTCGGGATCGCCCCTGCTCCGCCCTCCGGGGTTGAAACACAGGACGGGCAGTACACCGTATCGGTGACTATCAGCTTATTAAGCAGCTTTTCGTTTATAAGGCGTGTAAGCCGTTCGGCTGCGGGGGGAGAGAAGATGGCATGAACGGCGATGATGTTAACTTCCACCGGTTTATGGGGCGCCAGGGCGCGGACCAGGCTTTCTACGGAACCTGCGGTATCAACCATGTCATCCACTATCCAAAGCACCTTGCCCTCCAGGGGCTCGGCCGAAAGAATGTTGATGGACTCAATGGTGTTGGCTTTAAAGTAATCCCGCTGTTTATGGGCCACGACCAGGGGCGCCCCAAAAGCATTGGCAAAGCCCCGGGCAAGTTTTTCGCCCCCGGCATCAACGGAACAGAAGGCCCAATGGGGGCGGACTACCTTCTCAAGGGTATCCGGGTTTCTGATATACACGTCACAGAGGTAGCGTTTGAGCAAGGTCAATGCGGGAATATCATCAATGACGCAAATGGTAGGATCAAGCATGGATTTTGATTTGTCGGAATGGAGCTGATAGGTAAGAATGTGTTTCGCCCCCAGGCTCGCCAGGGTTTTAAGGTGTACCCAAAGCCCTACGGAACTCCGCCGGGCGGTTCTGTCGGAACGGGAACAGGAAACAAAGGGTTCAAATACGGTAATTTTCCCCGATTGGGACCGCTTCAGGGCGTCAACGGTATGGTAAAGCTCGATCTTTGCCTCTTCCACACTAACCCCCGATTCGTTCCGGGCGCAGCTCGTGAAAAGAATCACATCCTTGCCCCGGACTGAGGAATTAACCACCGCTTCCATTTCCCCGTCCGCAAAACGGTCAACGCTTAAAACCCCTACCCCGTTTATACTGTCCGTAAATGAAGAAAAACTGGGAAATTTGGTCAAATAATCCACAACCTGTTCAGCGTATTTACGCATCGACCGGGTTGCGGTAATAATGAATTCGTTGATCATGTTCTCCCCCATCTGAATATTATTCTACAATAGTTTTGACTTTGTTGAAAAGGCGGGTAAGGCTCAACGCGGCGGTAGAGCTCTTATGGGGTTTTTTTTATTTTTTTTTTCTGTTAGATTAAAGTAAATTCGGGGACAATCACCTTACTATATAGGGGAGGAAAAGAGTGGGTAAAATGAGTGAACAGACTGAAAAAACCAGGGGCAACCCCCTGGCAACCGGGGAAGAGAAGGCAAAGGCCTTGGAAGCGGCCAGGCTTCAGATTGAAAAGCAGTTCGGCGCAGGTTCCATCATGAAACTGGGCGCCCATATTAGTGCGGTGGGGATCGAAACCGTCCCCTCAGGTTCCATTTTGTTGGATGAAGCCCTGGGAATCGGAGGTTATCCGAGGGGGAGGATAGTCGAAATTTACGGCCCTGAATCTTCAGGAAAGACCACCCTGGCCTTGCATGCCATTGCGGAAGCCCAGAAAATGGGCGGCATTGCGGCTTTTGTGGACGCCGAGCATGCCCTGGACCCGGTATACGCAAAAAATCTGGGGGTTAATATTGACGAGCTCTGGATATCCCAGCCCGATACGGGCGAACAGGCCCTGGAAATCACTGAAAACCTGGTCCGTTCAGGGGCGGTGGACGTGATTGTGGTGGACTCCGTAGCAGCCTTAACGCCCCAGGCTGAAATTGAAGGAGATATGGGAGACGCCCACATGGGGCTCCAGGCCCGGCTCATGAGCCAGGCTCTGCGCAAGCTTACCGCCACCATTGGCAAGTCCCGGACCATCCTTATCTTTATCAACCAGATCCGTATGAAGATCGGGGTGATGTACGGAAACCCGGAAACCACTACCGGCGGTAATGCCCTTAAATTCTACGCTTCGGTACGCCTTGAGGTGCGGAAGATAGAAACTATTGAAGCCGGCAAGGATGAAAACGCGGTGGGAAACCGGGTGCGGGTTAAGGTGGTAAAGAACAAGGTAGCCCCGCCCTTCCGCCGGGTGGAACTTGATATTATATTCGGCAAAGGCGTATCCGCCCTGGGAAGCGTCCTGGACGCGGCCATTAAATACGAACTCATCGACAAAAAAGGGGCCTGGTATTCCTACGGCGAGGAAAAGATCGGTCAGGGCCGGGATAACGTCAAGACCTTCCTGGAAGAACGGCCCGAACTGGCTGCCGAACTGGAGGTAAAACTCCGAAAGATCATATTCCCGGACCGGGACGCCTCTTCCAAGGGGACAAAAAACGCCGCTCCCAAGACGCCCGCTCCGGCAGCCTCAATTGTAGCGGAGGCGGAACCTGCCTACGGTGGAGGGGAACCGGCGTCCGTTCATCAGGACCCTGTTCCGCCTGAAGCGCCTCCGCCGGCCGTCCCGGATGCGCCGCCGCCGCCAAAGGCCGTCGCGGCGGAACCCGCACCGGCGAGAGCCGGTCCCGGAAGGCCGCCAAAGGCCGCCGCCCCGGAACCGCCTCCGGTAAGAGCCGGTCCCGGCCGCCCACGAAAGAACCCTTGATTCGTCACGCAAAAATCGCTCGAATTTAATGCTTTTTTACCGCGGAGTCGAATAAGTCGAATAAGTTTTTCGTTTAAAAATCTCTTTTCTTCTTCGACTTTTTGCGGTGAATATTTCTTCAAAACCTTGGTTGTTATGATGATATTCGAAGGCTGAAAAAGTAAATGCCAGCGCCCTGGCTTCCCAACAGCAATTCCAAATTCAAAAAACTGTCCGGTTTTTATCGGCCAACTACCGTTTTGTCGGTGATTTCCTTACCAATAAGGCAGCAATTCAGTATTGATCGCCATCGACAGTGCCTCAAGAACGTGCTTGAGGGGTGGCGTGCGACCAAAGGTCGGCGAAAAAAACACGGGCGGGACCACCGGGAGGACCCGTGTTTTTTTCGGCCAAGCAACCTTTGGTTGCCGGACCCCAAGTAAATTTTTCAAGGCAAAATTTCAATATCTTCGTTTGAATTTGGAATTGCTGAGCTCCCAATGCGCGCCCTTGCCATGACCTGTCCTGATAAGCTATCATTGAATCTATGAAACGCCGATTGATTACCTCCGCGTTACCCTATGTGAATAACGTGCCTCATCTGGGAAACCTGATCCAGGTGCTCTCCGCCGATGTGTTTGCCCGGTTCTGCCGGCTTAGGGGCTACGATACCCTCTACGTCTGCGGTACCGACGAATACGGTACCGCCACCGAAACCAGGGCCGCCGAAGAAGGGGTAACCCCTCAGGAACTCTGTGATCGCTACTACACCCTTCATTCGGAAATTTACCGCTGGTTCAATATTGCCTTTGACAAATGGGGCCGTACTTCAACGCCCATACATACCGAAGTTACCCAGGGTATTTTCAAAAAACTTGATGCCCGGGGTTTTATCGTGGAACGGACTATCGAACAGCTTCACTGTTCCCATTGCGATCGCTTTCTGGCGGATCGCTATGTTTTGGGAACCTGCCCCCACTGCGGCTATCCCAATGCCCGGGGGGATCAGTGCGAAAATTGCGGAAAACTTCTGGACCCCACCGAGTTAAAGGAGCCCAAATGTTCCAGCTGCAGTTCTACTCCCGTATTGAAGAGTACAAAACACCTCTACATAGATCTTCCCAAAATAAAGGAGCGCCTTGAGGAGTGGATCAAAACGGCATCGGTAAAAGGCTACTGGGCTAATAACGCCATACAGATGACCCAGGCCTGGATTCGTGACGGCCTCCATGAACGGGCTATCACCAGGGATCTAAAGTGGGGAATACCGGTACCCAAGGAAGGGTACGAGAAAAAAGTTTTTTACGTTTGGTTTGACGCGCCCATAGGCTATATTTCAATTACCGGAAACCTGGGGGCGGAAATCACCGGAGACTGGCGTAAATACGTTGACGACTGGTGGAAAAGCTCCGGGGAAGTGGAACTCTTCCAGTTTATCGGAAAAGACAATATCCCCTTCCACACGGTGATCTTTCCTTCAAGCCTCCTCGGGACAGGGGAAGAATGTACCATGCTCCACCACATGTCCAGCACCGAGTATTTAAACTACGAAAGCGGCAAGTTTTCCAAGACCAGGGGTATAGGGGTGTTCGGTACCGATGCTGTGGATACCGGTATTCCCGCAGATGTGTGGCGCTTCTATATTTTCTATAACCGGCCCGAAAAGGCGGACGCCCTTTTTACCTGGAAGGATTTTCAGGAAAAGGTTAACGGCGAACTCATCGGTAATTTAGGCAACCTGGTGAACCGTACCCTCTCATTTGTGACCCGTTACTACAACGGTAAAATTCCCGCCCGGCTTGCCCTCTTGCCCGAAAAGTCTCCTTTTTGGGATACGGTTCATAGCTACGAAAAGGACATTACCGAAAAGCTCGACAGGGCGGATCTCCGGGACGCTTTCCGGACCATATTTGAGCTTTCTTCATTTGCGAATAAAACTTTCCAGGACGGTGAGCCCTGGAAAAAGCGTACCGAGGATCCGGTAAAAGCGGAAGATCTGATTCGGGACCTCTGCTTTGTGGTGCGGGATCTGGCGGTGTTGATGGAACCCTTCCTGCCCGCGTCGGCGGATAAAGTTGCCTCCTTCTTCGGGCAGAGCATCGCTAAAAAAGACCGGTTCTCTAAGTCCCGTCTGGTTGACAAAGGGCTTGACTGGGAGGACCTCGGCCACCAAAAGGGTATTCACGAAGTAGTGAGGAGTGAAGTTCTTTTTACGAAACTTGAGGACGATTTAATCGGCGCCCTCAGGGAACGGTATTCCGGAAGCCAGAAGGAAAGGGAGTCGGCAAAGACGGGCGACGCCGCGGTAAGTAACGCGGAAAACAGTATTGCTGCGCCGGAGACAGTACAGGTTGACAAAAGGACGACGGCGGAAAAGTTCAGTCAAACCCTGGACCTCCGGGTGGCGCGGATTGTGAAGATAGAACGGCACCCCAACGCGGAAAAGCTCTATATTGAAACCCTGGATATAGCCGGGGAGGAACGGATCATCGTGTCGGGGCTCGTTCCTTATTATAAAGAAGAAGAACTCCTTAACAAGAAGATCATTGTCGCTTACAACCTCAAGCCCGCAAAGCTCAGGGGGGTGGAAAGCCGGGGCATGCTCCTGGCGGCGGAAATGAAAAAAGAAGACGGTTCCCTCGTGGTAGAGGTCCTGGACGCGGGGGATGTTCCCACCGGGAGCCGGGTAGGCATTGAAGGCGGCGACAGTAATACTCCCCCGGAGGAAATCGTTATCGACGCTTTCTTTGCCGTTCCTTTGGCGGTTAAGGACAGTATCGTGGTCTCGGACGGAGCGGCCCTCATGATAAACGGCAAGCCTATCCGTACCGTCCTTGTCGAAAACGGCGGGGTGCATTAATCTGCTCCCGGTAAGCCCTGCGGAACTATCCGTTTGTGAGGAAGCCTCGTCTTTCCTGCAATCAGCCTTCTGGGGCCGCTTTAAAGCCCGTTTCGGCTGGAAGCCCTACGCCTTTCTCGTCGAGTGGGACGCCGCGGAAGAAGCGCTTCCTGCAGGAAGCGGCCCTGTTGGAAACGGTAACACGGCGCGCTCCCCCCTCCTGGTCCTGAGCCGCCCGCTCTTTTTGGGCGTCACCTTCGCCTACGTCCCCTGGGGCCCGGAGCTTCCATCCCTTTCCGCCGCTTCCGATAGCATCCGTACCCGGGCCCTCGTGGAACTTGCAAAGGCCCTGCGCCGCTATTTGCCCCGCAGTACGGCTTTTATCCGCTTCGACCCGCCCTGGTACCGTGAGGGTGCGGATGCCCTGCCGCCGCTTATCGGCAAGCCCTTTTCCCGGGCCCCGGCGGACATCCAGAGTCCGGATACGGTGATCATCGATCTTACCCAAGATGAAGAAACGCTGCTCGCCGGTATGAAAGAAAAGTGGCGCTACAATGTCCGGCTCTCCGCACGGAAGGGCGTAACCCTGCGCCGCTCCGGCGAAGAAGAACTTGAAGTGTTCTACCGGCTTTTTGAAGAGACCGCAAGGCGGGATGGCATCGCCATACACTCAAGGGATTATTACGCCGCCCTGTTTGCTTTGGCGAAAGAACAGGACGGCGTAGAAGCGCGGCTCTACATTGCAAACCACGAAGGAGAGGACCTGGGGGCGATCATCACGTTATTCCGGGGAAAGGAAGGAACCTACCTCTACGGCGCTTCTTCAAATAACAAGCGGAACCTGATGGCCCCCTACCTTTTGCAGTGGAACGCCATGCGGGACGCCAAGGCCTTTGGCTGTGAGCGCTACGATCTTTTCGGCATCCCTCCCACTGAAGATCCCGGCCACCCCATGGCGGGCCTCTACCGTTTTAAGACCGGCTTTGGGGGAACCATTATCCACCGGAGCGGGAGCCGGGATTTTACCTGCCGGCCGGTAGTTAAAACGCTGTTTTCCCTGGCGGAGGGCTTGCGGAAGAATTTACGCGCCATGAAGAAGAGGCGGCGTTTAAACAAGAGAAAGGCGCCCGGTAATCCCTCCCGCCGTCCCTCGAGTACATTATGAGGCATCTTTGCCCTAACTCCGGAATTTTTCAGAGGATCTCTAGGATCCTTACAAATTGTCAATGTTATTGACTATTTGTAAAGAATGATATATACCTAACCTATGATCACGCGGGACGCTGCAAAAACTTTGTTACGGTACGCACGGGGATTTCCGGTTATTTGCATTTCCGGTCCCCGGCAGGCGGGAAAAACAACCCTGGCAAAAATGACATTTCCCGATAAGCCCTATCTGTCTCTGGAAGATCCCGATATCGCTCATTTGGCACGGACAGACCCACGGGGTTTTTTGGCGGCGTATCCGGATGGTCTCATCCTTGATGAAGCCCAATATGCGCCTGAATTTTTCATCTGGCTTAAGACCGCGGTAGACGCCCTGCCTGAGCCGGGAAAGTACATTATTACCGGTTCCCAACAGTTCAATCTTCTGGAGAAGGTCACCGAATCCCTTGCCGGACGGGCGGCCCTTTTAACGCTCCTTCCCTTTACCGTGGAAGAACTCAAGAATGCCGGCTTGCAGGAGGCCGATCCTTTTGCCCTTCTCCTCAAGGGTCTTTATCCTCCGGTTTATGACCGCGATCTTTCTCCTATGGATTGGTATTCCCAGTACCTCAGCTTATACGTTGAACGGGATATTCGATCCCTCTTAAACGTAAAAGATCTGGCGCAATTTCAGCTTTTTGTAAAAATGTGCGCTTCCCGGACCGGTCAGTTGCTCAATTTAAGCGCCCTGGCCGCCGATTGCGGCATAACGCACAATACCGCGAAATCCTGGATCGGCGTACTGGAAACCTCGGGTATTATGTATATCATGCGCCCTTATTACCGGAATTACGGAAAACGGCTCGTAAAATCACCGAAAATCCATTTTCTCGATCCCGGTTTAACATGCCGCCTTTTAGGAATTCGCGGCCGGGAACAGCTTTTTATTCATCCCCTGCGGGGTAATATTTTTGAATCCTTTATCGTTTCGGAATTATTGAAACATCGCTTCAATGCCGGTCTTTCTGCGGATCTGTATTCGTGGAGTGACAATACAAAAAACGAGATTGACGCGCTTATTGAAGACTGTACTACGATTACCGCAATTGAAATTAAATCGGGACAAACCATACTGCCGGAATTTCTTAATGGTCTAAAAAGCTGGATAAAATTTTCCGGCTCCTCCGCCAAAGATTGCTATCTTGTATATGCCGGTAACATAAATATGACGCAACAGGATATGCATATTGTCAGTTGGGACAGGATCGGGGAAATCCCAACAGCAAACATCTAGAAAAGAAAGTCTTTTCTATGGTAAATTATCCCCATGAACCTTGAAGCCTTTATTCTCGGTACAGGGGGCATGATGCCCTTGCCGAACCGGCATCTCACCTCGGTTCTGCTCAGACGGGAAGGTGAGTTGTTTCTTTTTGATTGCGGCGAGGGAACCCAGGTTTCCCTCAGGCGGCTCAACTTACGGTGGAAGAAGATTACCGCTATTTTTATCAGCCATACCCATGCGGATCATGTCACCGGGCTTCCGGGTATTCTCATGCTCTCTTCCCAGGTGGATCGGGATGATCCCCTTTACATTTTTGGACCTCCCCGGATTGCCGAGTATATTGAAACCAGCCGCCGGGTGCTGGATATGTACATTAACTACGAAATCGTGGTTAAGGAAATTACCGAAGGGGGGGCGGTCTACGAAGGGGAGGATTTCCATGTGCGGGCCTTTCCCCTGCGCCACACAAAGCCCTGCATGGGCTATACCCTGGAAGAGAACGGCCGGCCCGGCGAATTTCACCCTGACAAGGCTGCGGCTCTGGGAGTACCCCGGGGGCCCCTTTGGTCCCGGCTCCAGGCAGGGGAGGTTGTCCGGGCCTCAGACGGCCGGGAGGTACGGCCGGAAGAGGTGCTCGGGGAGCCCCGCTCGGGGCGGAAATTTTCTTTTGTCACCGACACTCTGGCATTTCCGGAAATAGCAAATCAGGTGGCCAATTCGGATTTTTTTGTCTGTGAGGGGATGTTCGAGCGGGCCCTTGAAGAGAGCGCCCGGGAGAAGAAACACATGACCGCGGAACAGGCCGCCCGAATTGCCCTCTCGGCGCAGGTGAAGAAGCTCGCCCTTATCCACTACAGCCCCCGGTACACCGAATTTGATTTAAAACAGGTGCTCAGGGAAGCCCAGGAGATTTTTCCGGAGACGATCTTGTCCCGGGACCGGGCGGTCTTCCCCATTGAGTTCATTGATTAGTAAGTGAGGAGGCATGGGCTCCATGATTGAAGTACAAGATCTGACAAAACGCTATGGACAAGTGGAGGCGGTAAAGGGCGTTTCCTTTACGGTGGGGAAGGATCAGGTCCTGGGTTTCCTCGGGCCAAATGGGGCGGGGAAGACCACCATTATGAAGATCCTCACCGGCTACCATTTTCCTTCAGAAGGAAAGGCCTTGGTGGACGGTATTTCGGTACAGGATGATCCTGTGGAGGTAAAAAAGCGGACAGGCTACCTGAGCGAGCTCGTTCCCCTCTACGGAGATCTTACGGTGTCCGAGTACCTCCGCTTTATCACCCGCTCAAGGCTCATGCCGGCTGGGGAAGCGAAACGGGCAATAGAACACAGTATTACTGTTTGCGGCCTGGCTCAGGCCGGATCAAGGCGGATAGAAACCCTGTCGAAGGGTTACAGGCAGCGGGTGGGGCTGGCTCAGGCCATAGTCCATGATCCGCCTATTCTTATCCTGGATGAGCCTACCACAGGGCTCGATCCCAATCAGATTATTGAAATAAGAAACCTTATCAAGGACCTGGGAAAGCGGAAGACCGTTATTCTTTCCACCCACATACTCCAGGAGGTGGAGGCGGTTTGTTCCCAGGTGCTCATCATCCACGAGGGGCGCATCGCCGCCCAGGGCTCCCCTGAAGAAATCGCCGGCACCATGAAGGGCGGGAATACCTGGGAGCTCATCCTCAAGGGGGCCGGCCCGGTGGAAATCAGGGAGAAGTTCGCTTCGTTTCTGTTTTTTTCGGCCATGTCGGGATTTTCCGCGGAAGAGCTCGCGGACGGAACGGTGCGGGCCAGTTTCTTCCTGGGCGGGGAAGATGCGGGGGAGTCTGTTTTTGACTGGGCCATTTCCGAACATCTTAAGATACTCATGATGAACCGGAAGAAGCTCAGCCTGGAGGATATCTTCGTTAAGCTCACCGGAGATCAAGAACCGCTCACCGGGGATCAAGAGCCGCTCACCGGGGATCAAGAGCCGCTCACCGGGGATGAGGGGCGGCAATCATGATAAAGAAACCTGAGCGGGCCTTTGCGCTGGCCTTTAAAGAACTCTACTCATACGTAAATTCCCCGGTGCTCTACGGAATAGGGGTGTTTTTTTTGCTCTTCACTTCAATATGGCTTTTTAATTTTCAGGAGTATTTCGTGCAGAATATGGCCACCCTGCGCCCCTATTTTGCCTCCTTTCCCCTTGTGTTCATCCTGGTTATCCCCGTAATTACCATGCGGACCTGGGCGGAAGAACGGAAGACGGGAACCGTGGAGCTCCTCCTCACCATGCCCTTTTCCGAATGGGACCTGGTGCTGGGAAAATTCATTTCCTCCCTGGCAGTGGTCGTGACGCTCCTCTTCCTCACCCTGCCGCTGCCTTTGAGCCTCCTCCCCCTGGGGCGCTTTGACGGCGGCGTCATAGCCGGCGAATACCTCGGCGCGCTGCTCCTGGGTTCTTCCGCCGCCGCCCTGGGGAACCTCCTCTCCTCCCTGGCAAAAAACCAGGGCGGGGCGTTCCTGGGAAGCGCCGCAGTACTCCTGGCGGTAATGCTTATCAACATGATCCCCCAGACCGCGGATCTGCCCCTTCCCCTGGTACAGATGATGAACTTTATTTCCCTGTCCTTTCATTTTGAAAGTTTTTCCAAGGGGCTCATTGATTCCCGGGATTTGGCTTTCTTCGTTTTGAGCACCGCGCTGTTTTTGTACCTCAATACCCAGGCGCTGCTTTACAGGAAGTGGAGGTAGGGATGAACAGGAAACAGGCTTCAGTATTAACACTGTTATCAATAGTTTCTTTTATTTTGGCGATCCTTATAAGCCAGCGGCTCTGGTTCCGCCTGGATATGACAAAATCGAAGGCATACACAATTTCCGCCGTTTCCCGGAATCTCTATACCGAGATCCCCGAAGAGGTGCGGATCACCTACTTTATTTCGGATAAGCTCAAATCCGTCCACCCCATACCGGGAGAAATAGAAGATCTGCTCAGGGAATACGCCGCCTTTTCCCACGGCCGGATTCGGCTCTTTGTCAAGGACCCGGTCAAGGCAAACCTGGTTTCCGCGGTGGAGGATCTGGGTATAGCGGGGCAGCAGATTGAAACCGTAGAAAAAGATCAGTCCAGTATTGCTGTGGTGTATACAGGGATACTGATCGAGTACCTGGACCGGGCGGAAGTGCTCCCCGTGGTATTCTCCCTTTCAACCCTGGAATACGATCTTACAAGCCGTATACGGAGCCTCGTGCGGGGCGTCGAACGGGAAGCGGGGGTGCTCGTCGGTGATGCCGGGAAGCAATGGAACAGGAATTACCCCTACCTCAACCAGGCCATGGTCCAATCGGGGTACCGGGTGAGGATGATTTCTCCCGGTGATGAAATCAGTGCGGGCCTTCCGGTACTGATTGTACTTGGCGGCATGGAGGATCTTGACGCGTGGGATCTCTACCGGATCGATCATTATATCCAAAGGGGGGGCAAGGTGTTTTTTGTTCTGGAAGCCCTTTCGATAGAAACAGAAGGCAGCATGAACGTACGCCCCATTCAAGACCGGGGGCTCCTTTCCATGGTTTCTTCCTACGGCGTAAAAGTAGCGCCCCGCCTGGTTCTTGACCGGGCCTCCCTCTCGGTCCCTTTCCAAACCACGAACCGGAACGGGCTGACCCAAATCCGGATTGTACCCTATCCTTTTTGGGTCAGTATTCCGGAACAATTCGGCAATCAGGATCATCCCGTCAGCGCCGGCTTCGCCGGGGCGGATCTTTTTTGGGCTAATCCCCTGGAATTGGCGCCCCCCCAGGGGGTAACAGGAACGCCTCTCTTTACGAGCACCCCTGACGCGTGGCTCATGACGGAAAATTTTACCGTCAATCCTGATGAGGACTATAGGTTCTCAGATGAGGAGGAGATTACCAGGGGAACCAGGAATCTTGCGGCGGCGTTATCGGGAAAGATGCCCTCCTTTTTTGCCGGCAAGCCCCGGCCGGTACGGGAAGAAGGGGAAGAAGAACTTCCTCCCCTTCCGGGGGAAGCAAAGGAAACCCGTATGGTAGTGATAGGGGATCTGGATCTGAGTTCGGAATTTATTCAGTTTAGCCGGAGCCAGCGGAACCTTGATTTCTGTATTAAAGTTCTGGATTGGCTCGGTAATGATGATGACATTATCGGTATCCGGAACCGTTCCGCCGCCACAGGCCCGATGGATAAGATTATTGACCCTGTTAAAAAAGCCGCCGCCACAAGATTCGTCCGGGTTTTCAATACCCTGTTCATCCCCGCGGTAATCGTGGTCCTGGGATTCTTTATCAATATAAGACGGCGTAAAGCAACAAGCGGTACTGCCCGTAAAAGCGATGTTTCCGTGAATCAGGGTGAAAACGGGGGGAGGGAATAACCGTGGCGTATAAGCAGAAACTCACCGTACTCGGAGTAATAGCCTGCCTTCTGGCATTGGTCTTTACCGGCACTTTGATATTCAGTCCGGAACGGGTAAGCCGGCGGGATAATCAATATACATGGCTCGATCCAAAATGGAAAGATCAGGTTGACCGGATAGAGATAAGGGGAGGGGAGGGGGAAACAGTTTTTGTGCGCCGGAACGGTCTTTGGGCCGCCGTGCATTCCGGCCGGGAATACCCGGTACGGGAAGGCGGAATCGCAGACCTGCTTTCGGATATTACCGCCCGGGGAGAATACCCGGTGCGGGGGAAATCCGCTTCTTCCCATGAAAAGCTCGGCCTCTCCGAGGCCGCTGCTTCCCGTATAATTCTCTGGGGCGGGCCGGCATCTCCGCCGCTTCTGGAACTCCTCGCGGGGGATACGGATCTTACGGGGAATGAGGTTTACTACCGGAAAGGCGGACAGGATGAGGTGCGATCAGGCAGTAATACTATCGCCGGTTATTTAAACTATTCCCGTACCTCTTGGTATGACCTCCGCCTGTTCAGCGGCGCCGAAGGGCTCAGTCCCGAAGACGTATACCGGCTGACCGTTATTGCCCCCTCCGGTGAGGGGGAAACGCCGCCGCTTCTTCCGGAACCGCTCGTGATTGCCGGGAATGGCGGCGATTGGACCGTGGACGGCATAGCGGGGGAAGCGCTTGATCTTTCCAAGGTAAAAGCCTATATCCGCTTGGTTTTGAACAGCGGCGGCGACGATTTTGAACCGGGTCTTAACCTGGAGGACCCGGTATTCAACGAAGGAAGGATACTCGTGGAATTGGAAGACGGCGCCTCAAAGACCCTGCGTCTTGGGGCTGTTCTGCCCGGCTCCGGCTCTGATGAAAGCGGGCGGCGCCGGGCGGCGGTTTCTTCGGATCGGCCTTATGTGTACGTCCTTTCGCCCTGGACTATGACCCGGCTTTTCAGGGATACCGGATATTTCAGGAAGGACCAGGCTGATTCGCAAACGAGTCCGTACCCCGCCCCTTAGGCTAAACCGCGCTTTTGCGTTTGAGCAAGGCCCGGTACTTTTCGGGATCGCTCTTAAAGGCGATGACGGAAAAAGCCGGGTCCTGCTTTGAACGGTTTTTGGCGTTCTCCGCTTCGAAAAGCAGCAGGTCTGCGTTCATGAGCCGTCCGGCCCGGGAACTTAAGCCCACGCTGAGTTGCTGGTTAAAGGTGGTGGGGATCTTGGCTTTAAATTCCTCCACCCGCTCTATTCCCTGCTCCAGGCTTGCCTCAGGTATGATCACCGCAACATTCCTGTCTTTTCCAAATATGAGATCCCTGTTCGTAAAGTAATCCCCCACCATTCGTAAAAATTCATTGAACCAGATTCCCTCAGGATCATCACTGTTGCCGTATTCAAAGAGCGCTACCGCAAGATCCTGCTCTCCGGAAGCGCAGTTGTGCAATTCTGTTTTCAGCTTTTCCAGGACAGGGGCTTCCCATTCGGCGCTTTCTGAACTTTCAGCCGGCCTCTCTTTGGAAACTTCAGTTTTAGATCCCAGGGAGTCCTCTACGGATTTAAAGAAATCCTCATCTATGACTGCCGATTCCTCATCTTTGGGGAACAGCGCGTCTATATCATCGATACCCGGATCCTCCCCCTGGTCAAATGACGTAAAATCCGTCTCCGGGGGGGGCGGCGGGGCGGTTTGCCGGGGGGCGGTTTTTGGCGCCGCCGAATACCGCATCTGCCGGTATTGCTGTCCCTTACCGGCGGTCACGGGCCGCTCAGAATAGGGCTCCTCTTCTTCGGAAGCGTTTTCCGTCTCTTTTTTACTTGTCAGGGTTTCCAGGACAAGGGCAATAAAGGACACAAAAAGAGCCGCCAATACGATGAACAGGCACTTTTTCAGTACAGATACAATGTACAGGTTATTGATATACGTGTAGACCGCGCTGATAGTTACATTACGAAGCCCTTCGATTCTGAGGGGGACAAAAAGAGTTTTTGAAGAAAAACCGAAATGCCGGGAAAACCGGGGGGAATCTTCCACCCAGTTAATGGCGCCGCTCAGTTCCCGTTCAAACGCGTACTCGCCGTCCGGCCCGGAAACAATAACCCCCCTGAGTGTCCGGGATTGGGCTAAAGAGTTTTGAATTTCCTGCTGAAAAACAGTATCCATAAAACCTGCGGGGCCTCTTGATGAAGAACTATCGGCAAGGTCATAAAATTCCTTTTCTGCGGTGATTCGGTTTAGCTTTACGTTCCGGGAAATCTGAATAACCCCGTAAATTATGGCAAACCCATAGGCTGCAATACAAATTAGGGCTATAACCAAGGTTATTGGTGACTGGTTTTTATCACTCATGGATTAATTATATACATATTTTTCTATTTATGCTACAATATAGGGGAGGAATAAGCGTGAATTTGCGAAATCCTGCCCTTCCGCCGGGCTGGTATCCCCAATCAGCGGAGAAAATCAAACAGTTTTTAGCCCAGGTACGCCGGGACAATCCCCGCGCCGCCGCCGCGGTGGCCCCCCACGCCGGCTGGTATTATTCCGGTCTCATTGCCGCCGCCGCCATAGCCTCCCTCCGGGGGGACGCGGAAACGGTGGTGGTGGTTGGAGGCCATCTTCCGGCAGGCCATCCGGTCCTCGTTGCCATGGAAGATGGGGCCCTAACTCCCCAGGGGAATCTGGAAATGGACGGAGAATTCCGGGACATCCTTGCCGGTGAACTCCGCGCCCTTCCGGATAAATACCCGGACAACACGGTGGAGGTAGAGCTTCCCATGGTGAAGCACTTCTTCCCCCAATCCCGTCTTGTGGCCCTCAGGTTTCCCGCAGACATAGATTCCTTTGAGCGGGGAACGATCATTGCCCAAACAGGCGCTTCCCTGGGCCGGAATTGCGTGCTCCTGGGTTCCACCGATTTAACCCATTACGGCGGCAATTACGGCTTTAGCCCCCGGGGCGGGGGCCAAAAGGCCCTGGACTGGGTTAAGACCGAAAACGACGCCGCCTTCATCAGGGCCGCCCTTTCCGGGGACCGTGCGGAGACCCTTCGCCGCGCCGGCGCCGATTTTTCAGCCTGTTCCGCCGGGGCGGTGCTGGCTGTCCAGGGCTTTGCCGCCGCCCGTGACGCGAAGTGCGCGGAACTCCTCGCCTATGCTACCAGCGCCGACGTTTCCCTTGCCGGGGGAGAAGGCGTTCCCAGCTCTTTTGTAGGTTACGCCGCCCTGAGCTGGATCTAGGGACACGCTGCTCCTACTTTAACACGGCATCCAATTCCTTAAGGCTGTAGGCTTTTACCGCTTCCAGAACAGCCGCCCCGTTTAGTTCCGGTTTTTGCCGTTTGATCGCCGCCCCGGCGGGGAGCAATGTGGTAAGGATACGCCTCTCCTCCTCGTCTAGGGTGCGGAGGTAGCGGGCCATGGAACCGGAGGCCTTGGGCAGGGCTTTGATGCCTGAGCGGTATTGTTTCAGGAAAGAGGCGGCATCGGCGCCGGCCTTTCCGGCGGAAAAAAGACGGATGGTATTGGACGGGAGGGCGGCTTTCTTTTCCCCTCCCCGGGGGAGGCTGATAGGGGCGCCCAGGCCCTCCGCACTGGAGACGGTCGCCTTGATTGAACGGGCCTTGGCTTCAATCCCTTCTCGGTAACTTTTGAGCACCGCCGTTTCGTAGTACCACCCGGCGCCCGGCGCCTTTTCCATGGCGGTGTTCCGGTAGAGAAACGCTGAGGAAAGGGCTTCCAGGGGGGAAAGCCGGTTCTGGCGGCAGGCGAAATAGGGGTTTAAGTAGGTTCCCCGGGCATAGGTCCGTCCCAGGGGATAGGAAAAGTCGGCGCCGTAGAGTTTTATGTCCTCCGCCCCCAGGTAATCTGCCAGGGAAAGGGCGGCATACGCGACATTGGCGCCCGAGGTGTCCAGTTCGGGAAAGGAGCGCCAGTAACGGGAAATATACCGGGTCAGGGGGTGGCCGCCTGAGAAGAACCGGAAATTGGAGCTTAGGGAGCCGAGGAGGGGCGGGCTTGCCAGGTCGAGGAACAGGGGAATATGGGGGGGGAGGCCCCACATAAAGTGATAGTAGCTGATATGCTGGCAGTCAATGGAAACTACCGCATCCGGCGTCAGGGCGTTTTTGAGGAGCGCCGGCAGGGCGGTGTCGCAGGCAATGATGAAACGTTTCTCATCCGGTTCCGCGAGAAGGGACAGCTGTCTGTCCAGGGAAGGCCCCGCGGCGCAGATAGCCGCTTTTTTTATGGGGGGTAAAGGTTTTTTGCTTTTTTCCGCTAAGAATACGTTACGGATAATATTGGAAAACCACCGTCTTCCAAAGTAGGCCTGGACGGAATAATCCGCCGAAAGCCGGTCTATGGCCTTCTTAATTGCCTCCCCCGCAAGGGCGAACCGCCCGCTTTCCCCATCCACCCGGGGCCGCAGGGGTATGACCCGTATGCCTCCCTGGAGTACGGGCTGCCAGGAACCAAGCAGATGCTCTTCCAGCGCCGAAGGACTTGGATCTACAAGCAGACAGAACCGGGGGTCGTTAAAAAGCCCGATATACTCTTTTGAGGCAAGGAGTTCCGCGGTTCCGTTAATATCGTATTCAACCACCAGGACCTGTTGGGTATCCTGCCTTTCCAGGGCCGCTTCCTGGTAGTACCCGCCTCCCAGGCCCAGAAAAACCAGAAAGCCCTCGGCCGGGGCAAGGCTTCCCAGGAGCCTGGCGCCTTCCCGCCTGGGATCTACCAGGGAATGGAGGGGCCGGGCGGCGCCGGCAGGATCTGCCAGGGCGGGCACCGTCTCGCCGGAGCGGGAATCCAGAAAACGGTAACGGCCCAGGGTGGTTTGGGCTGCGGTAAGCCGGGAGCAGAGGCAGCCGTCCCGGAGGGAAAGGGCGAGAAGGTTCCGTTCGAAGAGGGTTCTATCCACCAGAATACCTCCGGGTAAGACGGACAATTTCCGCGCCCAGGGCTTCCCGTTTTTCCTTTTCCGTCCCCCCGTCCTGAGGCGGGGGATCTTGTAAGAGGAGGGGGGCGAGCTCCCGGTAAATTTCCTTTCCCGTGCCGGTGTTTTCCAGGGCCCCAAGCAGCAATGCCGCGCCGTTTTTTTCCGGTTCCCGGGGGAGGCGTATTTTCCGGAATATAAGTGAATCCCGGAAACCCTGTTCCGGGATTTGTTCCCTTCCGCCGCCGTTACCGGGTATTTCTGTTTTCCCAAGGGTATTTTCCTCCAGTTCCGAAAAAACCGGATGGTTTTTACCCAGGGAGCGGAGCCGCTTCGGGTAAGAAGAAAGCTGATTGCGGAACCATGCGGCGTAGATTTCCTGGCTCCCCGAGGAGGTAATATTCCCGGCCCGGGCAAAACTTTGGGCATACCTGGGACAAAGCCGGGCGGCTCCTTCTTCCTGGAGCCGGTCAAAACTGTAGGGTTTGGCGTGGGTCCTGATATCCCTTTGGGAAAGGTCCATACCGGTAAAGATGATCTCCCCCGCTGTTAAGGCCAGGGCCAGATCCAGGGCCGAAGCGGTAACGGTTCCCCGCTGGGGAAGCTTTAGATGGGGAATGCCGAGTCCTTCCAGGACCAGTTCCTGCCAGAGACTCCCGTCGCTGAGGGGCAGCAGGGGAAAATCCGCAACCTGTGAAGGCAGGGCAGCCCACACGGCCGTTGCCAGGACCGGGCTAAAGCCCGGCAGAACCCCGGCGCCCCTTGCAGTCTCGTACAAATGGAGCAGGGCCCAGTTTCCGCCGTCGGTGCTGATTACCATATCCGGCGCAATCCCCCTTTTTATGAGGGCCGGGACCGATGAAGCGGCGGCCAATACCCCGGCGCCCTCCGTCCCCGCAAGGCGCCTGATCTCTCCGGCGCTTTCCTCCAGGCCGGGACCCGCGCCGGTGATAACCCAGGGCCGCCTGCTCCGGGGCCGTTTTCCGTCAAATTCCGCAATAATGGCGGTACGGCCGATATTACGGAAAAAATTCCGGAACCAGCGCCTGCCGAAGCCCCGGGCGGTACGGTAATTGGCGTCAATACGTTTGATAAATTCCGCCCCTTCCCGGAGCAGGGTGACATAGGTTTCCCCATAGGCGGCGAGGGAGGGACGCCATTCGATGATCTTTACCGAAGCGGCGCTGAGATCCGGAATTTCCCTTTCCAGAAAGAGGGAAAGGCTCATGTCCCTCCCGGTATGCCATACCGCTTCTCCGGGAAAGAGTTCCTGCTGTTTTTCCGCCAGAAAAACTGAGGCGTGGAGGATCACTATTTTTGCGTCAGGAAAGGATTCCCTGATAAAGGGTATCAGGTACCCCAGGCCGGGTTCTATCAGCATAAAACAGGCGCCTTTAAGACCCAGGGAATCGAGGTACTTTTTCGCTTCTCCCTGGGGATCATACCGGGAATGGAGGGCTTTCTCGCCGCAATAGGCGATTATTTGGCCCTTGGCGGAAACAGCGAGCCGTTCGGTCATCAGAGATAGGGCTGTACCAGAGAAAAGGCCCTCTCCGGCCGATCCGACTCAAAGGTGAAAAGGGGACTGGTCCTTAGGGTATTGGCCAGCCGGTGGCTGATCAATTCCCGGTCTTTGGTATCCGGGAGGAGGATGAGGGCGCATTGGGAGGGAAGCACAAGTACCCGGGCAAAGGAACGGAGCATACCATTGAGTTTGCGGTAGTATTGGGGTAGTTTTTCCCGGCTTATCCAATTCGGGTTTTGAAGCACAATGCCCTGAAATCCGGATCTGTTCCGGGAGTAGCTTTCCAGTTCAGAGCGGAGCGTTCCTTCATTAACCGGAGATTCCCTTAACGCGCCCTGGGGGATGAGGGCCTCCCCGACACGCCCGATGAGCCTGCCCGTAAGAAGGGGATCAAAGTCCGAGGAAGGATCCGATGTTACCATGAGGAGGCAGGACAGGGCAGGGGAGAAGCCGAGGGGACAGGCCCAGAGTACCGACCGGGGGCCTATGCCCTTCAGGTTGAGGAGCCTTCCCGGCCCGACAGGGTTCATGCCCTTTTTTGGGAGCTTGATTTTTTCACGGGGGATTACAATCCTGTTTTTTCCCAGATCCAAATCCAGGGCGGCATAGCTTTTGTAATTTCCATTCGACAGGACAAAGCAAAGGGCAGTCTCAAAATGACAGTATGATTTAAGCATGGCAAGGACGGCCCCGGGATCCGCCTTGTTCCCCTTTAAGACGCGTATGCGTTGTACTAATTCCTCACCGCCCTTACCCAAATCCCTTTCACTGAAAACGGCTCCGGCTCCGGGGGAATCCATTATACTAAACCAAGATCTTCAAAGAGTTTTTTATACGTATTAAAATGTTCGGACTTTGCGAATTCCTCGATTTTTTCTTCCGGAAGGGATTCCAAAAGCTGATCCATGTAGGAAAGCACCGTTTTGAGTTCTTCCCGTATCTTGGGGGGTACCTGGACGATGCTGTCCTTGGGGATGGTCTCTTCGGCTTTAGGCGGGGTTATAAGCGCCGGTTCCACAGAGGCGCTTCCGGGTTCTTCCCGAGGGCCGGGAATATCCATGGGGATATCATCCTCTTCTATGGTAAAATCACCGGAAAAATCCGTAGCCATGAGGTTAAGTTCATCGTCATTACCGGAAATATCGGCGTTAATGTCCGTATCGGCCCCAAGATCCGCCGTTTCGGCTGTTTCAGGTATGTCGAAATCCGCCAACGAGGCGGTAATATCCTCATCAACCGAATCTTCCTCCACACTGAGATCAGCCGAAACCTCTTCCGGAGAAGAGAGTTCCGGGGTATCTAATGCCTGGGGATTAAATTCTTCAAAAGGTTCGGAAGAGATTTCCAGTTCCATGGATTCATCCACGGTTTCTTCGGGGAGTTCTTCTCCGGTATCCATATCTAAATCTAAAGAAAGTTCGGCGTCCAGGGAATCATCGGTGTTTACTGCCGCAAAAGTATCCGTATCCAAAGAGAGTTCGGCATCCAGGGAAATGCCGTCGTCTAAAACAGTATCCGTATCCAGGGCCGGTTCAGTATCCAAACTTATATCAAGAGCGGCGTCCTCCTGGGGAATTTCTTCCAAATCCAGGGAGATTTCGGGCAGTTCATCCGGCTCCGTCTCGATCTCGGCAGTTAACTCAGCGGTTAAATCAATACTTTCGTCATCAACCGCCGTCGCTCCCCCGGTAAGGGCATCAAGGGCTCCCTCTCCAAAGAGGGCTTCGTCATCCATGACGTCCTCCTGGGGGGGGGCAAGATCATCATCCAGGGCTTCAAAACCTTCGGGGATGATTTGGGCAAAACTGTCATCCTCCGTCTCTTGGGAAAGATCGGGAGAAATGTCCGCCGAATCATCGAGAGAAATATCAAGCCCCAGGCTTTGGGTCAGATCTTCCGGTAATTCATCGGGAAGGCTGCTCAGCTGTTCTTCCTCAAAAGGGGTAATTACCGGTTCTTCCCCAAACTCGGACATGTCAATTTCAATGGCTATGGGTTCAAGTTCTTCCCCGCTTCCCTCCTGGGCCGGGGGCGCCGGGACCTTAGGTCCCTCGGCATCCCCTTCCCCGGAAAGGAACTCCAGGGAAGCCGCGTCCAGGACAGGCTCTTCTTCGGTTTCCTCTATGCCGGTTTCCTTGGTAAAGGAAGCGGTGTTAAGGATATTATCCATTTCCGCCCCGGTAAGGGCGATCTTTTCGTCATCCGTTTCATCAAAGAAACCGTTTCCCGAAGCTTCTTCATGGGAGGAGATTTCCCCTTTAACAAGGGAAAGTTCCTGTTTTAGATTGGACAACTCAGATTTTATGGACGAGAGCTCATTGGCGATTTGTAAAAGAAGCTGGGTGGAAAGTTGTGAATCCGCCGTCGTAGCGGTTTTCTTTTCCCCTGCGGAGTCTTCTTGCCCAGGGCTTTCCCCGGCGCCGAAATCCACAACAACGGATTCCACCGGTTCTTCAGACGGTTCTACCACGGATAAATCAAAATCAGACGTTTCATCTTCAAAGGGGATATCAAGGGCAAAATCTTCGCTTAGGTCCGTTTTTTCCGCGGTTATTCCCAGGTCGTTCCCCGCTTCCGGAGAACCGGTAAAATCATCAAAACTGATGTCCAAACCGGAAGATTCGGCTTCATCCCCGGTATTTTCGGTTTCTTCAAAACTTATCTCACTTATATCCCCGGCGCCGTCCTCTTCGGGGATATCAAAGCTGATACTCTCAGGGCTGGCGTCTTCAGAACTTTCAGAACCGGCAAGACCCGCATACTCTTCGTTAAAAGCCACGGTCCCGTCGTTTTCCACAAAATCGAGGAGCTCTTCTGAATCGGGAATAAAAATATCATCGGAAAAATCCAGAGATTCGTCATCGTCATCGGCCGTATCAAAGGCGTTGTCGCCGGAGATATCCTGGGGGCCGCTTTTTATCCATACCCCGTATTCATCCAATTCTTCGGAAGAACCTATAGAACTCCGGTCGTCATAAATTGAAGGATTTTTCTCAGTAGCCATGAACCGCTCCCGCTTCGTTCAAATTTTATTACTATTTATTACTATTCATCGGCAAAAAAACTATCAAATTGTAGGTGTTTTCCCCAAAAAGCGGATCAAATCCCTAAGGAAGCGCTGAACAACGTGATGCGGATCAACGCCTCTCTGATTTAATGTTAGTCCAGAGTTTTTCTTATTGTCAATGGCATTTAGCGTTTGTCAATAGAGGCGGATCCTGTTTAGAGTTTGTCCATAATGTAGACACATTATGGACAAACTTCCTTGAAAACCGCATTTGCGTATGCAAATG
>JAITNM010000224.1 GCA_031290475.1 Treponema sp. | reverse complement strand
GGGTTGACTATTCGGCCTACCTTGGGATCCCTTATGTCTCAGGGGCAGGGGAGCTTACGGTCTTCTGTCTGGCCGCAGTAGGCGCCTGCGTAGGGTTTCTGTGGTTTAATGCCCACCCGGCCGAAATTTTTATGGGGGACGTGGGAAGCCTTCCTATGGGCGGCATTATCGCGGTAATTTCCCTGATCATCAAAAAAGAAATACTGGTGCTTATTATCGGAGGGGTTTTTGTGTTGGAAATCGCCTCGGTAATTATCCAGGTGTTGTTTTTTAAATTAACGGGAAAGCGGCCGTTCAGGATGGCCCCGATACATCATCATTTTGAACTTTCGGGCTGGGCGGAAACTAAAGTAGTTATCCGCTTTTGGATCTTAGGCGGGCTTTTTGTTATTATCGCCCTTTCGACTTTAAAGATACAGTAGGGAGGGGGTATGGGGCCGGAGTTTAATATGGAAAGGCCTCTGCGGAAAGCGGGGGCCGATCATCTGCTTGTGGCGAGCATGGCGGTTCTGCTTGGAGTCGGACTTGTTACCCTGTACTCCGCATCATACAGTTTTTCGGAACGGTGGTTTAACAATAAATACTATCTTATTTCACGGCAGCTTATATACAGCGGAATCGGGATAGTGTTATTTATTGCCGCCTCGGTTGTTCCCCTTAAATTTGTGCGCGCCATGGTGCCTGTAATAGTAATTCTCTCGGTCGTTCTGTGTCTGCTTACCTTTGTTCCTTTCACCGGCAGTACGAAGAACGGCGCTTCCCGGTGGATCAAATTGGGTATCATTGAGTATCAGCCCTCGGAACTGGTAAAATTGGCGCTACCCCTGTATTTGGCCCATTTCTTCGACAAAAAACGGGAACAGATCGATTCTTTTGCCCGGGGAATTCTGCATCCAACCATGGCTACCACTCTGTTTTTCCTGCTCATTTATTTTCAGAATAATTTTTCTACCGCCCTGTTTATCATGATAAACGGACTTTTAATTTTCTTTATGGCCGGCGTCAAGATCCGGTATTTTCTCGCCGCGGCGGTGATCTTAGCCCCTATTTGCGCGCTTTTAGTGTTTACTTCCAATCACCGGCTCAGCCGGGTGATTACCTTCCTTTGGCGCGAAAAACAGGACCCCCTGGGGGCGGCGTATCAGGTGCGCATGTCCATGGAGAGTGTGGCTGCGGGGGGCTTTTGGGGAACGGGGTTCGGCATGGGGCTTCGGAAAATTTCCAGCGTGCCGGAAATTCATTCGGACTTTATCTTCGCCTCCTATGCCGAAGAAGCGGGTTTTGCGGGGGTGCTTCTTTTTTATGTGATGTTTCTCGTTTTTATTATTCGGGGATATCAGACGGCCATGGTCCAGGAAGAAATTTTCAGCCGGCTTTTGACTTTCGGCCTTGTAACCACCATTGGTTCCCAGGCTTTGATCAATATCGGGGTGACCTCCGGGGCGCTTCCGGTTACCGGCATTCCATTGCCGTTCTTTTCCCATGGCGGTTCATCCCTGGTTACCACGTTTATCATGACAGGGTTAATCGTGAACGCTTCCAGGTTTAAAAACAAGGCGGAGGTAGCGCATGTCTGCTGATTTTATGTACGCTGACGGTCAAAAACACGAAACGGTCTCCGGACGCCGGGCAGGGCGGACGGCCCGGGGAGGGAAGACTCCGGCAAAGGCGGATAAATTGCTTATCCGGCTGGGAATCCTGGTCGCCGGGATCCTGGTGATAGAATTAGTGTGGCTTTGTGGAATTACCCCCCTTTTGCCCCTTTCGTCAGTGGAAGTTACGGGTATTTCCGGAATTGACCGCGCCCTGGTGCTTTCCCGTTCAGGCATAAGCTCCCGTTCGTCCTACTTCACCGTTAATGCCGCCCAGGCGGAGAAAAACCTGTCGGAACTCTATCAGGTGGAGTCCGTTCGGGTGGTGAAACGGTATCCCGATACGGTACAGATATTTCTCGAGCCCCGGCTTCCCGCGGCCTTATCCCTGATAAATTCCGGCGGAAGGCTGGCGCCCGTTTATCTTGATAAGCGCGGAATGATCATCGGTTTCTGCGAAGACGGAAAAAAAAGCACGGTAGAAGCCCTGCCTATTATTTCCGGTTTGAAGTTTGAAAGACCATCACTTGGGGCAAAGCCTCTGGATCCTATGGAAAATTTCTTTGCCCGCCTTGATGCCCTTAACAACACGGCGCCTGAACTACTGGCGTTGATTTCCGAAATCCGGGTTAATAAAAAAATCTACAACGGATTTGATTTGGTTCTCTATCCTGTGAACAGCGGCATTAAATTCCGCCTGGAACCGGAGTTGAACGAAGATTCGCTTCGGTATATGATATTGATGATCGATGTGTTTAAAGAGACTGGTCTTGATGTTGATGAAGTTGATCTAAGGAACGGTACCGCATCGTATGTGGTAAAGGAGGCCTACTCTGGCTAACGATGGTATTGTTGTCGGCCTTGATATAGGCTCGACAAAGGTTTGCGCCGTTATCGGCGAACGCAATGAAAACGGATACCTTGAGATTATGGGAGCGGGGATGAGCCCCTCCACAGGTTTGGAAAAAGGTGTGGTAAAAAACATAGAAGCTACCCTTCGATCTATTTCCGCCGCCGTTGAGGAAGCGGAAGTGATGAGCGGACAGGAAGTGCGTTCCGTTTGGACCGGGATCGGGGGGAAGCATATCACCGGAATGAATTCCCGGGGAGTAGTGGCGGTGACCGGCAAAAGCCGGGAGACCCGGGAAATAGGAAACGAGGATGTGGAGCGGGTACTGGAGGCCGCCAAGGCGGTGGCAATTCCTATGGATAGGCGTATCCTGGAAGTCATTCCCCAGTCCTATATCGTAGATGATCAGAAGGGAATCAGGGACCCTCTCAATATAATAGGCGTGCGGCTTGAAGCGGAAGTGCATATTATCACCTGTTCCATTACCAGCGCGCAAAACCTGATAAAGTGCATTAACCGCGCAGGATTCCGGGCGGAGGGACTCATACTCCAATCTTTGGCTGCGGGAAGCGCGGTCCTCACGGAAGAAGAAAAAGAATTAGGCGTAGCCCTGATTGATTTGGGGGGAGGCACCACCGAGCTTATGGTATACAACCGGGGCGCCCCCTATTCTATCAGTTCCATACCCCTGGGAGGCTCCCTTGTTACCGGTGATATTTCTTTTGGACGCAGTATTTCTGTGGAAACAGCGGAAAAGATTAAAATTCAGTCGGGCTGCTGTTGGGATGAACTTCTTGAGGGGGATGATAATGTGCTCGTTGAAGGCTTAGGCGGCCGTTCACCCCAGGCTATTCCCAGGTCCGAACTTCTCCGCATCATCCGGCCCAGGATGGAAGAGATCTTCGAAAGGGTTAAGCAGGAATTAGACAAGATATCCCTCTCCCGGAGGCTCAGCGGGGGAATAGTGCTTTCAGGAGGCGGCGCGCAGTTATTGGGCGTTGTGGAATTGGCAAACCATGTCTTCAATATGCCGGTACGCATCGGCGCCCCCCTTACCAAAGGGCTGGGCGGATTTGTGGACAAGTACCGGAACCCTGCTTATGCTACCGCAATAGGATTGATACTTGAGGGCAACAAGCGGGAACTGGGAAGTCAGCATGAACGGGGCGGAGACGCCTCAGTTGAAGTATGGTCCGGATCTTTCTTTGGAAGGATTCTGAATTGGTTTAAAAATATTTTTTAATTAGCGTTTGCCTGTAGTGCGGACGCATTATGGACTTCGTAAGGCTGGTGTTTTGGGCGTTATGCCTTAAATATAAATTAGAATAAAAAGTGATTTGGGGGGGGACTATGAACATTGAAATTCTGGAAAGCCAGGTTTCAGATCCAAGCCCGACGGTCATAAAGGTGATCGGTGCGGGTGGAGGCGGCTCAAATGCCATCAACAGGATGATCGAATGCGGATTACAGCATGTACAGTTTATTGCCGCGAACACCGATGTACAGGCGCTGAACGGCTGTAAGGCCCAAACAAAACTGCCCATTGGGTCAAAAGTTACCGCGGGCCTCGGCGCCGGCGGGAAGCCTGAAGTCGGTGAAAAGGCGGCCGAGGAAGATCGGGAGATGATCGCCAATGCCCTGAAAGGGGCGGACATGGTGTTTGTTACCGCCGGCATGGGCGGGGGCACCGGTACCGGTTCCGCGCCGGTGATCGCCCAAATCGCCAGGGATCAGGGGTCCCTGACCGTCGGGGTGGTGACCAGGCCTTTCGGTTTTGAAGGGCGGTACAAGATGCGCCTTGCCGAAGAGGGCATTGCCAAAATGCGCGAGGCGGTGGACACACTGATCGTACTGCCCAACGAAAATTTAATGAAAATTATCGACAGGAAAACTCCTGTTAAAGAAGCCTTCCGTCTTGCGGATGATGTGCTCCGCCAGGGAGTGCAGGGCATTTCCGATGTTATCACCAGTCCCGGTTTTATCAACATTGATTTTGCGGATGTAAAAACCACCATGAAAGACATGGGGGACGCCATCATGGGGGTAGGTATCGGTTCGGGCGACGAAAGGGCGGAAAAGGCGGCGGGAAACGCCGTGGAAAACCCGCTTTTGGAAGATTGTTCCATTGAGGGGGCAAAACGGATCCTGGTGAGCGTTTCCGGCGGGGAGGATATGTCCCTGGTGGAATATCAGGAAGCGGTGGATTACATCACCAAAAGCGCCGATCCGGATGTGCTTGTTATTTCCGGCATGGCCATCGACAATGCCCTGGAAGACACGATCCAGGTTACGGTGATCGCCACCGGTTTTTTAAGTGAAACCGTAAAGATCGCCCGGCTCAATAAGAAAGAGGAACCCGAAAAAAAAGAGAAGAGCGAATTTATGAGTTCCGATGAATTCGGCAAGAGCATCAATCAGTCAGGCGGAACGGTGACCGAATTCTTAAACCGGCGGAATTATCAGGATGAGGATCTTGATGTGCCGGCGTATCTGCGCAAGCAAAGCGCGGATTGGGAAACTTTTGCCAAGACGGCTTCCGGCCTTTCAAAGGACGCGTAGTTCCGGTGAAAGAACGGACGCTGATAGAACGGTACCGCACGCATCTTGTGGCCACCGAACGCCAGGCGCTTCTTACCGTGGATACCTATTGCATAGAGATCGGCTGTTTTCTGAAATGGAACAGGATCATGGAGCTCTGTCCTGAAAAATGCGACGCGCTGATTCTGTCGCGATATATAGAATTCAGGCGGAAACAGGGCAGAATCGATTCCCGGTCAACGGCCAAGGCAATCTCCGTGCTCCGTTCTTTCTATAAATTTTTGATTAACGAAGGCTTGCGGGTGGATAATCCTGCGGTGCTCCTTGAAATTCCCAAGCGGAACAGCCGGCTTCCCTCAGTACACTCCCGGGAGCTGGTTGAAAAAATGCTCACCTCGGTTGACACCTCTACGCTCACCGGGCTCCGGGACCGGGCCTTATTCGAGCTTATCTATTCGTCAGGGCTCCGGGTTTCCGAAGCGGTTACCCTGAATGTGGGGGATATATTCTTTTCCGAGGGTATAGCCCGGGTAACGGGCAAGGGAGACAAGGAGCGGCTTGTGGTATTCGGCGGGGAAGCTGAAACATGGCTGAAGCGTTACCTCGCCGAAGGGCGTCCCCGCCTTTTAGGCAGAAACCACAGTTCCGCCCTGTTCGTGGGCCGTACTGGCCACAGACTTTCCCGTAAGGGGATCTGGAAAAATTACGCCATCCTGACCTCCCAATTGGGGATGAGTTCCCATCTCCACAGTCTGCGCCATAGTTTTGCTACCGAACTATTGGCAGGCGGCGCGGATCTTAGATCGGTACAGGAACTTTTAGGCCACGCGGATCTCTCTACTACCCAGATCTACACCCACGTGGATAATGCTATGCTCCGGGAAAATCACCGGCGTTACCTTCCCAGGCTCAGGGAATATCAGAGCCATCCTGAAGGATAGGGATCGTGAAATTTAAAAAAGAAGTATTATTAGGTATTTTTGTCATAGTTATCATGATCTCCGGTGTAGTTTTACTCCATAATGTTTTTAAACGGAATGAACAGAGCAAATTTGCCGCCCGGATCGCCGATTTTGAAGGCCGGGGCGCCCCTCCCTCTTCCATAGATGATCTCAGGAAGGCCATCGCCCTCTACGAGGAACGTATCGAACAGCATGTCGAGGACGCCGCCCAAACCGGGGTGTATTGGAGAATTCTCGCGGTCAGGCTTCAGGACCGGGGGCTCCACAACGATGCCATTGACGCGCTGGAACGGGCAGTGTACTACGCCCCTGAGGATCCTGCCCTGTTTTACCGCATCGGTCTTTCCGCTTCGTCCCTTGCCAAGGGCGCCTTCGACTTCAGCGGGGGCGGTAATAACGGGGAGAATAAGTACTACACTATGGCGGAAGACGCCTACCTTAAGGCTATTTCCCTTGATTCGAGGTACGTTAAGCCCCTGTATGCCCTGGGGGTTCTCTATGTTTTCGAGCTCGGCCGGCCGGAGGAGGCCATCCCCATCATGGAAAGATACCTGGAACTTACGGTGAACGATGTGGACGGTATGGCGGTTCTGGCCCATGCCTATGCTTTAACGGGGCAGTATAACTTTGCCCTGACCCTTTACGATAAAATTCTATCGATAACCAAGGATAAGGATAAACGGGCTGCCGCTGAAGAGAGCCGAAAACGGGTAATGGACGCGTATTATGGGTAAGAACCGGATTTTATTCGATTTAGTGATCGACCGCCTTCCCGGCGCCTCAAGCGGCGATAAGATAAAATTATGTGAAAAATTTGACCGGGAGGCGGATTTATTCGTACTATCTAAAGAAGATATTGATGATTTTTTGGGGAAACGCCTTAAGAGCTGGAATTTAGAGGGGCTTCTCTCTCAGGCTGAAAAGGATGAGCGTTTTCTTACCCGGAACGGGATACACGGTGTTTCCTATGCCGAAGAAGACTACCCTCCGCTTCTCAGGGAGCTTTTCGATCCTCCGGCATTCATCTATTATCAGGGCTCTCTCCCTGCCGGGGAAAAGCCCCTGGCGGCAGTGGTGGGTACCCGAAAGCCGTCCGGAGCAGGGGCGGCGGCGGCCTTTGATTTTGGCAGGGCCTTTGGCCGCCGGGGAATACCGGTAGTTTCAGGTCTTGCCCTGGGAATAGACGCCCTCTCCCACCGGGGAAACCTGGAGGGGGGCGCCCCCACCGTGGCCGTCCTGGGCTCGGCCCTGGATCGTGTCTACCCTGTGTCGAACCGGCCCCTGGCAAGGCGGATTCTGGAAAGCGGGGGCGCCCTCTTAAGCGAGTACCCCCCTGGAACCGGGCCCAATAAGTGGAATTTTCCCGCCCGGAACCGGATCATCGCCGCTCTTTCCCGGGGGACCTTGATAGTGGAGGCGCCTTCTAAATCCGGAGCGCTTATTACCGCCGATTTTGCCCTGGAATTGGGACGGGACCTCTGGGTGAGCCGGGTAGGGGTGGAATCAAGGCTGGGGGAGGGAACGAGGCGTCTTGCCGGGGAAGGCGCGCCGGTCATTACCGGCATTGAAGACATTCTTGAGGATTGGGGTTTGGGATCTCAACCGGGATCCGAAGGATCGCCGAACCTCCGGTTCGCGGTTCCCCCCTTGCAAGGGTTACAAGGGGGGGATACTATCCCTCTTACCGGTACGGCTCTCGCGGAGTCCCTTGCCCGGTCTTTAAATATTACGAGCGGCCTAGAGGGACGCAGTGAGGATAAGTATGGCTGTTAAGACAGAAGGCAAGAAAGAAACGGGCAAAAAAGGCAAAAAAAGCGCCAATAAAAAGATCCTCGTCATAGTAGAATCCCCGGCCAAGGCCAAAACAATCGAAAAATACCTTGGCGATTTTTATACCGTTAAGGCGTCCATGGGTCACCTCATCGATCTCCCCAAATCAAGGATGGGCATCGACGTAACCCACGATTTTGAGCCTGAGTATATAACCGTCCGGGGGCGCGCAAAGCTTCTCAAGGAACTCCAGGGAGACGCCAAAAAGGCGAATACCGTATTACTGGCAAGTGATAATGACCGCGAGGGGGAGGCCATCGCCTGGCACCTGAGAAACGCGATTTCCGCAAAAACCGACAAGGTGCCGATTCAGCGTATCAGCTTTAATGAGATTACCCCGGTGGCGATCAAAGAGGCGGTGGCAAATCCTTCAACGATTGATGAAGCCAAGGTAAACGCCCAGAAGGCCCGCCGGGTTTTGGACCGCCTGGTGGGTTACAACCTCTCCCCCCTGCTTTGGAAAAAGGTAAAGAACGGCCTTTCCGCAGGAAGGGTTCAGTCGGTAGCGTTACGGCTTATTTGCGATCGGGAAAGGGAAGTTGAGGCTTTTATTCCCGAGGAATACTGGACGCTGGATGCGGACTTTAAGGCGGGAAAATCCGTTTACACCGCACAGCTTGTGTTATGGCAGGGAAACAAGCCGGAACTCAGGACTGAAACGGAAGTAAATCTGATAAAAGAACAGGTAAAAAACGCGGAATGTGTGGTGGCGGAAATACGGGAGACCGACAAGACGATAAAGCCGAAGCCTCCTTTTACCACCTCTCAGCTGCAGCAGACGGGGGCAAACAGGCTGGGGTTTACCAGCAAGAAAACCATGCAGATAGCCCAGCAGCTTTACGAAGGGGTAAATATAGGCGATTCCCGGGTGGGGCTTATCACCTATATGCGTACCGATTCTGTGCGTGTTTCCCAGATTGCCGTGGATGAAGTCCGAATCTGGATTAAGGAAAATTTCCCCAAGGAACTCCCGGAAAAGCAGGCGGAATATTCGGTGGGGAAGAAGGCCCAGGACGCCCATGAGGCAATACGGCCCACATACGTGGGCTATACCCCGGAGAAAGCAAAAGAATTCCTCACCAAGGATCAGCAGAAACTCTACACGATTATTTGGGAACGGTTTGTATCGAGTCAGATGTCAAATTCAAAGACCCGGACCATAAGCGCCGATATCAGAGCCGGGGATGGAATTTTCCGCATTGCGGGTACCAAAATTATAGAAAAAGGTTTCTACAAGGTGATGAAACTCCTGGCATCCAAAGACGAAAAAGGCGTTGCCTATCCCTCCCTCAAAACCGGGGAAAAGGTAAAGATGGAGTCCTTTCATCCGGAGCAGCATTTTACCCAGGGTCCGCCCCGGTATACCGATGCTTCCATTGTTAAAACCCTGGAAGAGAAGGGCATAGGCCGGCCCTCGACCTACGCTCCCATCATTTCCGTGCTCCTTGACCGGTACTATGTAACCCGGTCAAACAAACAGCTTGTGCCCACGGTGCTTGGGAAGATGATCTGCGATATGCTTGTAGAGTACTTCCCCCACATAGTGGACGCCGATTTTACCGCGTCCATGGAAACTAAACTTGATGAAGTTGAGGAAAGCCATATCCTCTGGCCCGATATGATCCGGGAATTCTACGATCCCTTTAAGGATCAGGTGGAAGAGGTTGGGAAGAGCCTTGAATCATTTAAAGGTTCCCTGGATGAACAGACAGACTACGTGTGCGAAAAATGCGGCAAGCCTATGGTAAAGAAGCTCGGCCGTTTCGGTTTCTTCCTTGCCTGTTCGGGCTTTCCCGAGTGCCGGAATACAAAATCCATACCCCTGGCAAAGTGCCCAAAATGCGGCGGCGATGTTGTGGTCAGAAAAACCAGGGGCAGGGGGAAGGAATTCTACGGCTGTACCAATTATCCTGAATGTGATTTTATCAGCCACTTTAAGCCTACAAGCCAGATCTGCCCTAAGTGCGGCCAGTTCCTGGTGGAAAAATACGACAAGAAGAGCGGTTCCCATAAGGCCTGTATTAATTCGGCCTGCGATTATTTACATTCTGAAGACGGGGAGGAAGAAGGGGTATCCGCCGGAGTATCCGGTAGTATTTCTGCTCTTAAAGATGGGGAATAGAAAAACTGCGGAAGACAGGGTTCCTGAAAGGGATACGCTGCCCCTTCCTAAGTACATTGAAACATACCTCTCTTACCTCTTTTCGGTGCGGGGAATGTCCGAGAGGACCCTTAAAGCCTATCGGACCGATCTTGCCTATTACTCGGTTTATTGCGCTAATTTCGGTTTTGTTCCCATAAAAGCCGGCGCCCCGGAGATCCGCTCATTCTTAAGCGAACTTTCCGCCGGGGAGATGGCCAGCACGAGCGTAAACCGCATCCTGTCCTCTATCCGGGGTTTGTACCGCTGGTTTGCGTTGACCGGTATGCGCAAGGATAACCCTTCGGCAACCCTGCATAACCTCAAGACTTCCCGCTCTCTTCCAATTTTCCTTTGGGAAGAGGAAATGGCTGATTTTGCCGGGCTTCCGGAGCTCTCGGGGATACTCTGGCCTCCCCGGGACAAGGCGATTATCATGGTAATGTACTCCGCGGGCCTCCGTATTTCCGAAGCGGCAGCCCTCAATATAACAGACCTGGACCAGGATCTTGCGGGCGGACGGGTCATAGGCAAGGGGAATAAGGAGCGGCAGGTGTTTTTTACCGAAGAAGGGAGGGAAGCGATTGCGGTCTGGCTTCCATACCGGAACAGTACAATTACTGCGGAAAACCCTACGCCAAGGCTCTTTATCAGCCAGAGAGGTTCTCCCCTTTCCATTTCCGGCCTCAGGTACATTGTCGGTAAGTACGCGGAACGTTCGACGTTGCCAAAAAATGTACACCCCCATGCGCTGCGCCACAGTTTTGCTACCCACCTGGTAAATTCCGGCTGTGATGTCCGGGTGGTGCAGGAACTGTTGGGACATGTCAGCCTCTCCACGACCCAGCGCTATACTCATGTAAATATTGAAGGGCTTAAACGGGTGTATTCCCAGGCCCATCCCCATGGCGGCGGAGCGAGCCGCGGGAAAAAGAGAGAGGCGGTCCAGGGGCCGCTTAAGGGCTGCAAGGGCAGCTTGCCTGAAATCGCAAAACAAAGGAAAACAAAATGAAGGATTTTATACAAGGAACCAACAGTAATACTACCGAAAAAAAATTCCGCTCTACCACGGTTTTAGCGGTGCGGAAGGGCGGGATGGTCGCCATGGCCGGCGACGGGCAGGTGACTTTTGGGGAAACGGTGATGAAGAACAATGCCCGCAAGGTGCGTCGCCTTTTGGACGGCAAGGTGCTCTGCGGGTTTGCCGGAGCCACTGCCGACGCGTTCACCCTCTTTGATCGCTTCGAAGGGAAGCTCAAGGAGTACTCCGGAGACCTGGCCCGTGCGGCGGTGGAACTTGCCCAGGAATGGCGCACCGACCGGAACCTCCGCCGCCTTGAGGCCATGCTCCTGGTGGCGGATAAAACCAAGACCCTGCTCATCTCCGGCACGGGAGACGTGGTAGAGCCCGCCACCGACGCCTTGGCTATCGGTTCCGGCGGAAACTACGCGTATGCCGCGGCCCTGGCTTACCTTGACGGCGGCGATTTTACTGCCCAAGAGATCGCCGAAAAGAGCCTTAAAATCGCAGGGGATATATGTATTTATACCAACGGCCATATCACGGTGGAGGTACTGGAATAATGAGGGACAAGAAAACTGCTGATAAAAAAACAAACGATCTTACCCCCCGGGAAATTGTTGCCGAGTTGGATAAGTACATTGTAGGTCAGAAAAAGGCCAAACGGGCCGTGGCGGTCGCCCTGCGGAACCGGATCCGCAGGCTCAAGCTTGATCCGGAAATACGGGAAGACATAGCTCCCAAGAATATCCTCATGATAGGTCCTACAGGGGTGGGTAAGACCGAAATCGCCCGCCGTCTTGCCAAACTTGCCGGTTCCCCCTTTATCAAAGTTGAAGCCACGAAATATACCGAGGTGGGCTATGTGGGCCGGGATGTGGAATCCATGATCCGGGATCTCATGGCCGCGGGAATCCAGATGGTAAAACAGGAAATGCAGGAGAACGTCACTTCCGAGGCGGAAAAGCGGGCGGAAGAGGCCCTCCTGGATCTCCTCACCGGGAAAAAGCCCAGGGAACCCAAAAAAGCTTCTCCCTCGCCGATGGTGCGTCCCATCGGGGCGTTTCCCCTCAATTCAGGATCCGGAGGCTCTTCCTTTATGGGGGCGGCTATCCAGGTGGGCATTTCCTCAAAGCAAAGCCAGGATACGGCGGAAGAAAGTGATGAAGGGGAAGGGGAAGCGGCGGAGATCGCCAACGGAGCAGCCCAGGATACCGGGAAATCAGGTTTTGCCGTTGACTCCACCAGGGAGAAATTCCGTTTCATGCTCAGGGAGGGTAAGCTTGAGGAGCGGACCGTGGAAATCACGGTGAATCAGAATCCTCAGTTCCCCTCCTTTGAAATGATGGGCGGCGGTATGGAAGAACTGGAGACGAGCCTTTCCGGGCTTGCGGGTCTTTTTGGAAGTAACAGAAAGAAGAAGGTGGTGTCGGTGAAGCGGGCCCGGGAGATCCTCATTGCCGAAGAATCTGAAAAGCTCATCGACCGGGACCGGGTTTCCGATGATGCCCGTCAAAGGGTTGAAGAAATGGGGATCGTTTTTATTGATGAAATCGACAAGATTGCCGTCAAAGGCGACCGGGGGGGCGGCCCCGATGTGAGCCGGGAAGGGGTTCAGCGGGACATACTCCCCATTGTGGAGGGCGCCACGGTGAATACCAAGTGGGGCCCGGTGAACACCGATCATATCCTCTTTATCGCCGCCGGGGCCTTCAATATCAGCAAGCCTTCGGATCTGATCCCCGAACTCCAGGGCCGTTTTCCCCTCCGGGTAGAACTGGAATCTCTGGGCAAGGAAGAGTTTCTCCGGATTTTGACGGAGCCGAAAAATGCCCTGACCAATCAGTACAAGGATCTCCTTGCCACCGAAGGAGTGGAGATTGAGTTTTTGGAAGAGGCGGTGGAACGCCTTGCCGTACTGGCTGCGGAAGTCAATTCCCGGCTGGAAAACATCGGCGCCCGCCGGCTCCATACCATCATGGAAGCCCTCCTGGAGGAGCTTTCCTTTGAGGCGCCTGACATGGCGCCGGCCAAGATACCTATTACCGAATCTTATGTGAATGAACGCCTTGCGGACTTGGTAACAGACCAGGATTTGGGGAGGTATATCTTGTAGGGGCTCATTGCTAAAGTGGGATTTAAAAAATGCCGATTATCTAAAGGGAGGGTTAGTTTTTATGGTAAATAGTTTTGAAAAAACCGTAGATTTACTCCACCGGAACATGGACGCGAGCCTTATCCGGCGGGATGTGATCGCCAATAACTATGCCAACGCGGAGGTTCCGAATTTCAAGCGCTCGGAAGTTAATTTTGAGAGCGAGCTCAAAAAAGCCCTGGAATCGGAAAAGCTCCGGCCCCCGCTGGAACTTACCCTTACAAACGAGAAACACATTCCCAATTGGCGGGACCGGGATTACCGGGATGTAAAGCCCCGGCGGGTTCTGGATTATCTCAGTACTTCAAAGAACAACGGAAACAACGTGGATGCTGAACAGGAAGTCATGCTGGCCCTGGAAAACCAGATGATGTACGCCCTGCTTTCCCAATCCGCGGCTTTTGAATTCAGCCAGGTCAATTCGGTACTCCGGTAGTATATAAGGAAGGTTAAACCATGGGATTGTTCAGTTCGATTAATATTGCCGCCACGGGGATGAGCGCCCAGCGGCTCCGTACCGACGTAATCGCCGACAATATTGCCAATGCTTCTACCACCCGTACCACGGAAGGGGGCCCCTTCAGAAGGAGCCGGGTGGTTATGCGTCCCAGGGTGGAGGAACCCTACTGGCGGTCCCCTTTCCTGCCCGAGATAATGGACAACGGCATAGGCCGGGGCGTCCGCGTCGCGGAGGTGCAGAAAGATTTTGCCGCCGAATTGCGGCTGGTCTACGATCCAACCCATCCGGACGCCATTAAAACCGGTCCCCGGGCGGGTTATGTGGAAATGCCCAATGTGGACATCGTAACCGAAATGACCGATATGATCGCCGCATCCCGGGCATACGAAGCCAACGCGTCCATCATTGAAGGATCGAAATCAATGTTCCTGAAGGCTTTGGAGATTGGAAGCCGGTAGTTTTACTATCGCGGAATAGTTTTGGGAGGAACTTATGACGATTTACAGACCTGAATTAGTAAGCGGGGACAAGATCCCCATGGCTATCACGAATCCTAAACACCTCGTTCCGGAAAAGGGTAGTTTTTCTATCGGCGGAAAGGTATTGAACGGCCAGGGCGCCCTTATCTCCGAGCTGAACGGCAAAATCGGCGCCGAAGCGGTTGTCCGCGCCGGGACGTTTGACGACGCCATGCTAAAGGCCATAGACAAGGTCAGCGCGTCACAGCAATTCGCAAGCCAGCTTGCCCAGGCGGCCATTACCGAGCCCGGTTCGGTGGATATCCACGATGTAACTATCGCCCAGGCCGAAGCGGCAATGTCATTAAATATATCCCGTACCATTCTTAACCGTATTGTGCAGGGCTGGAGAGATTTGATTAATACCAGATA
>JAITNM010000018.1 GCA_031290475.1 Treponema sp. | reverse complement strand
CCGGGGAATCCATTTTTCCAGCATCACGTCCAGTTTTTGAATATCAATAGGTTTGGAAAGAAAATCATTGATACCGTTTTCCAGGAAAATTTCCCGGTTGCCCGCTATGGCATTGGCGGTTAGGGCGATGATCGGCACATTCCGCGCATACTCATCGTCTATGTCCCTGATAAGCCGGGTTGCCTCAATACCATCCATACCGGGCATCATGTGATCCATAAAAACAAGGTCATACCGGGTGGCGCCGGGATGTTCTACAACGGAACGGACCCGATCCACCGCTTCCTGTCCGCTTTTAACCCCATCAATACTCAATTCATAGGGCAAGAGCAAGCCGCGGACCACATCAAGGTTTGTCTGCACATCATCCACCACCAGCACCGTGCAGTTTGGTATCCGGGTCCTGGCAACCGTCCGCTGCTTCCGGCGGCCGTCGATAAAACTAAACTGCCGCAATTTTTTTACTGTTTTACTGCCGACGGGGGCAGGATCAACAATTTCCTGGATAATGGTAGCAGTAAAGCTGCTGCCTTTTCCGAATTCGCTTTCCACTTCGATAGCCCCGCCCATTATTTCCACCAGATTTCTGGTGATCGCCAAACCGAGCCCGGTTCCCTCAACATTCCTGTTTGCCTGGGTATTCAACTGGGAGTATTGGGAAAAAAGTTTGGGGATGTCGTCTTTCCTAATGCCCTGCCCGGTATCGGTTACCCGAAAGATCACCTGCGCTTTCCCCGGGTTATTGGCGAGAAGGGCCCACCGGACCTGCAGGGTAACTTTTCCCTCCTGGGTATACTTTAAGGCATTGGAAATGAGGTTGTTCAGAATTTGCTTAACCCGTAATTCATCTCCCAAAAATCCGGTAGGGATTGTTTCGTCGACATCCAACTCAAAGACAATAGGCCTGGAACCTATCCGGATAAAATTTAAATGTACCGTATCGTTGATAAGGCTTGGGATAGCGTAGTTCACCGGGACCAGTTCCAGATTGCCGGTTTCTATCTTGGATATATCCAGAATACCGCTGATGATCCCCAAAAGAACAGAACCGGAGTTGTGTATCTTTTCTAAGTTTTTGTGCGCCTCCCTGGGCAACTTTTCCTGGAGCAGAATTTCTGAAAATCCGATAATGGCATTGAGGGGCGTGCGGATCTCGTGGCTCATGGTAGCCAGGAAAGAACTTTTGGACCGGGAAGCGGCTTCGGCCTCAAATTTTGCCCGCACTTCCGGTGTAATATCAATAAGTTCGATCAGCCGGCCCTTGGCCTCACTTTTCAGGGCGGTGGTCATCACCCTGAAATAATGGAGTTCCCCATTCAGCATAATTTGCCGGGTACTCTCATGGGACGAGTCCTGTTTCAGGATGTCAATAAACATATCCTTCATGCTTATATCGTTGAACAGATCCAAAACCGGCCGGCCGACGGCAAATTCGGCGTTTTTAAGGCCGGCCATCTCCGCAAAGGCTTTTCCGATATAGGTTATCCGATCCGACGAATCCAAAAGAGCAATCAGGTTGGGTGTTGCCACAAGCAGGGTATTAAAAGAATTCTCCGCCCGGTCGGCGCTATTTCTTTTGTCTGAGGCAAATCCGGTTACCATATAAATAAAAACCGATCCGGCTATTTCAAGGACCCAGGCCACTAAAACCTCGGTATGGATCACCCTTCCGCTCAGCCGCAGGTGGGGTAACTGGAATAAAAAAAGGATAAAAGTTATCAAATTGCTCGCCAAAATATACTGTAGGAGTTTTTTGCGGTTCATATATACCGCCGCGAAACAACAGATAACGATACTGACGTGGAAAAAATAGATAAACGTACCTTGCAGTATTGATACAAAGACGTGGAATATAAAGACCAGCATGGGCTCAAAAAAAGCGGGAGGGAAAATTTTATTCCACCGGCGGACCAGGATGACGAGCCCCACCATGCCGCCGTTGAAAGCCGCGGAGATTAGGGCAAGGCTGAATTTTCCACGGCTGAAAAAATCAATAACCCGGAATGACCCATATACCGCGATAACGATGGGGATCAAAAGACCGGTTATTTTGAAATATCGTCCGTCATCCCTGGAATTCACGATTCGGCCCTCCGTACATACCCCTGCCGTTGGGGAACGATAATCTCATCCGATGTACCATAAAATTACGGAAGTATACGTCCCTTTCCCCGAAAAGGCAAGTCAAGCCCTATATTATTTATTTTTTTTATATTATATTAAGAAAGGGAAACTACTATGCCAAGCTTAACCTACAAAATCGCGGAAATCGTCGTGGGGCCCTTGGGTAACCGGCGTATATACTGCCTCCCTGCCGAAAAACTGGCTGTCTGGCTTACCAGGGTCCAGGGCCGGCAGCGGACCGCGCCCCCGGCCTTCGTTCACAAAAAACACGAACTCCGTGAGGAGATCCTCGGCGGACGGCCCTGCTATATCGTCAGCCCAAGGGGAAAAACGGCGCGGCCGGCCGAGGAACGGGCGGTCCTTTTCCTCCACGGGGGCGGGTATGTTGAAGAAGCCAACGCCGTGCATTGGCAGGCGGCGTCCAAAATTGTAGACGATTTGGGGCAGAGCCTGTGGTTTCCCATCTACCCGCTGCTCACCACTCCCGGCAAAAACGGGGAACCGGCCCCGGCGGGAACAACCTACCAGGTAAAGGACATTGTCGAATCGGTCCTCGCGGTTTATGAAAAAATGCTGGCCCGCTACCCCGCCAAAAACATCACCGTTGTTGGCGATTCCGCCGGGGCGGCGCTGGGCCTGACCCTCTGCCATCATATCAAGGCGCTCCTGACAGTAACACCGCGTTCAGGCGGCGCCCTTCCCGAACTTCCGGGCAAACTCGTCCTGCTTTCCCCCGCCATGCTCACCGAGCGCGATCCCGCAATCCTCGCCGAAATGCAACGCCTTGAAAAGGGGGACGCCCTTATCGGTATGCCCTTTATGGACGCCATGATCACCATCTTCAACATGGACCTGA
This sequence comes from Treponema sp., assembly GCA_031290475.1. Lineage (GTDB taxonomy): Bacteria > Spirochaetota > Spirochaetia > Treponematales > Breznakiellaceae > JAITNM01. The sequence continues at coordinate 503 of JAITNM010000018.1, read as the reverse complement.
GCCGCGACAATTACTACAACGCCCCCCTCTACGGCGACTTCAAAGGCTTCCCCGAAACCCACGTCTTCTCCGGCACCGCCGAGATCTTCTACCCCCAAATGGCGCCCTTCGTGGAACGTATGAAACAGGCGGGAGTGCCGGTTGAGTTTTACATCGGCGAAAAAATGATGCACGTCTGGCCCTATATACCCGCCGCCCCGGAATGCCGCGCGGCGCTGGAAAAGGTTGTGGGGATAATCGGGAGGGATTAGCCAGACCTGCCGGCCAGGCAGAAAATTTTTCAGAATTGCAATGAATACGAAAGATTTACCGCGCGTATGCCCTTATCGTCCGGCATCAGGGCAACGTTGATGTGCTCAAGGGGATTGTCTTTCCAGGGCTTGTCGTTATAGGCGTAATAGGTGCCGTTCTTTTTGGCGCGGGCCTTGTCATAGGCGAAGGGGCGGATATGGCCGAAAGTCATTACGCCAAGACCGACCCCAAGACCGACAGGCCCAAGAGGA
>JAITNM010000209.1 GCA_031290475.1 Treponema sp. | reverse complement strand
ACTTACAGGCAAGGAGTAAATCCATGCCGCAGGCCCAAACTATGACATTGCATGAAAGGCTCGCCGTAGGAGCGAAAGTTGTTGAATTGGAGAAACTGGGGAAATTTGAAGAAGCAAAGTGTTTACATAACACAATCCCCATACAGCCCTATCTGATAAAGTTCTATAAAGATCATCTGGGTCTTGAAGCTCTCTTAAAAACCGGATGGAATTTGGCAGCGGCTGTGGAGGAATATGGATCTGAATTCCTTACTCGATAGGCTTATTACTTATGTCGATGATATTGACGCCGGGCGCAAAGGATTTGCCATAACCGGCGAAGAACACGAAGGTCATCTCAATTAAGGGAATGCCGCGAGCGTAAGGCTCATGTTATCGAGAAGTACGGCGGCTGGGAAGGTTACCGCAAACACCAGCGGGAAGACCGAACCCGTCTTGAAGCAGAAGGCTGGAAGTTCGTCAGCCCGGAAACCTCAGTCACTCTGTACCGGCATCCGTCTGCATAGATTTTTGCGGAAATTTCGCCTGACCCCTTTTTTCACTTCTTGCTATACTCACGGTATGTTTTTGGGCGGACGCGCTCTTTGGGGGGTTCTCTAGCTGCTCCGTTTGGGAATAAACTGGGATGGCGCAATCCCCATGAGGGCCTTAAATTGCTTGTAAAAATGTACGTTGTCGGAAAAGCCGCAAATCCGGGTTATGTCTCTGACTTGGTATTGACCGCTTCTGAGCAGATGTTCCGCGTTTCGTATGCGGGTGCGGGTTATGTATTGATTCATGGTCATGCCGGTTTCCTGTTTGAACAGCAAGCCGAAATAGCTCGGTGTCAGCCCCAGCATCTTTGCCATATCTGTAACCAAAATTCTTTCAGTATAATGTTTCGCAATGTAGCGCATTATGGTCTGGATACGTCTGTCTGCCCCCCCTCCCCCCCCCCCGCAGAGGAACTGCCGAAAAACGATTCCTGCAAGTGAAATAAAATCAGCAAAAAGAGCGCGCGGGTTCTGATTTTATAGCCTGGTTGTTTGTCCAGCCAAATAAAAGAAAGTTCATGAAACAACTGAGAAATACGTTTCTCCTGGCTGAGATGGTGCAGGACAGGAAGAGAGAGATGAGCGGCTTCTTTTTTCAGGTTTATCAGGCCAAAATCAATGGAAAAACACTGCATCAGGTTGTCCGAAAAAGTGAGCGCTTCCCGGATAGCGCCGGGGGGAAGACACAGTACATCCCCGGCAGCCAGCGCATATTCTTCTCCATTGATACGGTATTGCGCCCTGCCCTGGACAACATAGGTGATATTCCAGTGGGCTATGGCTTGCTTGGGCATATTCCAGTGAGGCGTACATTGCCTGAAAACCGCGACGTAAATTTCAGGTAACAATTCTTCATTCATTTCTGTTATTTCGGCAGACATCATACAACTTTTATAATTCCCGCAAACATTTGTCAAGAAAACGCAAATTTTACCCATAGTCCATACAAAGTGCCCATAGTTTCGGCCTATCCGATACCATAATATCAGAATCTAAAATACAGAAATGGATTATACGCGTCTGTCGCAAGTCTGCCTATTGATAAAACAAGCAGAACAATTAAAAGTGCATATTTTAGTGCGGTGGTAAAACCGTTTATGGGAATATGCAATTTTCTCCACCAGGGGAACGAGAAAGCAAGGCCGCATGCAAAAAAAACAGAGAACCGGGTATCGGCCAGAAGCAGCAAATCTACTGATAGTGGGATTTTTCTGGTAAAATCAAGCAAGTTACAGTAAAAATCAAGCCCGTCTTTAATATTCAGTCTGAAGAACATAAATATACATACCGTATATGACAGGGCAATAATATGTGCCAGAATCGATCGTATTGTCGATGCCGCTTTTCCTTTACCGTACAATTTGTTTAATATACTCTGAAATGATTTTTCTAAAACAATAACGGCGCCGCTCATCAGGCCAAATACGATAAAATGAAATTCCGCGCCGTGCCACAAACCAACCAGGGAATATACTATAAGCAGGTTGATGATCTGCCGTATGAAGCCCTTCCGATTACCCCCAAGGGGTATGTACAGATAATCCCTAAACCAGCTTGAAAGGGATATGTGCCATCGTCTCCAGAATTCAGTGGGGGTTTTGGAAATAAAGGGGTAATCAAAATTTTCCAGTATATGAAAACCAAACATCCTGCCCATGCCGATTGCCATGTCAGAGTAGCCTGAAAAATCGTAGTAAAGCTGTAAAGCGCCGGATATAACCGCAAGCAAAAGATACACGGAAGGCGTCCAGGCATATTGAAGCCGCAAAATACCATCCACATATTCCGCCAGGGTATTGGCAATCAAAACTTTTTTCGCCAGTCCTATTATAAACCGCTCAACGCCTTGGACGAATATATCAAAACGGTGTTTCCGTTCTTTTATCTGTTCGTTTATATCGTGGTATCTGACGATAGGCCCGGCGATTAACTGGGGAAAAAACGATATAAATAAACCGAGGTTCAGGATGTTCTTTTGAACCAGAGCGGGCGTTCTGTATACGTCCATAAGATATGAAATCGACTGAAACGTATAGAAAGAAATGCCCAAGGGCAGAACGATTTTAGCTGTTGTAAATTGAAATTCCGATATATGCGTGATTTTAAGTATCGAATTAAGGATATGTTCGGAGAATCCCAGATACTTAAAATAAAAGAGTATTAGTACATTAAGGCTGACCCCCAGAGCAAGAGAGACTTTTCTTTTTGAAACTGAAAAACCGGCATTGCCTATCAGTAATCCTGCGCCGTAATTGAGCATTATGGAACAGATCATGATAAGCACAAACCGGGGCTCCCCCCAGGCGTAAAACAGCAGACTGGCGATAAGCAAAATGATGTTTTTTGCTTTTATGAACGGACAGCAATAGTAAACAAGGAGCGTTACCGGCAGAAAGAGTATAACAAAAGTTATAGAACTAAAAAGCATCGTATCCTTCCTTAATTACCGTACTTCTTTTTCGCCCAATTCACTGAGCTTGAATTTTTGGACCTTTCCGCTGGGGGTAATCGGGAATGAATCCACAAAAAAAATATATTTGGGGATTTTAAAAGAGCTGATTTTTTCACGGCAGAAATCTCTAATTTCACGTTCGCCAATAGACGCGCCTTCTTTTAAGATGATAAAAGCCCCAACCTCTTCGCCGTATTTATTTGATGGAATGCCTGCCACTTGCGCGTCCTTTATGCCGGGCAAAGCGAGTAGAAGATTTTCCACTTCTTTGGGATATATATTTTCACCACCCCGGATAATTAACTCTTTTATCCGACCGTCAATCACCAAACAGCCGTTGGGAAGAAAGTGGCCCAGATCTCCGGTATGGAACCAGCCGTCTTTATCAATAACTTCTCTGGTAGCTGCTTCCATTTTGTAATAGCCTTTCATAACATTATGTCCTTTGACACAAATTTCTCCACTGCCGCCTGACGGACATGCCAGAGCATTGGCGTCCCGGATGCTCACTTCTACCCCCTGAATAGGGCGGCCTATGGTAATAAGCCCTTCCTGATCAGAATCATTTACCCATGAATCGGTAACCAGTGGCGATGTTTCGGTAAGGCCGTAACCGATATAGATATCCTTTATATGCGTTTTTTCCATGACATTCGCCAGCATTGCCGGCGTACATAAAGAGCCGCCAAAAGAGCAGTATTGAAGGCTTTCTGTATTGAATGTATTGAGTTGAGGGTGGCTTAGAATTGCCATATATAATGCGGGAACACCATATATCCAGGTACATTTCTCATTTTGAATAGTCGTAAGGCTTACGATGGGGTCAAACTGTTCCAGTATAGCTGATTTGCATCCATATATCAGACTTTCAATGACTCCGTTAAAGGCCATAATATGAAAGAGCGGCAAAGGATTTAAGAATACCGCATTTTCTGTCGCCCTTCCCTTATCGGTAGCAAAATAAGCATTATTGATAATATTGCGGTGGGTAAGCATTGCCCCCTTGGGGCTGCCGGTAGTGCCGGAGGTATACATAATACAAAGTATGTCATCACTGCTGACTTGTGATTCGGCCTTTTGTAATTCGCTGTCAGGTATTTTGCCGCCTGTTTGCAGAAATTTTTCCAGGGTATACATTCCCTCGTGTTGTGTGTTGTCGATATTTACTATCATTTTTAAACAGGGAAATTGTGCCGCTGTAAGGCCGCCGGCTGCGGCGCATTTCAATTCGGGTATCAATTGATAGATTGTTTCTGTATAGTCGGTGTTCCGGTATCTGTCAATAATAAACAGGCCCTTTATATCCGCTTGACCGATAACGTATGCAAGTTCGTTTTGTTTATAACTTGAATTTATAGGGACTGCCACAACCCCTATCCGGGCGGCGGCAAAGAAGACCGTTGTCCATTCGGGAACATTGTTCGCCCAAATGCCGATATGGCTGCCTTTTTTGAAACCCGCGGCAAGCAGTCCTTTGGCAAGGGCGTCAACTTTTTTGTCAAACCCGGCAAAGGTATACCGTATATTCCTGTTCGGATAAACCAGAAATTCACGACCGCCGTTTTTCACGGCCTTTTCCCGCAACATCGCGCCGAGTGTTGTTTCAATCAATTTTTTCATTTTTTGCCCCCATAAGATACCGTTGGTACTTGGCCCAGTCCCCGCTCGCCGAATTCCCAAATAAAAACATCGGGTTTTCGAGACCGTATATAATCGTAATTTTTTTTGCTGTTATCGTCCCAGACATATTCCGCGAATGAAAAAATACAGGAAGTAAACGGCTCAAGGGTAAGAAAATAGGAATCCCGGAACACAAGCGCCCTGGGCAGTCCGCTGTCCCGGTTTTCCGTAACCGCGTTGTATCTTCCCGGTTCGGCGTATTGGGGAGCGCCGTTGGCATCGGTATTCCGGGGCATGGACCGCTTGAGGTAGCGGTAGTGATTTTCCCAGTTGTCAACCGGCTCAACATTCAGCAATTCGAACGGGGTTTCGTATCTTTTTTTGTTAAGGGCAAGATAGGCAATGCTGTCCTCCCCGGCATCCGGATATGCCGTAAATTGATACTCTGTTTTGGGGATATCCGGAAAAACGGGCTTTAATTTATCGTATATCAATTGAGACACATAATAGGCGCCCAACTGATTCCAGTGGGTTCCGCTGGGATAAAACAGCGGCTGGGTATGCTCTGCCTTTTTGGAAATCAGATAATCCCGGGGGTACAATACCTGTTCCCGCAGACCTTCACCCAAAGCGTTCATAATCTGGTCGGTTCGGGAAAGCCCTGTTGGCTGGGGAAATGGGTATTTTTCGGGGTAAACCGCGTGTTTTTCCGGGGCTATAAGACAAAGGAAAACAATGCCCTGTTCTTCGCAAAAAGAACTCACTTCCGCAATTTTGTCTATTATGGCCTGAACATAGGTATCTGTCAGGAGATTTTGCTTAAAAAAATCGGAGAAGCTGTTCCCTACATCCCGCTTTATGTAAAACAGCCAATTGTCTTTTCCCGCGAGCACGCTTTTGTTGTGTTTCTTTCGCATTACAAAATAATCAAAGTCGCTCATCAGGGCAATATAGTTCTTTCTGAAAGCGAACCGGTCATTCAGGTAATTATCGATGGTTTTGGGCATGGCCGTAAGGTATTCCGCATTTAATTTTCCATCGCGGATAAGGGGCGAAACAGGAATATTGGACAGGGGCCGCTTTTCGGTTTCCGACACCGTGCTTTTCGTGTCGATGAAAATAAGCGGGGTAGCGATAATACAGCCGAACAGAAAAACAAATACAATACTCAGTACTTTCATAATACCTCCCCAGGGCGCCGGTTTCGATACATCCAAATTGAGAAGCATTATACAGGCCCGTAAACATTTGTAAAGAAAACGCAAATTTTACCCATAGTCCATACAAAGTGCCCATAGTTTCGGCCTATCGGTATTGATAGTTGTGGTATACGGTTTATCAAGATTGATTTCAATCGAATCAAAATTTTCTGGAGGTAGCTATGAAATTGAAAGCAGTAAAAATCGGGATTGCCCTTCTTGGGGCAATTGTCATCCTGGGAATTGCCGGGTGCGAAGGGGAAGAGACCAGCTTTAGCAGCATCGCTGACCTGAGCAAGGTCACCATCAACGGTGTGGAAGCTTCTCTTGGTACGCCGAGCGAGTCGTGGAACGCCGCCGGAGGCGGAGAAGTCGGGCTTTCCTATGGGCAGTTGTCGAGCGCGCTCGTCACTGCGACACCAAAAGGCGAAGGGGCGGTCATTTATTATGCCCTGGAAACCATACCAGGGGATATTCCTACCTTTGTTAGAGACAAAAGTTTTAACTTCCGGTTTGGGGATTCCCTCTATGTCGAATCGTTTTCGGCCAACCAGGACAAATTCCTCATTTATAAGATTAACGTCCAGCCCAAGCTGCTGTCCAGTGTCAATATAGCTGGCAAAGAGCCGGAGGATATTATTTCGGGAATCAGCTTTGCCGAAACCGTGACCGTGCCGGTCTGGTATACCGATCTGAATGCCTTGAAAACCGTAACGGTGACTGCCGCGACTACAGATTCCGGTGCGAAAGTAAAATATAGTACCAGTCCAACTGAATCTGGTACTATACCTGATCCGGGTAACCCTTATGGCAGTTTGAATGCTATTGAGGAGCATACCAATGGAGACCCTGTTCCCGCTTCAAGCTGGGTCAGCATTGAGGTTACTGTGGGCCCCGAGGCCGAGCCGATCGTTAAAATCTATAAGTTCCGGCTTTTATGGGAAGCGCTGAGCGGCGCCAAGATTGCCGGTGTGGACGCGGTTCTGGGCGAACCTGCGCCTACTTTTGATGTTGCGGCGCAACTCAATCCGGGATCGATTACCCTGACCGCGGCGCAAGCGTCAGCGGAAAACCCCGCGATAAGCGCGGCTCTGGCCGCCGGCGCCGTTGGTGCGAAGATAGAGTATGGAGTCGGTTACATTACGGAATCGTCCCCCGGTTATCCCACGTACAATGCACCGACGATCTGGAATGAAACCGGTGAGGGTCTTTTCGTTGGGAAGGCCGCAGATCCTGGAATCCCGCCTTATGTACCGCCTTCAGATGCAATACCGCCTGGAGTAGTTGATACTAGTATAGTTGCGATCCGTGTTACATCCGGGGAAACGGTAGTTTATTACGTGGTTACCGCTCTTATTACGGAATAGTAAATTTTCATAAAATTTCTTAGGAGGAAATTTCTTATGGTGAAAACTTTTAGTAAAATTGCGATAGTTTTTCTTGTCGCATTCGCTGTGTTTATGTTTGCCGGGTGTCCTACGGATGCGGAGCCGACCGGTGGTTTAGTTCCCGCCCCCGGCGCTCCCGGCGGTATAGGGGGTGGTGGCAACGCTTTGTCTTTCAAGCCCATAGCCGAATTGAATGCCGGCCCTGAACTTGTCGCCTGGCCCAATCCCTTCATTAAACAGGACGGTTCTCTGGTCGCCTCAAAAGAAGAGTGGCCCGCCCGCCGTGAAGAGATTAAAAAAATGCTGGAGTACTACTTCTGCGGCACCTATCCGCCCCAGCCTTCCAAAGTGGAAGTGAGCGGCCCCGGCGTAACAGGTGCGGGCAATGTGACGATCACGGTAACCGGCAACGGCAGAACCGCCAGTTTTACCCTGTCAAATTTGACTATCCCCACAACAGCGCCCAACGGAGAGCCCCCCAGCGCCACCAATAAAATACCCTTGCTACTGGGCGGCGGAGCTCCGTTTGTCCCCAACGGATACGCGACAGCCGACTTTGGCATGAACTCCGACAGCCTTGCGGGAATTGCCCAGGATATCTGGCAGTATGATAACTCCAACGATGGCCGGCCTTCCGCCCTGGTTCGGGATGCCTGGAAAGTCGCCCGCGTTATTGACGCCGCGGAAATCGGGATTGGCGGGGGCGTTATTGACCCCGATAAATTCCTGGTAACCGGTATCTCCCGAGGGGGCAAGGACGCCCTGTATCTCGGAGCTTTCGCGGAAAGCATGAGCGGCAAGCACGTCGCGGTTACCAACCCCGTGTCTTCCGGGTCAGGCGGCGCCGCGCCCGATCGCTTCAACGCTCAGTCATATCACAAGAACCAGAATAATAAAAATACGTATTTTTATAAGATTCTGGATACCGTTGACGGAACTCCTCTGGTTAAACTGGTTACCGAAGATGATCCTGATGCCATAGATGCCGGGAGAACTAATTTTGGTTACCAGACCAGCACCCATGCCCGCAATGAAACAGCCAACTGGTTCGGCAAAAGATTCCAGCAATTTACCGAAATGTACACGGAGTGGGAGACGGATTGGCAAAGCGACACCAATCATTATCAGCATGGTTATCCCGGCACAACGCCTTTTGACCACCATTTCCTTACCGCCCTTTGCGCTCCCTACGGGCTCCTGACCCACGACGGCTGGGATAGCACCTGGACCAATCCCGAAGGGATGTATGTAACCTATCTGGCTACACGGGAAGTGTATGAGTACATCGACAAGCCGGATAATATCGGCGTCAGAATCTACAAAATCGGTCATGCCAATCCCACCCGGGAATTGTACGATCTTATCGATTTTGCAAACGCGTACTTTAACCGGACGTTCGATACCACTTACGCCAGGCTTGAAGGTACGGAGACTTTCCCGGTTACCACGCTGCCGGCTTTCCAGGACAAGGACCTGCTTTACGGATCTGACACACGTATGCCGGACGGAAAGGCTACTCTGGCTGACTGGTTTGATCCCAAAGCCCAGGACCCCGAGAGAAGGTATGAATACCTCAAGCTGAATTGGACGGCCCCGAATAAACCCGCCGATTCTTCTGTCGCAGATATAGTCAGGGCGGAAATGGCGAAAAATCCCGAGAAGTATCCCGGCTATGCTGATCAGACTTATTAAAAGGAATTGGTAATTCTGTTTTAATTCGGAGGCTCTGTTTCGGCAGGGCCTTCGTAATTTTGTCCTTCTAGTCGGAGCAATTAAGAAGAAATAAGGAGAAATAATTATGAGGAAATTTTGTATCATTCCGGTTTTATGCGCCTGTATAACCGGAAACGTTTTCGCGGATTATAATTTTAGTTTCTATGGCCGCGGCGTTTTTACCCCCCTTGCCATATCCGGCGAGGATAGCTCGGTTTCGGCGGCGACCACCACCTGGGATAATAACGCAAGACCCCGGATAGGTTTTACCCTGCTGGCATCCAACGCGGCTGATACTATCGGCATGAATGCGCACCTTCTGTGGGACGGGAGCGATTCTGTTGTCGGTGATAATGCCTATGTATGGACGGAACCTTTTAATTGGGTCCGGCTTATAATCGGCAAATTCGAGATAGACGATTTTAGGGGAAGAATCGGCGCGACGGAATTCGCTTCATGGATTCTTCCCGAAGGCGCGAAAGATGAAGATGCTGTTTTTTACCGGTTTAAGGCAAGCGCCGGCGCTTTTCTTGCCCTAAAACCCCTGGCCTGGCTTGATTCCAAATGGAACGGCCTTACTCTGGCGGCGGCTGTCGGAAGCAATCTTTCCGGGGAACGGGCCTTCCAAAACATCGCAGGCTGGAGCGCGGCAGACGTGTACAAATCCATACAGGCGGGTTTGAGTTACCGGTTTCCCGATATTGGTTTTGCGCGCCTTCAGTTTATCGGTAATAACCGGGGTGTATTTATAGAAGATTACCTTTATAAGGATAACGATGTGGTCCTGAGACTGGCTGACGGTTTATCCGCCAACAGAGATGCGGATGTTATTGAGGCGGCTTTTCTGTATGACCGCATAAACGGCCTTAAGGCTGAGGCAGGAATAAAAATCCCCCTGGAATATTTTACCGATTTACCGACATATCAGTATTATCCGGGGATTTTCCCTACTTCGCCCTTAACGACCGGCAGTATCGCGGGTAACGATAAATTGACGATACAGCTTCCCTGTTCCGCGGTTGTGGGCGCTTCCTATGACTGGAATAATAAATTGAATGTCCTTGCCCGTGTGGATATTTCTTTTGGCGGTTTATATATCCGCGAAGGCGAACATACCATTACAACAGGGTTAGATATGAGGGCGCTCCTCGGCGTCTATTACCGGGTTCTGGATTCCGTCAGGATTGGACTTGATTTTGGGTATAACCACCATGAATTAGACTCAATTAAAGAAGGTTACGCAAAAACGGAATATATTGGCAGCCGTACAGTAGATGTGGCTACCAGTGAACGTACTGATATTGGCTTTGCGCCCTGGGTCGCCCTGGATTTGGGCGGCGGGGTTATCAAAATTGGAGCGGCGGTTATGATACCCAGCAGCGAACGTTGGAATTATAACCCTGCTTATGGAGGGGACGGTTGGAGGCAGACCTATACAGGCGAGCCGATTATTTCATTCCCTATTTCCGTTACTTATAGTTTTTAATGTTGGAGTCTTTTATGAAACCAGAATCGAAAATTACACGGAAAGCGTCTGTGCTGACCGGCCCGTTCCTGTTTTTATGCGCAGGATTTTTGACGCTTCTTACAAGCTGTGATCATACCTTGGGGGTTACCCGTGAACTGATAGACCCGCTGTATACCGTAAAGACGGCCTCTGCGGAAAACGGCTCCATCAGGGTTTTGCCGGTATCGGGATTAGCCGGATCCCAGGTTCTTGTGGCGGCAAACCCCGCCCCCGGTTACCGGCTGGCTTCCCTTAAAAGGGCTGAAGCCGGCAACCCTCCCCAACTGGACGGTAATTTACAGTACCCGCCGTACCGTTTCCGGTTAAGCGGCGACAACACCATTTACGCCGAATTTGAGACAGTTCCGAGCAACAATTATACGGCAAGCATGGAAAAAACAATAATCGGCGGCAGCATTATTGCCTATGCCCAGACACAGGATGCGCAAGGAATAAAATTGCAGGCCCCTTATGGCAACCCGACGAGGGGGGTACAAATAGTTCTGCAATTCTACCCCGATGAAGGTTTTGTTTTAAGAGACGGCAGCGTAAAATACACCGAATTGGACAGTCAAAACAACCGCACCGCGAATGTTGTTGTTTTAAGCCCTCCCTATAGTTTTACGCTCCCCGCGGCACATGTAATTATCGATGCGGATTTTGATTCACCCGACGCTGCCGGGTTTATTGCAAGCGGCAAAGCGGCCCTGCGCCGCGACGATTACGACAGCGCCGTTATCGCCTTTGAGACCGCCTATAAGATGGATCCGGACAATCGGGAAGCGGTCTTTTATTCCACCCTGGGGAATCTTGCCTCTATCGCCGTGGATACCAAGGTACGGCAGCTTTTAAGCAGTGTCGGGCTCGGAAACTACCCCGGCAATCTGAATAATCTGCTAACCCTGGGCGATTCCTGGGATAATTACTATACGGACAGTACCTATACCTCGACAGGGCGGCGCCCCGGATGGCTTAACGACTATAGCGGCGTCAGGCTGCCGGACCACACTTTTCCAGGCGGTTATTACGCTTTTCAGAATCAAACGGAAATAATGCAGGCAAGCCTTAAAAGCGGCGCGCCTACCATGGCTACCTACCAGTTGATTATGTTTTTCAACCTCATGGGTTCCAATATCAGGGATATCAACAATGTTGTCGATGATGCCCTGCGGTATGTTTTTGGGGACAAATTCGAGGCGGCGGCGGCCCGCGCCGCAAAACTTTCCAACAGCGATTCTATCGTTCTGGAGACAGACATTATAGAAAAACTCTTTTTGAGCGATATTTTTAAGCATGGCGATACGGTAGGCAAGGCCGAATTGGGTATTATCCTTGCCTCGTTCAGGATATTCAAGGCCGGCCTGGAATGGGTTGCCGCCTATGATCTCGACTTTGATCGCTCTTTATTCAGGATCTGGTCTTTTAATGCCGTAAATTACGGGACTTTTTTCCCGCATTTCCCCGGGCTTTTTGACGCCCTTAACGAACCCTATGTTACACCGGACCAGCTCGATGGGGACGGCGCCACAAAGACAGCCCTAATAAATGACCTTTTGGGCTTTTTGCTGCGCGAAACGGACAAATATTTTATTCAAAACCCCCTGGAGGCGTCCCGTATCCCCGATATGTTCCCTTTACGAAACCACTTCCTCAAGGAGCGGGCAAAGGCCCAGGAGTCGATGGATAAGTCCAGGGCGGAATTGCTCAAAGCCCTTGAGACACTTTCCGGTGTCTATGACCACTATTTTGACGATCCCAATATTCCGTTTATTGTAAGAAATGAACTGAATAACTACCGGTGGGTTAAAGACGGTCTGGCCCAACTGCAAAACGCCATTAAGAATGACGGAACATTCTATTTCCCCGAAGATCTGCCGAAAGGAGCGGCTTCCTGGAGCTACACGGACGCAAACGCCAAATACGGCATCAACTTTGGCAAACTTTTCACGCCCGGACAGTTCAGCCCCGACAAGCTCATTGTTACCGAACCAGGCGGTAAGCGCCCGAAATTCTACGGCTGGGGCAGCGACACAAGCGGAGACGGAAGCTATATCTCACAATGGGAAGATGTAGCGACCTATGACTGGATAGGGTTTAAGCTGAATCTGATTTTCCTGAAACAAGTTTTTGTCAAAGGTCTTGAAAAGGACGGCAGGGTTTTTAACGATACTGAAAATGTTCAAACCCTGTTTCCCGATATTGTGCTTACCCCGGATAATGGGAACTACCTCTATACGTTCTATTATGATTTGTTCCGTTACCTGAAGCGGTAACCGTAAGAAAAGACATGAAACCGCAGTAAACGCGGGTATCTGTAAGAAAATTCAAAAAAAAGTGATTTTTTTTGAATTTTAACGAAAAAACGCTTGACAAAATGTAATGAGTTGGTGTAGTATAAAACACTTACCTCTAAGCGGAAATACGCAGGCTGGGGCGGGTGATGATATGTGACAGTAATAGGGAAGGGAAGGAAGACATGAAGCTAATCCTGAATAGGGGTTAGCCGGG
>JAITNM010000166.1 GCA_031290475.1 Treponema sp. | reverse complement strand
TTTGTCGGGCTTTAGCCCTTCCAACCCCAAAAACGTGCGTTTAGCACGTTTTTTACCTTGCAAACTCCCAAAGGAGCCCATAAATCGGGATTTTTGCGTTAGTTTTAGTGCAAAAATCCACAAGTTCGACAGGCTCCTGGGGGGCTGTCTTTGAGACGCGTGCTAACCTTTACTTGGTGCGGCCATTCGGCCGCACACTCAAACCAAACGAGATACGAAGTTTCGCGCTACCAGCGGTTGTTGCCGCGGTCGCCGCCATCCCGGCGGGGTTTATCCATCGCCTCGTTTACCTTGATGGCGCGGCCGTCAAGGTCGGTGCCATTGGTTCCGCTTATGGCGGCCTGCGCTTCTGCGTCGGAGCTCATTTCCACAAAGGCGAAACCTTTGGACGCGCCGGAATCCCTATCGGTAATGACTTTGACCGATTCTACCGTGCCATAGGGGGTGAAAAGAGTGCGAAGACTATCTTCGTTGGTGTTGTAGGAAAGATTACCTACATACAGTGTTTTAGCCATGGGGCTTCCTTTGCCCGGATTTTTCCGGGACTTTGTTTTCCGCTTATTCAGAATAAGCGATGGTTGGAATGGGGACATTTCCGGGTTTTCCTTTTATGGGTATAAAAATGGATAATCTGTTTATTATGACTGAAAACAGTGCGTAAAATAGCAAAAATTCCAAATACCTTAAAAAAGATAGCGCCATGTCTTTGAGTTTTCCAACTCATGTAAGTATTCTGGCCCATAATAACAAGAATGTCTAGGGCTAAAGCCCGGCAGGGGCGGTTACTTCCCCTGCGGGGACATTCCATAGGGCCCGCGAACCTCAACCGCTGCCCGGGACTTTTCGCGCTTTCCTATAAAAAGCAGGGTGAGCTCAATATATTTTGAAAGTTTATCCGCGATACCCCGCAGCCAATGGGCCATGTTCAGGCCGGAAGCCGGCTCAATCTCGTGCCAGTTTGCGATAAGCGTATGGGGGGTCTCCGCATAGTCTTTTTTGACGGCTTCAACCTGATCGGCCAAATTGACAAGGTTTTCGGCGGTTTGTTCCAGTATGCCCATAGCCTCATTGTTCACCTTTTCAAGGAGTTCCCTGATAAACCGGCCCTGGGACCGGTCCCATTCAAGGCGGGCCAACGCGATAAATAGGAGAGAGCCGTTTATGCCGCCGTTACCCAGGGATTCGTCAAAATCGTCCAGCCGCTTCATAAGCGACTCCAGGGCTTGGTACGCTTCGCCAAAGGGCAGGGACAGGGAAGGCAGGATCCACCACGCCCGGATGATCAAGAGATCCCGGAATTCCTGTATCTCCTTTATAAAAACCTCCCGCAGGAAGGCCAAAAGGCACGCAAGAGCCCCGGCGTGAATAAAACCCTCAAAGCCTTTGGCAACAAACAGGGCGGAAGCTTCTTCGTTGTAGTGTTTCAGAGGCGCCGCCGCAAAATCGCCGAAGATCGCCTGCTTCAGCTTCGCAATCCGGTTAGTCCAATGGGAAGCAACCCACCGGGTAATCGCGTCTTCCATTGTTTGCCGCTTATCCGCCAGCCAGCTGGAAAAAATCCGCTCCCGGGGAAGCGAAGAGGGCTGCAAGGACCAGCCGGGATCATCCGTTATATGCTGAATGATGAGTACCAAAAGCTCGGAACCAAGGATTTCCCGGATCTTATGCCGTACCGCATTCCACCGTTTCCTGTTGATCATATCCCTGCCGTTCCGAAAAGTTTTAAGAACCCCAAGGACATGTTCCCAATCCTGAAAAGAATCGACCACGGCGCAATGCTCCGCAAAGTCCTGGAGTAAACCGATGATCCGCTCCGCCTTGAAAGACTCAAATTCCTGAGCGCTGTAGAAATTGAATCCCCGGTCCGTAAAGCAGAACATTATCAGGGTCTCGAAATCGAAGGAAACGAACCGGCTCAGGGTCAGGATCTGATAATAACAGGAATCGATTTGTTCCCCGATGGCCGTACCCATGGCGTTTGTCAGGGCTTCCACTTCGCGCCGCAGTTCCTCTGTTAAATCCCCAGGGCGGACGCCCCCGGCCCGTTCCATAATACGTCCCGGAGAAAAATTGTCAAAGTCTTCCAGAATTTCCCTGTCTATAAACTCTTCAATGACCAGATCCCGCACTTTTCCGGACTCTAAAAGGACAGGCATATATTCCTGGGCAATGGAGATGGTTTTATAAATATCGTAGAAGAATTCCCCGCATCCAAGGGTTAATTCTTTCGTTTCGGGCAGGTAGAATTGCTGTCCTTCGTATTTTATCCGTTTTGCGATTGTCCGTATGCCGCGTTTCCTGATTGTTTCGGGGGTGTTTTTTCTAAAGAAGAAGCCAAGTATGGCTTGTAAAAATGAGAATGCCGCCGTCTTCATGGGGCAATCTTTCCCTTATGCATTCACGCGCCTTCCCCGGGGATACGCCCGTTCAGCCTGGGTATACATTCGGTAATGACGCCGATAAGCCTGTCATAGTTTACCGGCTTACCGGTATGGGCGTTCATGCCGGCCTTTAGGCAGCGGGAAACCACATCCCCTCCGGTATCGGCGGTAACGGCGATTATGGGCAGTGAATCCGTTCCGGGAATTCCCGAATCGCGGATACGGCGGGCCGCGTCATAACCGTCCATGCGGGGCATGTGCAGATCCATAAGTACCAGGTCATAAGTGTTTTGAAGCACTTTTCCAAGGGCCTCCCTGCCGTCTTGCGCCTCATCCAACACGGCGCCGGTATGTTCCAGCAAACAGCAGAGGATATCCCGGTTAATGTCCACATCATCCACCACCAGAACACGGCATCCCGCCAAGGGCGCCGCCAGGGGCGCCGCCGCCGGTGGGGACCTGTTCCCGCCGCCGGCGTTTCCATCCCTTGACGCGCCGTGTTCCGTGCGGAGCTTAACCGTACAAATAAAGCGGGCGCCCTTGCCCGGCGCCGATTCCACCTCAATGGAGCCGCCCATCATTTGCACGATCCGTTTTGAGATGGCAAGCCCCAACCCCATTCCGCCGTACATGCGGGTAATGCCGTTGTCCACCTGTTCAAAGGCGCTTCCCAGGCGTGTTTTGAGTTCCTCCGATATGCCGATGCCCGTATCCTTTACCTCAAAACAGAGTATGCAGGCATCTTCTTCCGGCTGTTCCGGTTGGGACGCAATACGATGGACCGTAAATCTGACGGAACCGCCTTCGGGGGTGAATTTTACGGCGTTGGAGAGCAGGTGAAGCAAAACCTGTTCCAGCCGTTCTTCATCGGCGATAAGCGAATCGGGAATAGCGGGATCTAGCTCGACGGTAAAATGCTGGCCCTTCGCTTCGGCCTTAGAGGAAATATCGGCGATAACCCCTTCTATGGTTTCTTTGAAGCTGAATTGCCCCGGCGCCAGTTCAAAACCCCCGGCGTCAATTTTCGCCATATCCAGAAGATCGTTGATAAGGCCCAAAAGCCGGCAGGATGATCCATCAATCTGTTCGAGGCAGTTCATTATCTGATCATGGTCATTGGCCATTTGGGCAACGGCGGTCATGCCCATGATGGCGTTCAGGGGGGTACGCATTTCATGGCTCATGCGGCTCAGAAAATCGCTTTTCGTTTTACTGTAATACTCGGCCTGTGCCAAAGACTTCTCCGCCTGAATCAACGCGATGTTTTTTAACTGCGCGTTGACCCGCGCCCGGATCACCACCGGCTTAAAGGGCTTGGTAATATAATCGCCGGCGCCCAGGTTAAAGCCTTTCTCCTCGTCCTCGGGATTATCCAGGGTGGTAATAATTATGACCGGAATATTCTGAGTCCCGGGGGAACTTTTCAGTTTCGCAAGCACCTCAAAGCCGTCCATCCCGGGCATAACAATATCAAGAAGGATTAGATCGGGCCTGCCGGTGGCGAGAAGCTCCAGCGCCGCCTCGCCTGATTTTACCGTATACACCGTGTATTCCGGTGACAAAACATAGTTCAGGATATCCAAATTTGTTTTTTCGTCATCAACCGCTAAAACCGAATACACTTTTCAAACTCCCCTTTGTTATCAGCCTTAATTGACCATCTTTTCTTTGATTTTATTGAGGGTGTCCACCGCTTCCGCAAAATCATAATTCTCAATCTGGTTTATCAGTGTTCCGCACATTTCATCCGCCGGCCCGAGTATTTCCCGTATATCCTCCCGCAGCCGGAGACTGCCGGCGTTTCTGGTTACCAGCAGGGGCTCCAGTTTCCGGGTAAAGGCAAGCGCCCTGGCCATGTCCAACTCGCCTGTGCTATATGTCTTTGGCGGGGATTCAGGCGCTATTGACGCAAGCTCCGCCATGACCGCCTCAAATTCCCGTTCCAGGGTTTCCAGCATTTCCCGTGGGGGAAGGCGGTCGGTTTTCCTGAGCGCCTTTTCTACCGTCAGGGCGGCGGCGCCGAGCTTCCCCGCGCCGATCACGTTTGCGACGCTTTTGAGGGTGTGCGCAAGCCGGTAGGCCGCCCGGTAATCAAGCGCGTCCAGGGCCGTTCTGATTTTCCGTATATCGCCGCCGTGGCCGGCCTTGAATTCAGAGAGGAGCTGCTGATAGAACCGTTCATTGCCCACGGCGTTCGCCAGCCCCGCCGCCCGGTTAATGACCAGGCCGCAGGCCGGGGCGGGCCGGTTTTCCATTACCCCGGGAAGTTCTTCCGCGGCCCGGATTGTTATCCTGTCTTTCGGCAGCCATTTACCCAGCAGCCGGTTTAGCTCACCCTGGGCGATAGGTTTGTAGAGAAAATCATCCATCCCGCTTTCCAGGAAAAGCTCCCCGGCCCCGGTGACCGCGTTCGCCGAAAGGGCGATAATGGGAACCCGCTTACGCGGATTCCTATGACTTTCGGCCATGCCAAAACTCATGCCATCGTTCGGTTCAACGGTCTCTTGCGCTTCCCATTCGCGGATGCGGGCGGTGGTTTCTATGCCGTCCATTTCGGGCATCATGTGATCCATAAAAACAAGGCCGTACTTTTTGTCCCGGATTTTTTCCA
>JAITNM010000086.1 GCA_031290475.1 Treponema sp. | reverse complement strand
GAATTCTACCGGAAGCGGTTTTCGGGGATTAATCCGGAGATAAAAAACCGGGATGATTTTGAAAAATTACCCTTTACGGAAAAGGACGATCTTCGGGAAGCCTACCCCCTGGGACTCCTGGCGGTGGGGGAAGAGCGGATCGTCCGTATCCACTCATCCTCGGGGACTACCGGTACTCCGGTGATCATCCCCTATACCCGGAAGGACGTGGATGACTGGGCTATCCAGTTTGCCCGCTGTTATGAGACCGCCGGGGTCACCGTCCTGGACCGGGTACACATCACCCCGGGGTATGGCCTCTGGACCGCGGGAATCGGGTTTCAACTCGGGGCGGAAAGGCTTGGGGCCATGACCATCCCCATGGGGCCCGGGAATACGGATAAGCAGATAAAGATGATGATGGACCTCCAGTCCACCGTGCTCTGCGCCACTTCATCCTACGCGCTTCTCCTGGCGGAAGAAATTGAACGCCGTAAGGTCCGGGATAAGATCCGCCTTAAAAAGGCCCTTATCGGTTCTGAAAGATGGGGGGAGAAGATGCGGAAACGCATTGCCGACGAATTGGGGGTGGAACTCTACGATATCTACGGCCTCACGGAGATTTACGGCCCCGGCATCGGTATCAGTTGCAAGTACCAATGCGGTATGCACATGTGGACCGATTACCTTTTCTACGAAATTATAAACCCCAAGACCGGTATCCCCGTATCCCCCGGGGAAATAGGCGAGCTCGTGATCACCACCCTTAAGAAAGAAGGGGCGCCCCTGATCCGTTACCGCACCCGCGACCTTACCCGGGAAATTTCCGGCGACTGCCCGTGCGGTTCGCCATATCCCCGGATCGATACCCTCATAGGCCGTTCCGACGATATGATCAAGGTGAAGGGGACCATGATCTTCCCCAGCCGTGTGGATGAACTCCTGTCGGCCCTCCGGGATGTATCCAGCGAATACCAGATCCAGATCGACCACCTTAACGGCAAGGACATCCTCAACCTCTTCTTCGAGACGCCTCTGGAAAACAAGGATGAACGGAAGAACCTGGAAAAAATAGTGGAAACGGCATTTAAGGAACGGATTGGTATTACGCCCAAAACTATTGCTGTCAGCATGGGCGAACTTCCCCGGAGCGAGAAGAAGTCAACCAGGATATTCGACAATAGATACTGATATATCCGTTTTTTACATAAACCCGAGTACGACTTTATCCTGATACAGGGCGCGGTACTTTTCGTCCACCGGCGCGTCAAGGTGATAATGGCCAAAATACCATTTCTTAAACCGCAGTTTTTCTGCAACTTTTTGCAGATACTTGCATAGAGGATTGCGGCCGAAATGCCTGTTAAGGGACTGTACAATTTTCGCCGGCCCTTCGTGGGTAATAACGTAATCCGCTTCCCAGTTATGCGCTTCAAGGTTCGCGAGGCCTTCCCGGTATTGGGTCTCCGAGGGCAGTTCCTCAGGCCACCAGGAGATGTCAGGAGTACGCCACTGCTTGTCCATAGAATCACCTCCGCCGAAGGTAAATAGCGTCTCTCCGGCTATGGTAAAAAACTGTCCCCTGGTGAGGTGGATTACACTATCGGTGATCCGGTGGATCTTCCCCCCGTTCCAGATATCCAGGGGATACGCGTTTAAGAGGCGGAAATTCTCGTGATTTCCGTCAACAAAAAGGAGGGTATAGTTGAGTTCCCCCAGGAGTTCCAGGAGTTTCCGTTGTTTTTCATTATCCTGCCAGATAAAACCAAAATCTCCGGCAACAATAACATAGTCTTCCTTAGTTAAGTTCGCCTGTTCTTTAAAGTGATCGTTGTCCAATTTTTCCATATCAATACCCCCATGGGTATCGCCGGTCACATAAATCATGGAAATTGTACCCCAATAAAAGCATTTTATATGAAAAATAAAAAAGCCCCCCGGGAAAAGGAGGTGAGGAAACCCGGGAGGCACACTGATGATACAATTGAAGTACAGCAAGACGCTTAACAGAATTTAGATAGTTGACTCACCAAGACGATCAGCAACACTAAATAACCATACCATCAGCTTCACTTTAAAGGTAAAGGTTATAGGCCTAAAAATCAAGAGAATTCTATATGAATTTATTAATAATTTGGTAAGAATAAAAAGATTTCCGTAAATATTTCTTTTATTTACCCCAGAGAGGTTCACAAAAAGGGCGTTTTGTACTAAAATTGTTCTTATGGAAAGAACTTTTGTTATGCTGAAGCCCGGCGTACTGCCGCGCCGTATCATTGGAGAGGTCATAAGCCGTTTTGAAAGGAAAGGAATCAACATTATCGCCCTTAAGATGCTGAAAATGGATAAATCCAAGGCCGAAGTCCATTATGCGGAACACAAGGGAAGGGATTTTTATGAAAAATTGGTAGTTTATACAGTTTCCGGACCGGTCATCGCCATGGTTCTTGAGGGAGACGGGGTAATAAGCCGGGTCAGGCGGCTTACCGGGGCGACGGATATAAACGAATCAACGCCGGGTACCCTACGGGGGGACTTTGCCGCTTCCACCAGGCTGAACATTGTCCATGCCTCGGATTCCGCCGAAAGCGCGGGGCGGGAAATAGCGCTGTTTTTTAAGACCGAAGAAATTTTTACCTGGGAGGACGGCAATGCCCGCTGGTTCTAAGCAGAAATCGTGGCAATATACGGCTAAACGCCTTACCCTCATCCTCTTGGGCTCGGTGCTTTATGCTTTTGATCTCAAAACCTTTGTACGCGCCGGCGCCCTGATCCCCGGGGGATTTTCCGGGCTTGCCCTGCTTATCCAGGAAAGCTGTCTCCGTTTCGGCGGTTTTGAGGCGCCCTACAGTATTCTCAACTACGCGCTTAACGCGGTTCCGGTGCTTATCTGTTTTAAGGTTATCGGAAAAAAGTTCACCCTCTATTCCTGTTTGATGATTGTGGTGAGCAGTCTCCTTACCGACTTTATGCCCTCCATGTTTATTGAATTTATCCAGCTCCACGACAACCTCCTTTCGGCAGTGTTCGGCGGGCTCCTGAACGCCCTCGCCATGAGCCTCTGTTTGACCGCCGGCGCCACGAGCGGCGGTACTGATTTTATCGCCATCTTTTTTGCGGAAAAATACCATAAGGATACCTGGAATTATATATTTGCCGGAAATTTCCTGATCCTGGCCGTAGCAGGTTTTCTCTTTACCTTGGACAAAGCCCTCTATTCAATTATCTTTCAGTTTACCACTACCATAGCGCTGTCCTTTTTTTACCGGGGGTATCAGCAGAACACCCTGTTTATTATTACCAACAAGCCCGATGAAATTTACAAAGTTATTTATGAAAAGACCAACCATGGGGGAACGTCGTTTAAGGGGGTTGGTCATTATATGAAGACAGAGCGGACAATGCTCTACTCGGTGGTCTCCGCCGACCAGGTGGCGCCTCTGATTACCGCTATTCAGAATGTAGATCCCGACTCGTTTATCAACGTATTAAAAACAGAAACAATAACCGGCCGCTTTTATCTGAGCCCGAGAGATTAGCATGCTCCTGGGAAACAAAAAAGCGGCGCCTGCGAATGAAGCGCCGCCCATAGAAAAACAGTAAAACTGTTTCTCCTATTAGTTTTCCGTTGCCGCACGGAAGGCGGTCCAGATGCGTTCGTGTTCTTCTTCCGACTCGGCGTTGATGTTTCCGATCATTTCCATGTTCGTGTTAAAGCCCGAAGGCAGGGTAAGGAATTCCTTGTATTCCGCGGCGATAAGGGGCTCCGATGCGGAGAAGGTACAGTAATACCCCAGGTATTCAAAACAGGCGGCCCCCCGGGCGGGATCCATGATGTAGTTAAGGAAGGCATGGGCCGCGTCGGAATTCGGCGCCTTGCTGGGGATAAAACTCCCCATGATACCGTAGCCGATTCCCTCGGAAGGGAAGACCACTTCCAGATCGGGATTCTCCATTTTCGCCACAGTCACCTGGGACGTGTACATTACCCCTATGGCGATTTCCCCGGAGAGAAGATCGTTCTCAAGGCTGTCGTCTTTGATAAGCCGGATATTCGGCGCTAACGCAAGCAGTTTTTCTCCCGCCGCACGGATGTCGTTTATGTTATTGGTGTTGTAGCTCTTTCCCAGCACCTTAAGGGCCATTCCGTTAATAACCCGGGAATTCGCAATGGTCCCCACTTCTCCCCTGAGGGCCGGATTCCAAAGATCCCCATAGCCTGTAATATTGATCTTCACCCTGGAAGGATCGTACACGATGGTCTGCACACCGGCGCCGTAGGGGACGGTGTATTCATCCCGGGGATCGTAGAAGGGTTTGAAGTAGATAGGATTAATGTTTTTGTAATTGGGGAGTTTGCCCTTGTCCAGTTTCTGCGCCAGCCCTTCGGAAATTACCGTCTCGATAATATAATCGTCGGCAATGATAAGATCGTAATCCCCGCCGCCCGCTGTTTCCAGCCTGGACAGCATGGTTTCATCATAATCAAAGTTGACAAAGTTGATCCGGTAACCCGTATCCTTTTCAAACCCGTCCAGAATCTCCTGGGGGAACATTCCCTCCCAGGTGTAGAGGGTAAACTGCCTGTTCTGCGGGGCCGACGCCTGTCCGCTTCCCTCTTTTGCCCGGCAGCTTACGCCGATGAGGGCAAGAGGAATAAGCAGCATCCAAATTTTTCTCATACTAATCTCCTTTATATGTAATTATGTATTTGTAATACTGTTCGCAAGTTTTTTGTTTGATTTGGCTTTGACATTCTGCGGCCGGGAAATAACCGCAGAGATCATAACCAGCACAATTGTTGCCGCGAACAGCAGGGTACACATAGCATTGGTTTTTGGGGTAACGCCGACCTTCATCTGGGTATAGATCCTGATGGGAAGGGTATTGGTGTTTACCCCGGTAACAAAGACGCTGACGATCACATCGTCAAAACTCATGGCAAAGGAAATCAGAATACTGGACGCCACGGCAGGCATGATAAGGGGCCGGGTGATGTCATAAAAAGCCCGCCATTCCCCCGCGCCCAGGTCTTTCGCCGCCTCCACATAACTCTTATCAAGTCCTTCAAGCCGGGCCTTGACCATGAGGAACGAGTAGGGGATGCACATGGCGGTATGGGCGATAACCAGGGTGAGCATACCGAAGGGGAGGGAGAGGATCGCAAAAAAGGCCAGGGATACCATCCCCATGACGATCTCGGGGATCATGATGGGGAGGATGGCCATGTATCCCATTGCCTTCCCCCCGGGAAGCTTCGCCCGGCTTAAACCCGTGGCCGCCAGGGATCCTATCACCGCCGCGGCAAGGCTCGCCGTTACTCCCAGAAACACACTGTTCCACAGGGCGCTCCACATGGCCCGGTCCCGGAAGAGCTCGGTGTACCAGTGCCAGGAAAAGCCGCTCCACACGGAACTTATCCGGCTCTGGTTAAAGGAATAGATGATTACCAGCAGTATCGGTATGTACATAATCACCAGTACCGCGGTGAGGTATGTCTTTGATAGTATTCCTCTTTTTTGTCTCATACGAGCCCCTCAAGTTCGCCGCTGCTTCCGGTGGCCGCCGCCAGCCTGCGGTAAAGGTAGATAAAGAAAGAGGTCATCAGCATTAATACGACGCTCAGGGCCGCCGCAAAGGGCCAGTCATGGGCTTTCATAAGCTGCTCCTGGATCAGGTTTCCTACGAGCACCACCTTGTTCCCCCCCAGAATGTCGGCGATAAAGAAGAGCCCCATGGAAGGGATAAAGGTGAGAATAACCCCCGAGAAAAGCCCGGGCATGGTAAGGGGCAGCGTGACGGTCAGAAAGGCCTGGGCGGGGGTGGCGCCCAGAATGCGGGCCGCTTCCACGAGCCCCCAGTCCATCTTTTCGGCGCTGGTATATACGGAGTAGATCATAAAGGGGAGCAGGGCGTAGATCATCCCGGTCACCACCGCGGGGTAGGTGTAGAGCAGCCGCAGGGGTTCCCCGGTAAGCCCCGCGGCCATGAGGATACTGTCCAGGATGCCGTTTGCCCGGAAAACGATGATCCAGCCGTAAAGCCGCATCAGGGAACTTGTCCAGAAGGGGATGATAAGGATGAGCATAACCCGTCCCCGCCAGACCGGCTTGAGGCGGGCCATAAAATAGCCAAAGGGGTAACCGGCGAGTATCACAAGCAGGGTACTGAACAGGGCGAGCCTTACGGACTGAACAAAGGTGGCCGCATACTCGGGAATGCCGATGCGGCTGTAGTTCCGGAGGGTGAAGGACATAACCACCCCCCAGACGCCGTCCCTGCGTAAGAAGCTCAGGACAACCATGTAGAGGAGGGGGCCCAGCACAAAGGCCAGGGTAAAAAGGTACATAGGCAGAACCATGAGAAAAGCCGAACGGGTTACGGACGTTTTTCTCACGATTGCAGTTCCTCCAGATCCACCAGAACCGCGTGTTCCGGCGATGCCCAGGTTACCCGGACCGGATCCCCCACATCCAGGGGCGAATCGATCCCGTGCCGGCTGGCGATAATCTCCTGGCCCTCTTTACCGGGAGGATCCTTGCCGTTATCTTGCAGAATCACCGTGATCCTAAGCTGGCCTCCGGCAAAACCCATGTCCTGTATCACCCCGTTTAGGCCTTCTCCGGGTTTTGCGTCCGCCGGGGGTATCAGGTCTATCCGTTCGGTCCTGACCGCCGCGGTTACCGAAACGCCGGGCAGCAGTTTCCCGCCTATTTCCGCCGGCAGGTTGGCCGGGACGGCGGCCTTTACCCGGCCTTCGGGCCGCTCAATCTCCAGGATTTTACTATTTCCCCCCAATTGCAGGACCCGGCCCACCTTTCCCTGAATAATGTTCGCGTTTCCCACAAAACCGGCCACAAAACTCGTTTTTGGCTGCTCGTAGAGCTCAATTACCGGGGAGATCTGCTCAAAACGGCCGTTCCGCATCACCGCGATCCGGTCCGACATGGTAAGGGCTTCTTCCTGATCATGGGTTATATAGATGAAAGTGATACCAAGCTGTTTCTGGAGCCGTTTCAGTTCGAGCTGCATCTGCCGGCGGAGCTGCAAATCCAGGGCGCCCAGGGGTTCGTCCAGGAGCAGCAGCTTGGGCCGGTTCACCATGGCCCGGGCCACCGCTACCCGCTGCCGCTGCCCTCCGGAAAGCTCTCCGGGCATACGCTTCTCAAATCCCCTGAGCCGGATCATTTCCAGGATTTCTTCCACGGTTTTGCGGATCTCCGGCTTGGGCCGGCCCTTGAGTTTCAGACTGTACCCGATATTTGCTTCCACCGTCATGTGCGGAAACAGGGCATAGTTCTGAAAAACCATATTCACATTCCGCTTGTTGGGCTCGGCCTCGCTTATATCCTGACCGTCAAGAAAAACCCGTCCGCCGTCGGCCTGCTCAAGCCCCGCGATGATCCTCAGGGTGGTGGTTTTTCCGCATCCCGAAGAGCCTAACAGGGTGATAAATTCACCGGCGCTTACCGAAAGATCGATGCCCCGCAGCACCTCAACATCACCAAACTTTTTTGTAATCCCCTCTAAACGGAGCAATTCCTGCCCGCTCACGATACCCTTCTTTTCAAAATATGCCTTTACCGCCTTGTTGATTCGTTGCGAAGGGTCCATACCCAAAAACCTGCTTCACCGGGGATCCGTGTTCCTGAGTATTCCGATAAACATTATGAATTTACTAAGTTTCACTTCTATGAAAAGTCTAGAATTTCATAAACGCTCTGTCAAGGCGCTCACGGAAAATCACCGCAATTCCAAGTTCTACCTTGCCATTTCGTGTGTATCAGCGTATGGCGGCAAGTTCATCGGTGATGGCCTTTTCGACAAAGCCATTGATTGACATCCTAAGTTTTTTCGCCCGGACTGCCAGTTCTTTATGCAGTTCCGGCGGCAAACGGAGGTTGAATTTCCCTGAATAGGGTTTTTCCGGCGCCGCGCCTTCTTCTTTACACCATACCAGATAATCATCAACCGAATCCTTGAAGGCGTTTTCGATTTCCTCTACCGTCGTCCCCTGAAAGGTGATGACATCCCGGATATTTACAATGTCGCCATGGAACAGTTTCGCCTCCGCGTCATATTCAACGGTTCCTAAATAGCCTTTATGATCCATCATGGTTTAACCCCCGCATTTTCCAAAAAACGTTTTACGGAACTAAGGGCGCCCCTATCGGTTATCCTCTGAGGGTGGGGCCGATGAAAAACAGCGCGAACCTCATTCAGTTTTACCCGCACCCTTGACCCCGCACCCTCTGATATTTCAGCGCCCAGAGCGGCCAAAAGGCTTTCTATGTCCGCCCATGCAATATCAGGGGGTAGGGTAACCTTAAATATCAATTCAAAGGTCTGTTTTTGCTTTGAATTCATACAAAATGGTACTATAAAATGGTACTATTGTCAAGGGTTTCCTGGGTACCGGTAAACGCCTATAGCGCCAGGCGCTAAATTGCCTTTTTAGATAAAGCTAAACCATTAATCAGCATAATGCCGATCAAAGCCAAAAAAGATTTCTTGTTCATAAATTGCTCCTTTGCGTTTAACATCCGCCGGCAATAATTTTTATTCGTATTGAGGGGGTTTAATACCCCGCCGCTCTGCGGCGGTTAAAAAAGTATTAAACCCCCGAATATAAATACCTTATGAGAACAACATACCCCGACCGCTCTGCGGCGGGGTTGTTGATCACGCAACCCATACGGGCCGTTCTTACACTAAATTCCGCATTTGCTCCTTCTCTCATTTTCCACGTCCAAACAACCGGCCGCGTTACCTATTGCGCCGCACGGCAAAACACTTCGGTAAAAAACTCCGAGCGGGAAATCGACTCCAAGGGGATAATCTCTTTCCCCGCTTCCTTAAAAAAGACCGGTTCCAGGCGTTTTTGGGCCGGCAGCCGCGACAGAACGGCATCTATGTGAATCACGGTAACGCGCCCGCCCTGTACTCGCGCAATGCCCGCGTGGGAAAAGCGCCGGTCAAGGGGCGACACGTTCTTAAACAACTGCGACCAAAAGCGATCGCCCAGCCTGCAAATAACGTCGCCATCCTGTACGACTGCGGGAATTTCTTCCACTGCCGAACGGGGAAGGGCGGCGCCTCTCGGCGTTAAGACATACATAGCGGCGGCGCCTGCCAATAAAACCGCGAACGCTCCCGCGCCGAAAAGTTTTACCATAAATTATCGAAGTCCGATATTTTCCATTTGCCGTCTATTTTCACCAGGGAAACGACGGCGGTATCGCCGT
>JAITNM010000050.1 GCA_031290475.1 Treponema sp. | reverse complement strand
ATCCCGGAGGCCGACTGCGCCGGGATCCGGGAATACCTTCAATCCTTCAAACTTCGTAGAAAAATCATCGTTGAGCTTGTCAACGGCATATACCAGGTGAGGCTAGACAAGGAGAGCCTGAAAAAGTTCATAGCCCTCCAATGCAATGTCCAGCGCGTTCAGCCAGTTTGATCCGTAGTTTCCACCGCCTCCGCTTTATGATTACTGATACGACTACCAACTTTCGCCAGCGTTCCCTCTACCGAATGAAGGTATCCCTTGGTCGTTTTGTAATCAGAGTGTCCAAGAAGATCTTGAATATACCGCAGGGGCACATTCTCCTGTTCAAGCATCGTTGCAAGGGAATGCCGGGCCGAATGGGGAACAATGTTCCTACTAGAGACATCTATCCCGGCGCGGGAGAGCCATTTCTTTAGCCTTCCCCGCGCCCAGCCGGGGCCGGGTATATCACAAGTGCCCATAGAAAGAGGGTGATGCTTTACCGCTCCTTTCTTCCAAGCGAAGACGAACTCATGCTTTCCCTGATTTTCCCATAGTTCCTTGATGGCATCCTGTAACTGGACGGGAAATGGAACCTCTCGCTTCTTATGCCATTTAGGATCCCCAAGTTCACGATCCTTACTACCGAACTTTTTCCAGGCGTTTTCAACGCGGATTTTCGGCGTCTTCCAGTCGAGGTTTTCAGGCCTCAGCGCGAAGATTTCAGCACGGCGCAGGCCGGCCCAGTACATCGCCGCACATACCGCCTTTTCCATTTTGTCGTTAAATGTGTCTGAGCTGAACAGCTTGATAACTTCATTGTCATCAAGAATATCGCGGGGATTACCGCCCACCGATTTCGGCGCGTCTATGCTCTGGAAGGGGTTAAACCATCGCGGATGGGTTTTGCCGTACTCTCGGAAAGTCATACGAACAAACTTGATGGCAATCTCAAACGTGCGGGTTCCGGCCATTTTATAACCGTCGCCTTTCTTGCGGTTTTCTTTTTTCCTGGGCAGCCCTATCCTGATTTCTCCGATACGGCTCATAAATTCGAGCATATCGGTTTGTTCCAGGCTGTTAATGCGGCAGCGCATCAGGGGATCCTTTTTCAAGTAAAGGTTGTATATTCCCAGATAGCTCGATACTGTCGCGGGGGAGTAGGGGCTGTTTTGACTTGTTATGCGGGCAGAGCGGGGGTTCCCTTCAAACACGGTAAACTTCCGTATCCACTCACCTACCGGCGGATCATCTGAGGGGAGTTCCGTCTTGCGAGGATCGGCTTCTTTTTTAAGGTATTCGACGAGGGCAATCGCGCCGCGTTCCGCAAATGTCTTCGAGGCGGGTCTCCGGTACATCGGGGAAATGGGTAAAACTCCGTCTTCTCCACGACCGATAAACGGCGCGGGGCAGGCCGGAGGCGACAGTCAGGGTCAGAATAAAGGTCTGACTGTCTCTCCGTTTTTGGACAAGATAGGGCTTTGAGATTCGTGCCATCGGCAATCCTCCTGTAAAATTCTTACACGATTCGTGCACGACGAACACTTTGACAGTGGGTTGCCTTTCGGTATAGTTATCTAATTCGTTATTCTACAACGATTTAGAAGCATAGCGGCTGAAGGGAGTCGAACCCTCGTCTCCAGCTTGGAAGGCTGGGGTAATAGCCGTTATACGACAGCCGCTTGTACAAGTCTTAAATTAATTAAGTCAGCTCCCAAACTTGGTTAGTTTTGAGACTGGCTCTTAGAGAAATCGGTCCAAAGCTCAATTCCTTACCTATTTAATTATATACCAATATAGTTTTGTATGTAAAGCGCCCCCTGACAGCAATTCGCAATTCAAAAAATAACATTAAAATTTTGCCTCAAAACCGTTCGCCGCGTTTTTTCACCTTTGCCGCCGTCGTGGCGAATCACTTCCCCGCAATTTCCTGAATAATCTTAAGGGTCCGTTCGGCGCAGCGATCCCAGGAAAAATCCTCCGCCCTTTTGAGCCCCAGGGCGCGGCATTCCCGGGCAATGTCCCGGTTTGACGCCAGGGTAACCATCCTGTCCGCCATATCTTCCGGATCCAGGGGATCGAAGTAAAGGGCAGCATGTTCCGCCGTCTCGGGCAGGGAAGCCGCCCGGGCGCAGGCTACGGGTATGCCTGAGGCCATAGCCTCCAGGACTCCGAGACCGAAACCTTCGTACATGGAAGGAAACACCGCCATATTCGCTCCGGCGTAGAGTTCCGGGAGGCTCTTGGGTGGAAAATGGCCGGTAAAGAAAATATCGTTCCTGTACGGACTTGCCGCCGCCGCCGTCTTTATCTCAACGGAACGCTGACTATCGGCGCCTGCAAAAACCAGCCTGTGGGGATGTTTGCTCCGTTCCTTAAATATCTCAAAGGCCTTGATAAGCCTGATATGGTTCTTGACCGGGTGTTCCAGGCGGGAAACGTAGAGTATGTAGGGCCGCTTAAAACTGAAGGGCTGGATCAGGACCACACTTTCTTCATTTTTTGGGCGGGGGTAGAAACTGGCGTGATCAATACCATTGGGAACCACGTCGATACGGGATTCTTTCACCCGGGCGACCTCCACAAGTTCCTGCTTAACCCATTGGCTTACCGCAATGATCCGGTCCAGGTTACGGAGGGCGTCGGGAAGTATCATCCTGATAACCAGCCCCAGGTGCGCCCTGGTCTTCCGGCTGCCCCAATAAGCGGCCATATCGTGGACCGTACCAATCGAGGGAACCGGGGAGCGCCAGGGAAGGCGCCGGTGGGCGGCGGGGAAAAAACAGGCGGAATATTCCCGGCCCAGGGAAAATTTGGGGTATTTAAACTGATGCCAGAATGAATTGGCGGTAGTCCCGCTGACAAAACACTGGGGGATGAATTCCAGGTCCGGCGCCGCTTCGCTGAATGAAAAACGGTCATATTCCCAGCCGAAAAGCTCATAAAGGTCGCCGGAAGGGGGGATCCGCCGTAAGAGCTGGGAAAGATAGACCCCTACACCGGACCTTCCACTATCGCAGGCGAAGGTGTCTATACCGATCTTCATGGTGAATTATCATACACGAATACCGATCGCACCGCAAGGGGCCGCAGCATCTGCTTACCGGAATTGTTTTTAGATCGACAAAAAACGCTAATTTTCGTAAAATATATCATTTTTTTATAAGATTTTTTTTCAAACCCCTTGCGACACAATCTATAGCGTGATAATATCGTCCTGTGATTCAAAATCCGCTATATATATGGCGCTATATACCGATATTTGTATAGTAGGAGGACGCCACAGGCCGTTATGCAAACGGCCGGCGTAAACTTTAAAGTACATGCGATGTCCCCATTGTGGTAACTTTGACGATAAGGTAATCGAATCCAGGACCCTGGCCAACGGTGAGGCGATCAGACGGCGGCGGGAATGTAACGGATGCGGTTACCGGTTTACGAGCTATGAGCGGATTGAAGACAAGCAGTTCATGGTTATTAAGCGGGACGGACGGCGGGACCCCTTTGACCGGGGAAAAATCGAGAAAGGGGTTCAGCGGGCGGTAGAGAAACGGCCGGTTTCCCAGATGAGCATCGAAAGTTTGGTTAATGAAATTGAAGACGCGGCGGCGATCAGGGGCAAGGTTAACCATGAGATCGACGCTTCAGAAATCGGGGATCTGGTTCTGGAAAAACTTGCGGAATTGGATCAGGTGGCGTATATACGCTTTGCTTCGGTATACCGGCATTTCGGAAACCTTGAGGAATTTGTCCGGGAGATTCAGAAAATCGGGGGAACTCTTTCGTGATTAGGAATGTGGTAAAACGCTCCGGCGCGGTGGAAAGCTACGACCGGGAAAAAATATACAATGCCGTGGGTAAGGCCTTCAGCGCCGCTATCCCCAACATAGCGGGAGGAGATCTGCGGTCCAAGACCGACGGCATCACCTCCCGGGTAGAGGAGATGATCGAAAGCCTTATGGCCGGAAGGCACCCCAACTCCATTCCCGCAATTGAGGAAATTCAGGATCTTGTGGAAAACGTCCTTATTGAGGCAAAGGAAACCGCCACCGCAAAGGCCTACATTCTCTACCGCGCCAGGCATGAGGCCATGCGGGACGCAAAGAAGCTCATGCTGGACATTGATTCTACCATGGATGGCTACCTCAGGCAGTCGGACTGGCGGGTTAATGAAAACGCCAATGTCAATTATTCCCTGGGCGGGCTCATTCTCCATAATTCCGGCAGTATTACTGCAAACTACTGGCTTAAAAATATTTATACCCAGGAGATCGCCTGCGCCCACCGCGATGCGGATTTTCATATCCACGATCTTTCCATGTTTTCAGGGTACTGCGCGGGCTGGTCCCTGCGCCAGCTCGTCGCCGAGGGTTTGGGCGGGGTGTCCGACAAGATTACCAGTAAGCCGGCAAAGCACCTTTCCACGCTCATGCAGCAGGCGGTAAATTTTCTGGGATGCCTCCAGAATGAGTGGGCGGGCGCCCAGGCGTTCAGTTCCTTTGACACGTATATTGCCCCCTTTGTTAAGGCGGACAATCTCTCCGATAAGGAAATAAAACAGTGCCTTCAGAGTTTTGTTTTCGGGGTTAATACTCCGAGCCGCTGGGGGAGCCAGGCGCCCTTTACGAACATCACCCTGGACTGGTCGGTACCGTCGGACCTCAAGAACAAGAAAGCTGTTGTCGGCGGGAAGGAAACGGACTTTAGCTATGGGGATTGTAAACCCGAAATGGACAGGGTAAACCGGATCTTTATAGAGCTTATGCTTGATGGGGACGCCGACGGACGGGGTTTCCAGTATCCCATCCCAACCTACAATATCACCGGCGACTTCGACTGGGAAAGCGATAATGCGCGGCTGCTCTTTGAAATGACTTCCCGGTACGGCACCCCCTACTTTCAGAATTTTGTAAATTCCGATTTGAACCCCGAGGATGTCAGATCCATGTGCTGCCGCCTTCAGCTTGATAAGCGGGAACTCAGGAAACGGGGAGGCGGGCTTTTCGGCTCAGATGAATTAACCGGTTCCATCGGCGTAGTAACCATCAACCTTCCCCGGATCGGCTACTTGTCTAAAAGTGAACAGGATTTCTACACCCGGTTGACCCGTCTTATGGAACTGGGGCGGGACAGCCTTTTAATTAAGCGTAAAGTGGTAAGCAAACTGCTGAAATCCGGGCTCTTCCCCTATACGAAGCGCTACCTTGCCACATTGGACAATCATTTCAATACCATTGGTATTGTAGGCATGAACGAATGCCTCCGGAATTTTATGGGTAAAGAAGTTACGATTGCTACCGAACAGGGGAGGACCTTTGCCCTGGAAGTACTTACCTTTATGCGGAAGAAACTTGCCGATTTCCAGGAAGAAACGGGTGAACTCTTCAACCTTGAGGCCACCCCGGCGGAGTCTACGTCTTACAGACTCGCAAAACACGACAAGCAGCGCTACCCCGGGATAATCAGTTCCGGAACCGATGAACCTTATTACACCAATTCTACCCAGCTTCCGGTTACCCAAGCCGTTGATATTTTTGACGCCCTGGATCTTCAGGAAAAACTGCAATCCGCCTATACCGGCGGCACCGTGTTCCACGCGTTCCTTGGAGAAGCGATTGAGGACTGGCGGACGTGCCGGGATCTCGTCAAGGCTATGGCCTATAATTACCGTATTCCCTATTACACTATCTCTCCTACCTTTTCGGTATGTCCCGTTCACGGCTATCTTAAAGGCGAACACTTTCACTGTCCGAAGTGCAAAGAGAAAGAGGAATCGGAGATAAAAGCGCGCATCGCCGTCCTGGAAAAAGAACGGGAAGAAGTTTTAGCCGGTGTTAGTTGAGTCCGTCCCAAAACTTGGTTAGTTTTTGGACGGACTCAATTAAGAAAAAAAGGAGAAAAAGAGATGAGAAGCCTTGAGGACATTGACCACGATTTAGCCGCAGCGAGGGAGGTCCTTTCCCATGCGGAAGGGACGTCTGCGGAAGTTTACAGCCGTATTGTCGGGTATTACCGTTCGGTGCGGAACTGGAACAAGGGGAAACGGGAGGAGTATAGCGAAAGGGAGCTTTTCCGCGTTCCCTCGTTGCGGGCTGAAAAAACCCGGCCGCCATTGGAAGCCGCCGCCGTCTCTGCGCGGGAAAAAACCGGTATTTCCGCAAAAGCTTTTGATGCCGCAACGACGACCCGTTTCCCCGGCGGAAAACAAGAGGAACGGCTGCTCCTCTTTGTACGCCCGGCATGTCCCGCCTGCCCTCACGCAAAGACCGAGGCGGGCAAACTGGGCATCCCGGTTGACCTGGTAAACGCCGATACCGAAGACGGCATGGCGGAAGCGGTTAAGCGCCAGGTATATTCTACTCCCACAGCGATACTGCTGACCCATGACGGCCGGGAACTCGGACGGGCCCTGGACGCCGGAAGCATCAGCGCTCTCGTTGCGGTTTAAGGGCGTTTGCGCCGCCTTTAGAAAAACTACTCTTGTTGATTACCCGGGGAGGGTGGCGGCGGCGTTGTTTTTTCCGGGCTGTAACCTTCGCTGTCCATGGTGCCAGAACCGGGAATTGGTTCTGGCAGGACAGGCGGGTTCCCTGGAGAACGCGGTTTCCCGGGTTCAGGGTTTAGTATCCCTGGAAGATGCCTTGGCGCATATCAGAAAACGTCTATCCGTTTTAGGGGGCGTTGTCATAAGCGGCGGGGAACCTACGCTTTACCGCGGACTTGCCCCCCTCATTGGGGAGATCAAATCCCTGGGGCTCCCGGTAAAACTCGACACCAACGGGTTAACTCCCCTGATCCTGGAAAAACTCTTTGCCAATGAAACAACCCGGCCCAGTTATATTGCCCTGGATTTGAAACTGCCCCCTGAGCGGTACGGGGAACTCCTTCCTCAAAAGACCGTAACGATTGAAAAGGACGCCTTCAATGCCGGTGAAGCGCTGGTACGGAGCGCCCTTCTTATCCGGGAATCCGGAATAGCGCGTGAGTACCGCACCCTGGCCTTGCCCGGCGACTATCTCCGTCCTGAAGAACTCACCGCCCTTGCCCCGCTGGTTGACGGCGGTCCCTGGTATTTTCGAACTTTTGTTCCCGGAAACTGCCTGGAAAGCGCATGGGACGATCTTTCCGCGCCGGGAGCGGAAAAAGCGGAACTCCTTGCGGAAAAGGCCCGGTTACTGGGAAAACAGGGGATTAGCCGGTAAACATGAACCGTCAGTTTTTTACAGGCTAACTACCGTCTTTTCAGTGATTACCTACCCATAGGGCAACAATTCATAGTATTAACCGGCGTAAAGGCGCCTCAATAACGTACTTGAGGGGTGGCGTGCGACCAAAGGTCGCATAAAAAAACACGGGCGGGACCACCGGGAGGACCCGTGTT
The DNA here is from genome assembly GCA_031290475.1 of Treponema sp. GTDB lineage: Bacteria > Spirochaetota > Spirochaetia > Treponematales > Breznakiellaceae > JAITNM01. The sequence goes on along the minus strand of JAITNM010000050.1, from coordinate 9,600 downwards.
TTTTTATGCCGACAGGACCCCAAGTGGATTTTTTAAGGCGCCGTTTGGATGTTTTTGTTGTAACTTTGAATTGCTGATGTAACTCGGGATATTGATACCCCCTTCCCTGCCGTGTTATATTGAAAATAAAGGTTACCATGACTGCCGAAGGAAAGACCGCCGCTTCCCAATTTCTCGCCTTAACTGCCGATTACCTTACCGGCGGGTACCGCCGGCCCCATGCCCTCGGCTTTGAAGGCGATGTTTTCCTTGCCGGGCCTCTTACGGGGACGGAAAACGGCGAAGCGGGAGACGCTTTGAATAATTCCCCTAAAAGAGAAGCGGATTCTCTTGAAAAAGTGGCGGAAGAGGTTCAACGCTGCGCCGGGTGCAGGCTCTGCGAAAAACGTACCCGGAGCGTGGCGGGCGAAGGGGTAAGGGAACCCCTGGTACTCGTTGTCGGAGAGGGGCCCGGCGCGGACGAAGATGCCGCCGGGCGGCCCTTTGTCGGAAAAGCGGGGCAGCTTCTCGACAGGATGCTTGCCAGCATTGGCCTTTCACGGCAGAAAAACTGTTATATTGCCAATGTGGTAAAGTGCCGGCCGCCCCAAAACCGGGACCCGGCGCCGGACGAAATCGTATCCTGCAGCCGGTTTCTCTCCCGGCAGATCGCGCTGCTCAAGCCCAAGGTCATATTCTGCGCCGGCCGTATTGCCGCGCAAACCATTCTCCACACCGCAACCGGCATCGGGAGCCTCCGAGGGCATTTTGAAGAATACTCCACAGGCGGGGTTTTTAATGAAACAGACCGTATTACTACCGGCATAGCAGCCTTCCGGATACCTCTTTTAGCAACCTATCACCCAAGCGCCCTGCTTCGGAATGAAGACCTCAAACGGCCCGCATGGGAGGATCTCAAGCTGCTGCGATCGCGCCTCGCGGAACTGGACAGTATTTATGCGCGGGAAACCGCGGAACAGCCGTGAGCGAACCTCTTTTGTCAAACGGCGCTTTGCCCTACCTTGACATTGTCTTTGACCTTCCCTTAAAAGACGCCTTCACCTACCGGAAGGACCCCAGGGGAGAAGCCGTACCGGGAAAGCGGGTCATGGCGCCCTTTGGGAAAAGGGAAAGCCTGGGCTATGTGGTGGGAGAACGGGACGCGCCGCCTCCGGGCCTTGAGGCCGCCGCAATTAAAGCAGTACGAAGGGTGGTGGACAAGGAACCTATTTTTGACCGTGATGATATTGCCCTCTCCCAATGGATTGCCTCCTATTATCTCTCCGGAATAGGCGAGGCCCTGGCGGCCATGATTCCTTCGGGGAAGCGGGCCGCCTCTCCTTCGGCAATACCCGGTGAGGGGGAGGAAATTTCGGAAACAAGTCTTGAGCTTTCCCTTGAACAGCGCCGGGCTTTGGAGGCCGTCACCGCCCCCGCCCCCGCCCCCGGCAAGGGGAACCTGTTCTACCTCTACGGCGTTACCGGGTCAGGGAAAACGGAAGTGTTTCTACGGGCAGCGCAGTACTATTTGGAGATGGGGAACGCGGTAATCTACCTGGTGCCGGAAATTTCCCTGACCCACCAGACCGCGGAGGCCATAAAGGGCCGTTTCGGCACGGCGGCGGCCACGATTCATTCAGGGATGAGCGGGAGCGCGCGGCTGGCCGAATGGAACAGGATACGGAAAGGAGAAGCGCGGATCGTGGTAGGCCCCAGGAGCGCGGTCTTTGCGCCGGTACGAAAACTCGCGCTCATCATCATTGATGAAGAACAGGACGGCTCTTATAAGTCCGGAAACACCCCCCGCTACCATGCCCGGCAGGTGGCCATGCGCCGGTGCGCCGTATCAGGCGCCCGCCTTGTTATGGGTTCCGCCACCCCTTCGGCGGAGGCGTGGAAACTTATCGGAGACGGGGGCATTACCCGGCTGGATTTATCCCGGCGGCTTGCCGGGGGGAATACCCCGCTAATTACCGCGATAAGCCTGGAACATACGGAAGGCTGCCTTACGAGGGAACTCAGGGAAGAGATCAGAACTACCGCCGCCATGAAACGGCAGACCATACTCTTCCTTAACCGCCGGGGTTTCGCGTATTTCTATCACTGCAAAAACTGCGGCTACGAACTTACCTGTAAACATTGCTCCGTATCCCTCACCTGGCATAAGGCCAAAGGCAAGGCGATCTGCCATTACTGCGGTTATTCGGCGACGCCGCCCGGCGCCTGTCCCCAGTGCGGTTCCCTTGAAGCGGGGTTTCGCGGCTTCGGCACCGAAATGATCGAAGAAGAGGTACGGCGCACTTTTCCGGATTTGCGTATAGAGCGGGTTGACACCGATACTGTCGCAAAAAAGGGCAGTCTTGAAAATATCTTAAATAAATTTCGCGAGGGAAACATCGATATACTGCTTGGTACGCAAATGGTGGCCAAGGGGCTTAACTTTCCCGGGGTGCGCCTCGTGGGGGTAGTCCTGGCGGATACGGGGCTCCACCTTCCCGATTTCCGCGCCGCGGAGCGCACCTTTTCTCTCATCGTCCAGGTAGCGGGCCGGGCTGGGCGCTACTTCCCCGACGGCAAGGTGATCGTACAAACCCTGCGGCCAAATGATCCGGCAATCGCCAGGGCCTGCGCCCTGGAAGTGGAAGGCTTTTACGCAACAGAACTCAAGGAACGGGAGGCCCTGTACTTCCCACCCTACAGCCGGCTTATCCGCTTCACCATCCGCTCCAGGGAAGAACGGCGGGCGGATGCGGCCGTGTCCCGGCTTGCCGCCATAGCAGGTCCCCTTATCCCAAAGGGCGCGGACGCCCTGGGGCCTGCCGAATGTCCCATCGGCGTCATAGCCGGGAATTACCGCCGCCAGCTTATACTCAGGGGGAATTCCATGGGCCCCCTCCACGCCGCCGCCGCCGCCGTTCTCTCCCGGTATGAAAAGGGCAAAGACAGCCGGACCTACCTTGAGGTGGATGTTGATCCGGTGAGCTTACTTTGATTTCTTGACAAGGCCCGGCAAATGCTTCAAAATAAAGTGATGACTCAATCGTTAGAAGACTATCTTGAAATGGTCAGTTTCCTTGCCGACGATGGGGAAGTCCGGGTGACGGATATTGCTTCCCGGCTTGGGGTTTCAAAGCCTTCGGTACTGACCGCCCTTAAGGCCCTTGAAGAACAGGGCCTCCTGGAACACGAGCGTTACCGGAGCGTTACCTTAACCCGGAACGGAATCGCGGCGGCCTCTGAAATCCGGGGACGGCATAATTTTCTTACTTCTTTTCTACAAGAGGTGGTAGGGGTAAGCCCCGAAACCGCCGAGCAGGACGCGTGCAAGATGGAACACGTACTTTCGGAAGAGACCCTTAAAAAAATGAAAACCCTTGCCCACGCCCAAAAGAAAAAAACGAGAGTTCTATAAAAACCGGGTTTTGTAAAAAACAAACAAAGGGGTATTGTCCCCAAAGAAGCGGCTTTTTCAAAATGTCAGATTTTGAAAAACACAAAATACTGCCATGGTATCTGAAAATAAGGGCTTTGAAGATTACTACTTTTCTATTTACCGGGATCGCTGGGAAACCCTGAAGAAGAGCCTTTGGGAAGAGCCCCTGCAGACGCCCTATTCCCATAGGCTCAAGGCCCCGTATTTCCTGGGCCGCGCCTCTATCCTGGCGGCAGAATCACTGCGCTTGCCCAATGAAGGCGAAGTCCTTGACGCGTGCGCGGCCCCGGGGGGCAAAACGCTGGTGCTTGCCTCCCGGATGGCAGCAGGGGTACGCCTCCTTGCAAACGAACTTTCCGGGGAAAGGCGCGGGCGGCTCTCAAGGGTACTGGACGAGCATCTGGATACGGCTCTCCGCGGGCGGGTAACCGTTTCGGGTTTTGATGCCGCCGCCCTGGCGGGAAAGGAAAGGGAGAGAAACCGGTTCGCTTCGGTACTGCTGGACGCTCCCTGTTCCAGCGAAGCCCATGTGATGCGGAACGAAGCCGCCCTGGCGGCGTGGAGCCCTGCCCGGCCCCGCTTTCTTGCCAAACGGCAGTGGGCCCTTCTTTCGGCGGCGTTTCTGCTCCTCGCGCCGGGAGGATCCCTCGTGTACGCGACCTGCGCCGTCACTCCCGAAGAAAACGACGGCGTGGCCTCCCGGATCTTAAAAAAGTACGGGGAGGAAGCCATCCTTGACCGGCCTGATTTTTGCGAAGGGGAAGAAACGGAAACCGGCCGTATCATCCTGCCGGACAGGGAAAACGGCGCCGGGCCCATGTTTGTGGCGCGTTTCAGAAAGAAACCCTCGCCTTACACAAGGGGACTCGGGTAATAATCTATTTTCCACAGAAAGAGCCCCTGGGGGGGCAGAGTAGGCCCCGCGCAATTCCTGTTTTTATTCATGATAAAATCACGCAGTGTTTCTATTGACACATCCCGTTCCTCGCAGTAGAGCAGCGTTCCTGTTACGGATCTTACCATTTTCCATAAAAACGCGTTGGCGGTGATTTCGAAGACGAGAGCGTCGCCGGAGACAAAGAACCATGCCTGGCTTATGTAACGGTTCCGGGACTTGCTCGCGTCATGGGGGCTTGCGAAAAGGGAACAGTCGGTCTCCCCCAGAAGAAGCCGCGCGTAGTCATTGAGTTTTTCAAACCGGGGACGGCGCCATAGCTGCACATTGTAACGCAGCTCCGTAGGCAGGGCGGGCCTACCGCAAATAAAATGGTAGCGGTAAGTACGGCTCTTTGCGTCAAACCGGGCATGGAAGGAAAGGGGAACCTCAAGGGCGTTTAAGATCCTAATATCCCGGGGGAGCAGGCTGTTCAGGGCGGGAACAAAGCGGGATGCCTCCATGTTTCTGATACGGGTGTAAAAATTGGCCGTCTGGCCCGCGGCGTGCACCCCCGCGTCGGTCCTTCCGGAACCGGTCAGGTTTACCGGATGCTTGTGGATCTTCTTCAGAGCTTCTTCCAGGCAGCCCTGAACGGTACGGCTTTTTCCGGAACCGCCCTGGCGCTGAAATCCCGAAAAATCAGTACCGTCGTAGGAGAGGATGAGCTTGATATTGCGCAAGGCCGGATCGGCAGGAACTCCCCGAATCATAGGCGCCTATTTGTCCACCCCCTTGTAGAATATTGCCATAGAGGTAATATCATCCGATTGTTCCGCGCCGTTGGCAAAAAGAACCACTTCCCGGCGAATAGTCTCGTCAAACTCCTTTGGCGCCAGATCGCGGAACTTGTTTGCGGCCTCAAGAAAACGGCCGTTGCCGTACTGTTTCTCTTCGGGATTCATGGCTTCGTTTATCCCGTCGGTATACAAATAAAGTTTATCCCCCGGCTTTAATTGCATAAGACACATTTTATACCTGCTTTGCTCCATCATCCCCGGGGGGATTCCTTTTTCAAGCTCCATAAATTGATAGGGCCGGCCTGATACGGATAAAAGCGGCGGATTGTGCCCCCCGTTGGCGTATAACATCTGGCCGGTGACAAGATCAAGGGAGCAGATAATGGCGGTGACAAACATACTCCGGGGATTGTCTTCGCAGAGAATCCTGTTCACCTGTTTAAGGGCCTCGGCGGGATCGCCTGAATGGATCATTTGCTGTTTTATCAGAGTTTTCGCAATTACCATAAACAGGGCGGCCGGCACGCCCTTTCCGCTTACATCGGCGATAACAAAAACAATTTTTGTTTCCTCTTTATCAAGGTAAAAGAAATAATAAAAATCGCCCCCCACCTCTTTGGCCGGTTCCATTTTTGCAAAGACTGAAAAGAGTTTATGATTTGAAAAGGTGGGAAAAATCCGCGGCAGCATATCATTTTGAATTTCCGAAGCGATGCTCAATTCACTGTTGATGCGCTGTTTTTCCCCGGTTATTTTCCGTATATCGGTGATCATCTGGTTAAAAGAATCGGCAAGAAATTCGATCTCGTCGCCGGTCTTTACATTAAACCGGCGGTTCAGGTCTCCGGCGCTGATAGCGGCGGCCCCCCGGGTCAGGGAAATGATCGGCGCAGTAAGGCTGTTTGACAAGCCGGCGGCGACAAAAACAGTAGCGGCCGTGGCAATGCCGATAACCAGGAACATCAAAAGAACGATGACAAGAATACTGCGGTTAATCCCCGCAACTTCATTCCGGGTAAGGTTCAGAATACCCTGTTCTATCTGTTTAGCCGGGGCGACAATCTCTTCAATGGCGGCCACCACCCCAAGGCTCCAGTTAATCGTCTTGAGGGGTTCATAGGCGGCATAAACGGCTCTGCCGTCCATTTCCAGTTCCATAAGGCCGCTCTCCCCTCTTGTCATCCGCCGGGCAAGTTCGCGGATTCCCTGTTCGCGGTGATTCAGATAATCCTCGCCCAGGATAGCATCGGCGCTAAAATCGCTGGCAGTCCCTCCGGGGGTGTTAATCACCTGCCCCCGTTCGTTCAGCAGGAATGCGTAGCCGGTCTCGCCGATTTTCGTTGAATCAATAATTTTGTGTACATTTTCCGAAAGTACCGTACCGTTGGCGGCAACGCCCTTGAATATCCGTCCCCCGCCGGAGAGATCGTAAATGGGCATGGCGCAGGAAATAGCGGCGGTGCTGGTTGAGGCATCGGCAAAAAGATCGCTCCAGACGAGGCCGTCCTTTTTTTTGGCCTCTTGATACCAGTTGCGATTACGGGCATCATAATTCTTCTCATCAATGAGTCCCTGGGTTCTCACAATGATGGTGTAGCCGGATTCGGCGCCGATATAACTGGCGGTGATCCCTATGTCGATCACCGCCATCTGACGGATAATATCGCCAATATTGGCCATCAGGTAAATTTCATTCCAAACCCCGGGAGATAAAATATCCCCCGCGGTATACAGGTGCGGGATGAGCATACCCGCCTCGCCGGGCTGCAGGTAATCAATTTTTCTGGGTACATATTGATTTTTATGGGTGTATATGCGGGTTGCCATATCGGCCACCATTTTGGTCTGATTTTGTATGCTTATAAATTTTTCATCCGCAAGCGCCGCTTTATCCTGGGCGAGGGTGGCCAGCTGCCGCCGCGTCTGGGCCTCCAGCGCCTCCTGGCTGTCCGCCGCCGCCGTGACGCCGAGTTTATCGCTGTTCACCAATGCCACCCTGCGGATGTTAAAAATACACAGCATACAGGTAACGCTCAACAGCAGTAATGCGCCGAGGGAGGTGGATAAAATCACGGTTAGAACCTTGCTTCTAATTTTTTTGGACACCCCGCGCCTCCCTTAAAGAATAGAGTTGTTCGGAAACCTCAGTTTCCGAACAACTACCGCTAAAAAACAGTATACTAATAATAGCAGCCTGTATTATAATACTACATACTCAATTATAAAAAGAACCGCAAGAGGGGGATTTTTATGAAAAAAAGAGCCCTTGTTCCGGCGCTTTTCGCCGCCCTGTTACCGGTTTTGGCGTTTACCCTGATTCTGACAGGATGCGCCGGATTACCGGGCGGCACAGGCGCCGCCCGAACCCTGCCGGATACCGTTCCCCTCCGCCCTTTTACCCTGGCGGGATATTACGAGGATAACCGGATAAACGCCGTTCCTCTGGTGAAAAAACCCCGGGTCTATGTCTGGGACGCCCTGCAAAATGCCTTTGTCCCAACCAGGGCAAATAAAAAAAACATTACATACCAGTTTGTTGCCGTCTATGATACCGATGGGGATAAAACCGGGGACGAGCTCTTTATAGTCAAATACGCCGACTCCGCTTCCTACTGGGACGCGAATGCGGGCTATGCCGATCCCCGGCGGGAGGATCCCGCCTATGCCGGCGTGTATAACCAGGAGTACCGTATCCCCTTTGGGGAGCGGCTCCTGGGTTTTGCCGATGAAGAAGGCTTTTTGGGAGGCGCGGTATACGACTATTACAACCGGGTTCCCTACGGCGATCTTGCCGCCAGTATCTATTATCCGTCCTACGATTTTTACCATTCCACATCCACGGAAACCCTCACCATCCTGACCCGTTTCAAGACAACCCAGCAGACCGCCGAATGGACCTGCGGTATGTCCTCCGCCCTGATGGCGCTGGAATGGTTCGGCAGGCGGGACGGCCTCAACGAGCTGGATCTGGGGGCGCTCCGCAACACCAGGGAAAAATTCGGGGAACACCGCTGGTCAAGCCCCACGGACGTTAAAATGCTCATCCGGGTCTTCGAGTCCCTCAATGAAATCGCGGGGAAGGACGTGTGGAAATGGGAATCCACCTACGATTATGTCGATGGAGCAGGGGATGTAAAACCCGGATATTTAAGTACCGAATGGATTCTGGAAAGGCTGAACGAAGGCCGGCCGATCCTGGTGGGCTGGAATTCCTTCGGCCCCCACTGGCAGACCATCATCGGCTACGATACCCTGGGTACGGAGCATACCGCGGATGATGTACTCATCCTGGCGGATTCCTATGATTCCACGGATCACCATAACGACGGCTATACGATTCAGTCTTATGAGCGGCTCTATCACGATTGGACCCAGGATTTTGACCGGGATTTAGGCCGTTCCCGGGGTTATGGAATGGCACTGATCTTCGCCCCCTACCCCGCGGATTTCAATCCCCATAGTTACGCGAAAATAACCGGGAAGGGCCTCGCCGTAAAGATTCCCGGAAACTGGAACGGCATGGTTAATGCAAGCGAGGAAATGCTGATCCCCTACGGGAACACCGCGGCGGTTCTTGCGGCCTCATCTTACGAACACGCCAGGGAAGAAGCGGGGGACAACGGCCTGGCCGGGCCCGCCGGTTCCCGTAACTACCGGCAATTCCAGATCTACCCCTCCCCCTATTACGCCAACCCGGACTTTTACAACCGCCGCGGCCTCCCGGACACCCTGATCCTGCTCAACAAATACAAAACCGCCCAGCAAGCCTCGGAGTGGAGCTGCGGCCCTGCGGCGGTCCGGACAGTGCTGGAATACTTTGGCAAACTGAGGGGCCAAACGGAATTTGATCTTGCCCAACTGCGGGAAAATGACCGGGAAGAGGCCACCACACTGGACGGCATCGTGGAGATCTTCCGGGGCCAGGAGGGGGACTGGGCCTGGATATCCACCGACGATCTTGATGAGGAGGGTACTATCGGCGCCCATAACCTCTGTAAGACCGGGAAGGAAGGGCTTATCCCCGCGAGCCTCAAGGCGGGTATCCCGGTTATCATCGGCTGGGATGAATGGGGCGGCCACTGGCAGGTTATCATCGGCTATGATGATTTAGGGACCCCCCAAACCCAGGACGATGTCCTGATCCTGGCCGAGCCCTATGATACCACGGATCATCTCCAGGACGGCTATTTAGTAGAATCCTTTGAACGCCTTCGGAACGGCTGGGGCGCCGCCTTTGATCCTCGTCAGGAACGCGTCTTTCTTATCGCGGCTCCCGGAGAAATCCTTGCCTCTTCGGGGCTAATCCCCTAATACTGGGCGGCGGCGATCCTCCGTTATTCGAAAGTCTGGTTTAATACCCCGCAGCTTGCTGCGGCTCAAATAATGCAACGATTACAAAAATTTGGTATTAAAGCAGACGGTATTATCAGACCAAAGGTCTGCAATTTCCTATCGAACGAACCTCCGATTAGGAAACGGTTCTACTTTTCCGATACCGCGCAGCTTGCTGCGCG
>JAITNM010000268.1 GCA_031290475.1 Treponema sp. | reverse complement strand
CGGCGCCGGGGTATGACGGATTAAGAGTCTTTCCAGCAAATGGGAAGCGGCAAGCAGGGCGAGGGAGGGGACGAAGATAATAAAAAAGGGAATATAATAGATGATGATGCCGGCGGCGGCGTATATTCCCAACAGGGCCAGGGTATAATGAAAGTACCGGAAAGTCATGTAAACCGATAATTTGAGTATCCAGAACGCGTTCATCTCGAAACGGGAAAGGGCCGGAAAGGCGTAGATCATGAACGCGAAGATCACCGCGCCCAGGGCGAAATAAAGGCAGATCAGGAAGATGCCGAAATAGCCCCGGTCAATTTCAGGGGCGATTCTCATATTAATAGCTATTATAAACAGCAATACTGCGAAAATAAGAAATAGAACAACGGCCTTGACAAAATTCAGCCTGAAGGAACGCCAGAATTCCGGAAGGATATGTCCCCGTTCCCCTCGCAGCACCTTAGTTGTTGTATAGTAAAAAGCGGCGGTAGACGCCCCGATGGTAATCACCGGGACACAGCAAAGCAGCCACAGTATATTCAGGGTAAGGCCGTCAAATAGTTTTTCAAGGCAGGGGTGGAGGCCTCCTTCAAACAGCAGTTTCTTTTCCCGCCGGTCCCTTTTCTTTATACCCATTATTCTTTAACTGAGCCGGCAGTCATGCCGCCGACGATGTACTTTTGGAGGAATACAAAAGTAAGGATCACCGGGATCACCAGAATACAGCCATAGGCCATGATACAATTCCATTTGGTGCCGTACTTGTTTGTAAACTTGTAAATATTAGCCGTAAGGGGCCGCATATCAGGCTTTACGTTAAAGGTCATGGAATAGGCCAGATCGTTCCAGCCGTTAAGAAAGGAAATAGTCGCCACCGTGATAATACCCACTTTAATGGCGGGGATCATGATCTGAATGAAGGAGCGGAACACGTTACAGCCGTCTATCCGGGCGGCGTCGTCCAATGACGTGGGTATGCTCCTGAAATAGGGCCGCAGGGTTACTACGATAAAGGGAATGGAACCCGACGCTATGGCCAGGGAAGGGGAGAAATAGGTGTTGAGGATGTTCAGCCTGCTGAAAATAAGGTACATGGGGGTGAGCATCAGGGAGGCGGGAAGCATCTGGGTGACCAGGAATGTCAGGAGGAAGGCCCTGTTTCCCCGCACCCTGTAGCGCCCCATGCCGTAGGCGGTGGGGATCCCCAAAATGAGGGAAATAAACATGGAGCAGAGGGCGATAACAAAACTGTTCCGTAAGGAGATAAGGAAGTCTTTGTCCCCCAGGTTCCGCATCCAGGGATCTGCCGTAAAAATGTGGGGATAATAGGTGATGATCTTGCCGAAGGATTCCGTATCGGTTTTGAAAGACATACACACGAGCCAGTATATGGGGAAGAGAAAGACCGCCACAATGGCAAGGGCGATAATACAGCAGAAGATATTCCGCTGTCTGGCGTTGAAGACCGCAAAGGGCCGCCGGGTTGTTTTTTCCGCCATGTTACACCTCCTCGGTCATGCTCATCCGCAGATAGAACAGCCCGACGATAAATAAACAGAAGAACAGCACAAGCGCCGACGCCGAACCCATGGAAAATTTGAATTCCGTAAAGGACAGCCGGTAGGAATAGGTTCCCAGCACATCAGTCGCGTTAAGGGGACCCCCGGCGGTCATGATAAACATCAAGTCGAAAGCCTTGAAGGTATAGATAAAGCCCAGCATCAGTACCGCGAAAATCGAAGACCTGATGCAGGGGACGGTAATTTTCCAAAAGCGCGCCCAGGCATTGGCGCCGTCTATGGCGGCGCTTTCGTAAATTTCCTGGGGGACATTGGTAAGCCCTGAAGTGAGGAGCAGCATATTAAAAGGGATGCCTACCCAGCAGTTCACGGCGATCACCGCCGTCAGGGCCATAGTTCCGTTGGCGAGCCACAGGGGAAGCGTCTGGATTATTTTCAGTTTAAAAAGGAGATCATTTATGACCCCAATCTGGCCGAACATGTTTTTACCCACCAGGGCGGTTACCGACATGGGCATCATGTAGGCAATCAGTATGAGCCCCCGGATGGGCCCGGCAAAGGTAAATTTCTTGGAAAAAAACAAAGCCAAAAGAAAGCCGATAGTAAACTGAACGGCGATACAGGCAAAGGTGAAAATAATAGTATTCCTGAAAACCATGCGGAAAATAGGATCTTTAAACAGCGCAACATAGTTGGCAAGCCCCACGAATACAGCGGAACTGTTTCTGAAAGTCTTTACGTCCACATTCCGGAAACCCAGAATGAAATTATAAATGAGCGGGTATCCGAGGAGCGCAAGAATGTACGCCAATCCGGGCATAATAAAAGCGTAGCCTTCAATGTTTTTCTTGGCAGAAAGATCCAGCCTCACCGGCTCCCTCCTTAATTTTTTTTGCATTTTGGCGATAACGGAATCCGCGCCTGTCCGTAAAGCACGGCGGCTTTATGGACAGGTATGGACAGGTATCAGTCTATTCCGCTATGGGGGTCTCCTGTAGAATGGGGGCGATAGCGGCGGCGCCCTGGGTCATGGAGTCTCTGGCCGGCGCCTGTCCCAGAACGGCGGCCTGGGCGGAGCTGTAGATCACCTTGGAAATGGCGGGCCATTCGGGATGAGGTCCCCGGGCCACGGCGTAGTTCATGCCGTCGGTGAATACGGAAAGGTACTTATCCTTGGTCCAGATATCCCGAAGCAGGGCGGAATCGCTGCGGATGGGGAGTTTCCCGGTCTGCTCCGCCCAGAAGGCGACGCTTTCAGCGCCGGAAATCATCTTGAGGAATTCCACCGCCAGTTCCTTGTTCTTTGTGGTGGAGCAGATGCCGAAATTTTCGCCGCCGATAACGGAGGCGTATTTCTTGTCCTTTGGAAGAAGGGTGTATTCAACTTCGAAGTCCTTGATGTCGGGTACGTTCTGCGCCACATGCCAGGTTCCGGATTCCACCATGGCGGCCTTTCCGGCGGCGAAGGCGTTGAAAGCGTCTCCCTGGGTCCAGTTGACCACTTCCTTGCTCATGTAGCCTTTCTGCGCGAGGTTCGCGATAAACTCAATGCCCCTGATAGCCTCGGGAGAAGCGAGGTTGGTCACCGAGCCGCCGGCGGCGTAGATCCAGGGAATAACCTGGAAGGTTCCCTCTTCGTTGGGAATGACGCTCATGGCAAAACCGTAGATCTGTTCCGCGGGATTGGTCAGTCTGGCGGCCGCGGTCTCCAGGTCGTCCCAGGTGACGGGCTTTTCGAGTCCCGCGGCGCGGAGCATGTTCATGTTACAGGCCAGGGCGAGACAATTGGTGTTGTTCGGGAGCCCGTGGATCCGTCCGTTGGAATCCCTGGTGCTGCTTAAGGGTCCGGGGTAGAACTTGTCCAGTTCGCCCCAGGCGTTTAATTCATCGGTAATATCCGCAAAGACCCCGAGGGAGACGTAGGAAGACATATCCGGGGAATCCACCATGCCGATATCGGGGAGCTGGCCGGATACGGCGCCGACTGTATACTGGTTCATCAGTTCTTCCCGGGATATAAACGTGATATCCATCGTGACTTCAGGGTGGATTATTTTAAAGTCATCGGCGAATTTTTTAAGCCCTGCATTTTCCTGATCCGACGCGAAATAGTGCCATAGGGTAATGGTTACCGGCTGCCCTGAGCTTCCGCCGCCGCCGCTTGCCTGCTTTTTACCGCTGCATCCCGCGAAAAGAACAATACCGGTTAACGCAAGCGATACAAACCAAATGCTTTTTTTCTTCATAAACTTTTTCCTCCAATGTTTTGATACATACCTTGGGTTATCGCATCAAAGAATACGATATGATATACGTTTATCATGATATACGTATATCATACAAATTCCGCCTTGTCAACAAAAATTTTTAAAAAACAATAAAACACTAACAGATGTAAAGTATAATAAAGATTATAATTCGGAATATAATCGAAAAGACTTGGAGAGGTATGCGGATAACTCAAAAAACCATAGCCCGGGACTTGGGGATTTCCCTGGTCACCGTTAACCGGGCCCTTAATAACTCGGGCTATGTTTCAAAACAGCTAAAGGAACGCATCTCTGCGTATGTACAAGAGCGCTCCTATGTTCCCCACCGGGCTTCCCAGGTTCTTGTCAGGAATACCATACGGACCCTGGCGGTATTCTCATCTACCACGCCCGGTTATTTTTGGGATGATATTAAAAGGGGGGTGCTGAACGCCGCCAAATACGTGGCGCCCTTTAATTATGAGGTTCATTACCACCGTATTCCCGATTATGACACGAAAAAATTTATCAGGCTGTTAAAGCAGGAAATAGAGGGCGGCCTCTCCGCGGCGGCGTTTGTATCCGTCTGGTTTTATGACATGGCGGCCATTCTTGGGATGGTTGAAAAGGCCGGGATCCCCTATGTGTTTTACAATGTGGACGCTCCCGAAACGAAACGCATCTGTTATATCGGCGCCGATTACAGTTCCGGGGGACGCCTGGCGGCCAATTTTATCGGAAAATCTCTCAGCATGTTTTCCGGCGGCAGGATTCTCTGCATTGCGGTGTCGGCGGATTCAAAGAGATACACCAATGAGCCGGATATCAACGCCGCACGGCTCCGGGGTTTTCGTGAAGCCATGGAAGAAATGTATCCCGGCATAAAAATTCACCTTGAATTTGTCAATATTAACGCCAGAATATCCAGGGAAAAGCAGATCCGCGTTTTTCTTGAAAAATACGAACACAAGGTAAACGCGGTATATTTTATACCCGCCTACAATTCGCAGTTTCTTGGGCAATTGATACAGTTTAACTATCGTAACAGCATCACTGTTTTACATGATATAGATGATATGACCCTGAGCTGTCTGAAAAACAATTTCCTTACCGCTTCTGTGTATCAGGACCCGGTGCTTCAGGGGTTTGTCGCAATCCGTACCCTGGAGCGTATTCTGGAAACCAAAGAGCTGATAAAGGATATTGAAATACCCCATACCCTTATATTTAAAGAAAATGTTGATTTTTTAAAAAACCATTACAGTCTGGTTCTGGCGGAATCCGATGGAATTTAACCCCGCCCTGAAATACCGTAACCTTCCCTCTGTGGCCCTTGTAGGGCGTCCCAACGTGGGCAAATCCACCCTTTTTAACCGGCTCCTCCACGCGAGAAGGGCCATTACGGACCCTGTCCCGGGGGTGACCCGCGACCCCCTTGCCGCTACCGCGTTTCTCGCCGGTAAGCCCGTGCGGCTTCTCGACACCGGGGGCTTCAAGCTTGATCGCAGAAAGACTGTTGCCAACGGCGTTGAAAGCGCCGATGACGAAATTGACGATCTGGTGCTTGAGCGCACCAAGGAAACGGTGAAACAGGCGGACCTTATCGTGCTCATCCTTGAGGCAGGGGAATTAACGCCGGAAGATGAGGAATTTATCGGTTTTCTGCGCCCCTTTCGGGAGCGGCTTTTGGTGGCGGTGAACAAGACCGAAGGGGGACGAAGGGAAAGCGAGGCCTGGAATCTTTTATCCTACGGTTTTGAAGATGTGTACATGATTTCCGCCGAACACGGCGACAATGTGGCGGAACTGGAGATGGCCATTACCGGGAGGCTTGATTTTTCGCCGGTCGTGTTTGACGGGGAAGGGACAAGACCCATACGTATTGCCCTCCTTGGAAAGCCGAATACCGGAAAATCAACTTTGTCGAACCGGCTGACGGAAAGCAGCGCTTCTATTGTAAGTGAAAAACCCGGCACTACCCGGGACGTGGTGGAGGGGAACTTCGAGTACCGGGGGAAGAGTTTTCATATCCTGGATACCGCGGGAATACGGCGGAAGGCCAGAGTAACGGAAAATGTGGAATACTATTCGGTAAACAGGGCGATCAAATCCATAGACGAGGCGGATATTGTATTTCTTTTGATCGATGCTGAGGAGGGGCTTTCGGATCAGGATAAGAAGATCGCCGCCCTGGCCCATGATCAGGGCAGGGGAATAGTTTTTGTGCTTAACAAATGGGATCTTATGCCGGACGTGAAGAACACTTTTGCCGCTGTTTCCGACAGGCTCCGGTTCCTGTTCGGCCAAATGGAATTTGCCCCCATTGTGGCCCTGAGCGCCGAAACGGGCTTTGGGGTGGAGGAACTGCTCAACACGGCAAACAGGATGTACGCCCAGCTTACCATGCGTATCGAAACCAGCCGGCTTAATTTTGCCCTGGAAAAATGGCTGGAAGAATATCCGCCCCCCACAGGCCCCAATACCCGTTTCAAGATAAAGTACGCCGTCCAGGTTTCAGAAAACCCGGTAAAATTCACCCTTTTCGTATCCCGCCTCCATGCCGTAACCGATCCGTACATTTCCTACCTTCGCAACAGGATCCGCAAGGATTTGGGGTTCTCCCTTGTGCCCATACTGATTGAACTCCGCAGTTCCCAAAAGCCGGGAAGGGACCGAACTGCTTCCCAGGGAGGGAAGGGCCGGAGGCGGAAAGACGGCCCTGCCGGTCATAAAAGGTAAAAAATGACAACTTCCCTGTTTCCTTCTCCAACCGAAGAAGCCCGGAATCTTATGGAAAATCTGCCGCGTCTTGTTGATAAGCTCTTTCCCATACCAAGCCAGTACCGTTTCCGCCTCAAGAAGGATGTGGCGGAACTTTCCCGGCTCCTTACGGAAAGCCGGGGCGAGCGCCCGGGGGCCTATCTCAATACGGGGGCCGCCCTTTCCGCTTACCTCCGCTACTTCCTTCCCTGGAACGTATACCGCCTGGTCCGGCTTCTTCCGGCATTGCCCCTTTCCCTCAAAGACGGCGACAGCGTCACCGATCTCGGTTCCGGTCCCCTTACCGTGCCCATCGCCCTCTGGATAGCCCGGCCGGACCTGCGGGGTCTTGAGCTTGAATTCCGGTGTGTAGACCAGACCGCCAAAGTCCTGGACGCCGGATTGAAGCTTTTCTCCGCCCTGTCACACGGCGGGGACGCCGCCTGGACAATTAAAACTATCCGCGCCGATATCCGGGAAAACCACAGCCGCCGCCCTTCTCCTCCGGCAGCCAAATCCGCCCTGGTCTGCGCGGTAAATGTGTACAATGAACTTTTCTGGAAAATTCCCCATACCGATCACTTTTCCCTGGAGGAAGAAGCTCTGCGTGAAGGGCGGCGCCTTGACGCCCTGGCCGCGCCGGGGGGATCTATCCTTGTGGTGGAACCGGGCGTCCCCCGTTCCGGGGAGTTCATTGCCTCCCTCCGGGCCGCCCTGGGGAGCGTGGGCCGGGGGACTTCCGCTCCCTGTACCCACAGCGGCGACTGTCCCTGGCCGGGCGGGAAAGAGCAGGGAAAACAGAAATGGTGTCATTTTGCCTTTAGCTCCGGGGATGCCCCGAAAAAACTAAAGGACCTCTCCGCTCTGTCAGGTATCCCAAAGGAGCGGGCGGTCTTAAGTTTTCTGTTAACCGGCGCCGGGGAGATAACGCCTTCTCCTGCCGGCAACAGTATTCCTGTGCGGGTGATGTCAGACGCGTTCCCGGTGAAGGGCGCCTGGGGCGGCGCCTTGAACCAGCGGGGTGGCGCCTTGAACCAGCGGGGCGGCGCCTTGTACGGGAGGTACGGCTGTTCTCCTCTGGGGACGGTCCTCCTCTCCGGGAGCGGAACGGCGTTAAACGCCGTTCCCGCAGGAACACTGCTGCACCTGCCGCCGCCGGAGAAAAAAACGAGGGACCCGAAGAGCGGGGCTTTGGTATTCGTGATATAATCGGGGAGTTATTCGGTTTCCGGGTACAAGGTGCGCACGAGCTTGATATTGGAGTATATTTCGAAGAACACGTCCACCAGTTCCGGGTCGAATTTAGTGCCCCGCATTTTTTTTATTTCCGTCAACACGTCTTCTTCGGTCCAGGGCTCTTTGTAGACCCGCTTGGAGCAGAGGGCGTCGTACACATCCGCCAGGGCGACAATACGGCCCCAGAGGGGGATTTCCTCACCCTTTTTGCCCACTGCCTTTCCATCTTCATTGGTTTTTATAGGGTTTGTCTTGGCGCATCCCTGTTCATCAATCTCTATGGCGTCAAGGTCAACCCAGCCGGGATAACCGGAACCGTCCCAATTTTCATGATGGGTCAGGGCAATATCCTTGGCAATGGAATCCAGGGGAGAGAGGGGATCGTTGAAGAGTTTTGAGCCCCACACCGTATGGAACTGCATAATCAGATATTCTTCCGGGGTAAAACGTCCGGGCTTTTTCAGGATCATATCGGAGATCGCAACTTTTCCTACGTCGTGAAGCATGGCGCCGATCTTAAGGGTATCCCGGAATTTATCCTGCTCTTCTTCGGAAATACCCTGCCGTCTGGCCCAGCCGTTGTAGATTTCCAGCGTATACCCTGCCACCCGGTTGACATGGGTGCCGGTCTCTTTGGGATCCCGAAGCTCCGCCATCCGGATCATTCTCAGGATCATGGCGTTGAATATATAGGTCTGCTGAAGCACAAAAATTGCGTTTGAAGCAAAGTGGGAGATCAGAAGTTCATCATCTTTGTCAAAAGAAACAATATTGTCGTTCTTATCCTTGGCGTTGATCATCTGAAGAACCCCAAGGAGGCGCCCCTCGGCGGTTACCAGGGGGAGGGTAAGTATGGAAGTGGTTTTGTATCCCGCAATTTTATCATAATTAGTGCTGTAGGAAAAAGAAACGTCCGCAGGAAGATTGTACACATCAGGAACATTTACAAGTTTTCTCGTAAGGGCGCAGTAACCGGATATTGTTTTATCATCTATGGGTATTTTAAAAACAGAATATACCAGTTTTTTCCCCGGAGGAAGTTCTTTCTGCAAAGTATGGTTTTGGGAATATTTAATTGTCAGCATTTCTACCGTTTTGTTGTTTTCTTTAACCAGTTCCCGTATATAAAGGGAACCCGCATCGGCGTGCACCACCCTTCGGGCTTCAAAGAGGATCCGTTCCAAAAGGATGTCCAGGTCCTGAATATGGTTGAACTCGGCGTCCAGATTGAGTACCGATTTAAATTCTTCCTTCTGAAATCTTAAGACCTGCTTTTGCGCTTCCGCCAAAAGATGGATTTCGATCCGCTTGAGGAGCAGTTGGGGTACCAGGGGTTTGGTGATATAATCAATCGCCCCCAGATTGAAACCCTTTACCTCGTCTTCGGTTTCGGTTTTGGCGGTGAGGAAAATAACCGGGATATGCTGGGTTTCCGGATTTGATTTGAGCAGCTTGATGGCTTCGTAGCCGTTCATTTCCGGCATTTCGATATCAAGCAGAATCATGTCCGGCCTGTTTTTTATAAGAAGGCTGAACATCTTCCCGGCGGAAGGAGCGGTGAAAACATTGTATTTTTCACTGAGGACGTTCTTCCCAACCCGCAAATTCGCCAGATTATCGTCCACAAGTATGATAGTTTCTTGTTGACCTTCCTTCATTTACGCTCCGCTGCTTTTTAAACTCTTTATTTTATTCTAATATCCGGAGACTTTCCGGTCAAGGGTAGCCCCTCCCGTATTAGCGATTTCTTCTAGTGCTTGAAATGCCTGATTCCGGTGAGTACCATGGCGATTCCCAGCCGGTCCGCGGCCTCAATAGAGGCTTTGTCGTTCAGAGAGCCCCCTACCTGGATGATGGTCCTGATTCCCGCAATGCCCGCCACTTCGACAACATCGGGAAAGGGGAAGAACGCGTCCGAGGCCAGTACCCGGGCAGGGCTGCCGTCGCCCTTTCCCGCCTCGGCGGCGGCGGCGGTGTTTTTAGCCGCCCGGTTTAAGGCCAGTTCCGCCGCCCAAATGCGGTTGGTTTCTCCGCCCCCTATGCCTACCGCCGTCCTGTCCTTTACTACCACGATGGCGTTGGATTTGACGTAACTTACCGCCCTCATGCCGAAAAGCATCTCCGGGATGTCCTCATCCGCCGGGGCGGTTTTGGTTACCACATCCCATTTTTCAAGAAGCTTCCGGTTTGACTCCTGTACCAGGGCTCCTCCGTCCACGGCGATATATTCCTTCTTTTCAGAGGGCGCCAGTCTTGATCGTATGATCCTGAGGTTCTTTTTCTTTTTAAGAATTTCCAGAGCATCCTCTTCAAAGTCCGGGGCAATGACGATTTCCAGGAACAGCTCCCCGAGTCTTGCCGCCGTTGCCGCATCTACGGTAGTATTACTGGCGATAATACCGCCGAAGATAGAAACCGGATCGCAGGCATAGGCCTTGTCGTAGGCCTCAAGGAGGGTGTTCCCCAGGGCGATGCCGCAGGGGGTATTGTGCTTTACCGCAACGCATGCCGCCGGAGCCGCCTCGTCCTTGAGGGCCAGGGCCGCTACTTCCGCTTCACCCTGGGGAGGCGCGTCATCCGCCTTAAGGCCGTAGGCGCAAACCGCCTTCCACGCCAGATCAAGGTCCCGGATGTTGTTGTAAGAGAGTTCCTTGCCGGCGAGCTGTTCCAGGGAACCAAAAACTCCGGGCCTGTCGGTGTTTACGTAGAGCGCCGCCGTCTGGTGTCCGTTTTCACCGTAACGCAGAGATTGTGTTTTTTTTACCGAGATCGGGTAGAAGGGGGGATAGGCGTCATCCAGGAGATAGCGGGCAATGGCGGCGTCGTAGGCTGAGGTAAGATTGAAGACTTTTCCGGCAAGGCGTTTCCGCGTTTCAAGGGGTATGGATCCCGCCTTGAGCAGTGAAACTGCCTCGCCGTAGTCCGCCGGGTCTGTAAGTACAATCACGTCGTGGTAGTTTTTCGACGCGGAGCGCAGCATAGTAGGGCCGCCTATGTCGATAAATTCCACAGTCTCTTCCAGGGAAAGCCCTGCCTGAACCTTCTCGAAGAAGGGGTAGAGGTTGACGCACACTAAATCTATTGTCTGCAAATTCAGCTTTTCCAGGGTTTCCATGTGGGTTTTGATCTCCCTCCGGGCCAGAAGTCCCGCGTGTATTGCCGGGTGAAGGGTCTTTACCCGCCCGTCAAGGCACTCGGGAAAGCCCGTTACCGCCGACACGTCCGTCACCGGGAGTCCCTGCTCCCCAAGGTACCTGGCCGTCCCGCCGGTGGAGAGCAAATCCCATCCGGACTGGGAAAGGAAAGAGGCAAGTTCGGCAACCCCCTCTTTATAGAATACGCTGATTAACGCCCGTTTTTTCATTATAAAACTCCTCTATATTTTGGCAATCCGTTCTATCATTATTGCCGCGCCTTCAACAATGGCGATATGCTCTTCCCGGCGGATCCGTTCCGCCAGTGTTTCTGCGGTATCGCCCCGCAGTACCGCTACCCGTTTCTGGAGCAGAACAGGCCCGGTGTCGGCGCCCCCGTCTACCAGGTGTACCGTACACCCCGATTCAGCCTCTCCCGTGGACAGCACTGCCCGGTGCACCCGATCGCCGTACATGCCCTCTCCTCCGTATTTTGGGAGCAGGGCAGGGTGGAGGTTGATGATCCTCCCCGCGTATTCGGCAAGGATCTCCCCCCGGAGAATCGACAGAAACCCTGCGAGGATGATAAGGCCGATACCCTCCGCCCAGGCCCGTTCCAGGATCCGGTCCGAAAGTTCCCGCCGTTTTTCTGTTTTGGAAAGCCCCGCCGCCGCCCCACTGGTTCGAGGCGCCGCTACCAGCGCCGGAACCCCCGCGGCCCGGGCCCGTTCCAGGGCGTAAGCCCCGGGCCTGTCGGACACCACGAGCGAAATGACGCCCCTTCCGGCGGGGCTCTGGAAACGCCCCGCCTTTTCGGCGTCAAAGAGGGCCTGGAGGTTCGTCCCGCTTCCGGAAACCAGAACCAGTATTCGTACCTGGCCGGCCGCGCCGTTTCCCGCCGCCCTCCCGGGAGCGTGCGTCCCAAGGGCGCCCGGATCAGACAAAGCGGACTTCCCCATCTCTCCCTCCGGCGGCCTCCACCCGGCCGATTTCCCACGCGGGGAAACTTTTACTGTCCAGGTATTCAAGCGCGTTTCTGCTGTCCAGGGGGTTCACGGCGATCACAAATCCTATTCCCATGTTAAAGGTGTTGAACATCAGTCTCCTCAAGGCCCCGTCTTTTTTGAGGAATTCTTCGCCCTGTTGTTGAGCCGCTTCTCCGGTAAGAAGAGCTTCTGTTATGCCCTCTCCGTCATCAGAGCCGATACCGGCCGCGATTCGGGCAAAAATGGGGGGTATGGACCAGGAGTTTTCTTTGATCACCGCGTCAAAAGCCGCCCCTCCGGCGGGCTCCCGGGGAAACATGCGGGGGATATTCTCGTAAAAGCCGCCCCCGGTTATGTGGGCCATACCCCGGATTTCCACGGTTTCCATCAACCCCAAAACCGGTCTGACGTAAAGCCGGGTTGGTTCCAGCAGGGCGTAACCAATGGGCATACCCCCAAAGTCTTCATCCAGATCGGGGATGGCCTTTCTGATTAAGCTGAACCCGTTGGAGTGGGGGCCCGAAGATGCGAGGCCGATAAGGGCGTCCCCCTCCTGAATTTTCGCGCCCTTTATGATGTTCTTCCGGTCCACGAGCCCCACAGAAAAGCCCGCCATATCGTACTTTCCCGGATCGTAAAAACCGGGCATTTCGGCGGTTTCGCCCCCTAAGAGAACGCTTCCCGTTTCCCGGCAGCCAAGGGCCACCCCTTTTACGAGGCTTGCGGCCACATGGGCGTCCAGTTTCCCGCAGGCCAGGTAGTCAAGGAAGAAGAGGGGCTTTGCGCCGTGGCAGAGTATGTCGTTCACACACATGGCCACCAGGTCTATCCCCAGGGTGTCGTATTTTGAAAGCCTAAAGGCAATGTCCAGTTTGGTACCCACCCCGTCGGTCCCGGAAACCAGTACCGGATCTTCCATCCCCGCTCCGGCTTCCAAAAGCTCCTTAAGGGAAAACATCCCCCCAAAGCTCCCGATTCCGTTCAGGACGGCCCGGTTCCGGGTGCTTTCCGTCAGTTCCCGGTACTTCCGAACCGCCCTATACCCTTCTTCAATGTCTACACCCGCTTGTTTGTAGTCCATGAGCATTATTATAGAAGAAAGAGAACAGGGATTCAACGTCGAAAAAAGCCGAAGTTTTGCGTTTCTTTAATGTCGTTTTTGCGCAATGAAATGAAAAGCACCGGGTTTTTCAGCGCGCCCTAGCGTTGTTAAAAATTTTGTTGACAGAGAGAACAAATAATGCTAAGGTAACGATACTTATTACGGAAAGTAAAAAAAGTGGGGGATATGAAGCAAAAGGGTAATATTTTTCTCCGTTTTGGAAAAGGTTTTTGGAACATGAAGGAACGGGGGATTATCATTCCCACTGTTGCCTACGCCATCCTGGTGCAATTGGTAAACCCGATTTTTTTCACCTTGAACAATATTAATAACCTCTTAAGGCAGACGGGTTTTGTTTTTATTTCAGGTATTGGTATGACCCTGGTTCTCATTGCCGGGGGCATAGACCTGTCCGTCGGTTCGGTGCTGGCCCTGGGCTGCGTCGTGGTGGGCATCTTCATGGTCCAAATGGGCATACCGGTGTGGGTTGCGATTTTAATGGCCCTTATCATTGGGGCCATCATCGGAATTGTGAACGGCCTGATCATTGTTAAATTTAAGACCCCGCCCATGATAATGACCCTGGGCATGATGTTCATGGCCCGCGGGCTTGTCTATATCAGCACCAAGGGGCTTCCGATTTATCCTATGCCCAAAAACTTTCAAGCCATTGAACAGAGTAATCCTCTGGGTATTCCTACCATTGTCTGGCTTTGTATTTTTCTTTGTATTGTTTTCCATATCGTATTAACCAAAACATCGTTCGGACGCGCAACCTACGCCATAGGCGGCAATGTGGAGGCGGCAAAGCTTTCGGGAATTTCCATCAGCGGCATTACCCTGGCGGCGTATATGATCTCAGGCGTTATGGCTTCTTTAACCGGAATCATGATGGGTTCGCGTCTGGGTTCGGCCCAGCCCTCGGTGGGTACGGGACAGGAGATGATCGTTATCGCGGCCTGTATAGTCGGGGGCACCAGTACCTTCGGAGGCCGCGGAACCATTCTGGGAACAGCCATTGGCGCTTTCTTTATGAACATGCTTACAAACAGCATGACCCTGATGCATATCGATATTTACTACCAGAACCTCGTTGTTGGGGCGGTACTGATTATCGCGGTTATACTCGATCAATATGCGCGGGGATCCGCTCTGCGGGGCGCCAGGCTCCCGAAAAAGCAAGGCCGGAGCGGCCAGGCGGACTTGAAAGCGGTTCAGGAATAAAGCATGGGTGAAAACCTTATCGAGATGAAGGGAATCACCAAGACATTCCCCGGCGTAGTGGCTTTAAACGATATTTCCCTGGAATTAAGGAAAGGAGAGATTCTGTCCCTGGTTGGCGAGAACGGCGCGGGGAAGAGTACTCTGATGAAAGTGCTTTCCGGCGATTATCCCTGGGGCAC